>CAZVMD010000457.1:0-4706 GCA_964628555.1 uncultured Myxococcales bacterium | reverse complement strand
AGCGGCGGTCCAAGTTGTCACCAAAATGTAATTTTTAGTAATTTCGTGTCTCTCGCGCCCCCGTCGGAAAAGGCCATGAATTCCGGGACTTGCGGCGAAATGTCAGCACGACAAGCGAGAGAACTTGCCGATTCGGCGGCGGACCGGGGGGAGGCTAAGGGGTGACGAGGCGGGCTTTGGCGCCGGGCAGGAGGAACTGCGCCCGGCCGCTCTTGTTGGTGAAGGCTTCGGCGCGCAGCCGGCCGGTGCGGGAGCAGGGGGCCTGTCCGTCGCAGGCGATACCGCTGCGCGGCTCCAGATCGGGCAGCTCGAAGATGCGCAGCTTGGCCTCGCCGACCGGGGCGCTGGCCGGCGAGGTCAGGTCGAGCGAGCCGAGGGTGACGGGGGGCAGCACGATGTCGCCGAGATCGCGGCTGTTGCTGGTAATCCGCAGGTTGGCCAGCGACGAGCGAGCCTGCAGGCCAGAGGGATGGACAAACTCCAGATCGACGTCGCCGGCATCGAGATACAGCGAGAACGAGCCACCGATATCGGTCACCACCTGCGGCACATCCGCCGAGATCACCTGCCCGGTGACGGGCCCAGCGCTCGGCTCGAGGGGATCGATGCGCGAGACCAGGACCTGGGTGCCCGGGACGGGCAGGCCGGAGGCGTCGAGGAGGCGGCCGCGGATCTCGGCCCGGTTGGGCAGCACCACCGAACCGAGCAGGCCCTCGTTGGGACCAACCTGGATCTCTTGCCGATTGACGCTGGCATAGGGCGCCGTCGAGGGGCTTACGATCGTGACCTGATAGAGCAGGTTACTGCCGCCGATCGGGGCGGGCACCAGCGTCAGCCGCACCAGGCCCTGTGCGTCGCTATCGCCGGTCGCGGTGTAGTACGCCTTGTGCCCGAGCTTGAGCGTGGCCTGGTCTTCAAGCATGACCTGGGCTCGCACACGCGCGCCGGCGACGGAGTAGCCAGTGGCTTGGCCGCCACGGATCGGTAGCTGGTACTGCACCGGCTTGCGGTACGACGGAATGGCGAAATCGACGCGGCTCTGGCTGTTGGGCAGCGGCAGCTGCAGGCTGCCCTCCAGTACCGGCAGCGTCGGGTCTTGCGTGCCGGGGCGAACGACGATTTTAAGCGCGGCGGTACTGCTCTTGGCGAGGCCGGGATCGATGAGCAGGCGATAGCTGCCGCCCAGCGTGCCACTGCCCGTCTGCGACAGCGCCGTCGAGGAGACCAGGCGCCCCTGGTCATCGAAGGCCTGCACGCTGAGGTTGCCGACGCCTTCGTTGAGCGCATTGGTGATGCGACCCGTGACCACCGCGAGATCACTTGGACCCCGCAGACGCAGTGACAGCTCGCGATCGCCGGTGACCAGCTCGGTCCGCCACAGCGGTGGCGACAGGCTGGACAGGTAGGGATCGTCAAATCCCACCCAGAACTGATACGGCTGCAGCGTCGGTGAGGAAGCGAGAGGAATCCGCAGCGAAAACGCGCCGCGCGGCATCTCGGAGGTCACCGCGCTGGTGTTGTAGTCGTTCTGGCCTGGGATGCTGGACGCCAGGCGGGCAGTGATGTGGGCACCGGCCAGAGGCTGACCACTTCCGTCGGTGACGATGCCGCTTACCAGCGCCGTATCACGCAGGCGGAGGCTGGCCACGCCCTCTGGGCCAAACAGCAGGTGAGCCTCGTCCTGCGCGAGGAGGAGGTTCTTGCCATCCCCGGTGCCGGCGGTGTTCTGCCCGGGCAGGATCTGTACAGCCCAGGGCAGGCTGTTGCTCGGCGGCGGGCAGCTGCGCTCGCCGGCGCAGGCCAGGATCGAGGTGCTCTCGCCGCCACAGCTAGAGAGCAACAGCAAGAGTCCTGCCGCCGCGTGTGACCAGGCTGCCGGGCTCCCAGCTAGAAGAAGAGGCTTGCTACGCATAAGTCGGACCGCTAGGGCGAAACGTTAAGGGCAGATAACCGTCCAGTAATGGCTGCGGTCTACCTCGCCGATCCCTTCCGGGCTAAAAGGCTTGAGATCGTCGCGGAAACCGCCGGTGGCCAGGACCGGAATAAGATATCCCATCTTACCTGCGAAACCCAGCGTGCAGGGCGGGAAGGGCTGGCGAAAGTCGATCGTGTAGCGCTGTCCTTCGGCGCCGAGCGCCGTCGCTGTGCCCGAGTACAGGAAGCGCGCCGTATTCATGTCTTCGATGTTGAGGTTGCAGCAGTCGCCGCGCAGCTGGGCATAAAGCCGGGCCGCCACCGTCGGAGTACTGCTGATGACATCGATCTGAAAGTTGTAGCCATCGAGCGTCTCGGCGGGGTGAATGGTGCCAAACGGCGGCGAAGCACCCTTGACGATGAGCTGGGTGCCTCCGTCGCTGGGCAGGTCCTCGGTCAGCCCCTGCGGAATCAAGCAGCCGGAGCTAAGACTGGCCAGCAGGACCAGCCCCCAGCTAAGCGCTGGGCTCAGGCGACGGCGGCTGCGCCAGATCAGGAAGCTGAGCAGCAGCGCACCAACCGACAGGAAGGTCCAGGCCACCCACTGCCAGCCCGGCGGATGGCGGCTGAGGCGGGGCGCTGTCGCATCCTGGCCGCGTCCAGCCGGGTGACTGTCCAGCGTCGGCAGCAGATCGGCCATGCCATCGCCGCCAGCCCGTCGGGCCTGCTGGCTATCGATGCGGTGAATGCGCTCCCAGAGGGCTGGCGCCCCCGCCATGGTCGGGTCGAGCAGCAGGGCGACGCGCAAAAGGCCCAGGCCGCGGCCGAGCAGCGCGGTGTCCGTTCCGCCCGCCGCCTCGGCCTGTCGCAGCAGGGCTTCGCCGTGCTGGGCAAAGGCGGGAGCCATCTCGGCTCGGCGCGCGTGATCGGGCTCGTTGGCCAGAATCCAGCTGAACTCATCGACGGCGCGCCCCGCCTCACCACGCTGCAGAGCGCCCTGCGCCGACTCGAACAGCTGAGCAAAGTTGGCCTCGCGCCGTCGATCGTAGTGCGCAAACAAGAGCTCGCTCTGCGCTCGCGGCGTCAGCTTGGCGTCAGGCGCGCGGCCAAGCACCGCCTGATAGGTCTTGCCCAGAACCAGCACAGCCATATCGCGATAGTTTAGATAGTCCTCTTTCTCTTCGCTCTCCTCGCGCCCACCTGGCAGCTTGCGCTTGCGCTTGGGGGCCGGCGGCGGTGGCGGGCCATCGACATAGCGCAGCCAGGCCCAGCGCGCTTCGCGGCGCACCCGGTGCGAGGAAGCTCCGACCTGATCCAGCACTGCCTCGATGGCATCGATGGCCAGCACCTCGCCATAGGTGTGCAGGATCTCGGCCCGCAGCCGATCGTCCGCCGCCGCAGTGATGGCCTTGCGCGGCAGCATGCGATCCATGCGATCCAGCTGATAGGCCGCGTACCTTCGCATGCGGAAGCCATAGCGAGCGCGGTCGTTGTAGATGCGGACCAGCGTCGGGACCGCCGCACCGCCGATGCTGCGCAGGGTGCGGCCGCACTCATCACGCAGCAGCCCCTCGGCGACAAAGGCAAGGGCGAAGATCGAAAGCACCGCGTCGCGGCGTCCATCGCCATGATCTTCAGCAGCCAGCTGGCCAAGCGTCCGCAGCACGGCCACGCGCAACAGGAGCTCGGCGCGAGCCGCCCGCAGCTCCTCAGCAGGGAGCTCAGCGATGTAGCCATCGGCGTTCGGGCCAGTCAGATCGAGAGCAGTCAGCGCAGCCAGCCAGTCCGCGGCTTCGGGATCGTGCGGCTTGGGGCGCTTGCTGCGCGGCGTGCCGGGTGGGATCGGCGGCTCGGGCCGCACCAGCCACATCGGCGGGTCTTTGCCGGGGCCGCGTGGATATTCCGGGTTTGGGTACTGCGCCCAGATGGCGTGGACCAAGCGCCGCAAGAGCGGTAGCCGGCTGCGCAGCGGCCGGGCGACGAACTCGCTAAAGATCGTCAGGTTCTCGGCGGGTGCGGCACTGATCCGCGCCAAGAGCGCCCGCCGCTGCGCGACGGCATCGGCGACCAGGCTGCGCTCAAGTCGTTCAAGCTCGGCCAGCGAGAGCAGCGGGGTGGCGGCTGTCGGCGCTGTGGCCAGCGGGGCGGCAGCTGGGGCACGCGTCTGCGCCAGGCTGTCAGGGCTCGCGCCGCAGAGCAGTGGGCCCAGGCACAGGGCGACCAGAGCTGCCGAGGAACCGACGCTACTTCGGGTGGCTGACAGCGGGGGAGTGGACAGATCGGGCATCGCAGAGAGGACATCCCGCCTCGTCGGTGGACGGGGCGGAACGGGTGCGTAGAGGCGTGCTTGGTGGCCTAGGCTATGCGGGCGGTATCGCGGCCGCGGAGAGGGCTGGCGCAGCGACGGCTTAGGCCGGGGTTGGGGCGACCGGTGGGATCAGGATGATGACGTCGCGCGAGTCGAGGTTGGCGCAGCCACCGGCCCGCACGCGAATCGTGGCGTGGAACACCTGCGGCCGCGTCGTCTCGCGCACGATCTCGTTCTTCGCTTCGACCATGAAGCGCACCAGGCTGCCCGGGGTGACCTTCTTGAAGCCTTGATCAGTGAGGATCGGCGGCGGGATAAACGGCGGCGGCGGCGGCGGCAGCGCGTCGAGCGGAATGATGCTGGCGATGAAGTCGGCCGTCGTCTTGCCGGCCGGCAGCGTCTCGCCTTTTTCGCCCATTGTCTGGCCCTGGACATCGGTGACGACGTCGAAGCTAGCAAAGCGGGCCAGCTGCGAGATGCCGGT
>CAZVMD010000456.1:0-4749 GCA_964628555.1 uncultured Myxococcales bacterium | reverse complement strand
GTCGATGCCGACTTCAAGTACGGCAGCAGCCTGCCAGGCGGTGGCATGGGCACGCCGACCTTCTTCATCAACGGCCGCAAGATCGCCGGTGCCTATCCGTTCGAGAAGTTCGACGAGATGATCAAGGCCGCCCTCGCCGAGAGCGAGAAGGCGCCCGCCAAGAAGCGCCGCTAGACCCTAGGTAGCTCTCCAGCTACCGCCCTCCCCCCTCCGCAGCTCCGCTCACCTTCCCCCCTAAAGCCACCGCGCAGTCGCTCGCCCCCGACGAGAATCGCCGGGGTGTGGCCCTACGAGCGCTTACTGCGTCGCAGCCGCGTCCTTAGAGCTTCTGCGTAATCCGGCTTGTCGACCTGCGGAACGCGGCTCAGCGTCAGGGCCCCGGGCGGCACGTCGCTGGTCACGGTCGTGCCGGCGGCGACCATCGCCCCCTTGCCCACCCGCACCGGCGCGACGAGCTGGGTATCCGAGCCGATGAACACATCGTCCTCGATCACCGTCTGGTGCTTCGACACACCGTCGTAGTTGCAGGTGATGGTGCCGCAGCCGATGTTGACGTTGGCGCCGATCTCCGCGTCGCCGAGATAGGCCAGGTGGTTGGCCTTGCTGCCAGCGCCGAAGCGCGTCTTTTTCAGCTCGACGAAGTTGCCGATGTGCGCTCCAGCCGCGATGACACTGCCCGGGCGAAGGTGCGAAAACGGCCCCAGCTGCGTCTTTTCGCCCACCTGGCTGTCGCTGGCCACGGTGTAGGGCTTGAGGTGGGCCTCGTCTTCGACCACGACATCGCTGAGCACGCAGCCGGCATCGATCCGGCAGCCGGCACCAATCCGGCAGCGACCGCGCAGCACCACCCCGGGGCCAAGCTCGGTATCAGCGCCGATCGTCACCTCGTCTTCGATGTAGGTGGTGGCGGGATCGCGCAGCGTGACGCCGCGCCCCATATGACCGCGGTTGATGCGCTGCCGCAGCACTGCCTCGGCCCGCGCCAGATCCTGGCGGTCGTTGATGCCCATGATCTCTTCGGCCGGCGCATCGACCACGGCCACGCCGATGCCCTCGGCCACGGCCTGCGCCAAAAGATCGGTCAGGTAGAGCTCGCGCTGCGCGTTGTTGGCCTCGACCCGCTGCAGAGCCCGACGCAAAAAATCGCTCCGCACGACATACATGCCGGCGTTGATCTCGGTGATGCGCCGCTCGCTGTCGCTGCAGTCGCGCTCCTCGACGATGCGCTGGGGCAGGCCGTCGGCACCGCGGACGATGCGGCCATAGCCGCGCGGCTCAGCCAGCCGGGCTGACAGCAGCGCAAGACCACAGCCCTGCGCCGCGGTGATCAAGAGCTGCAGTCGCTCGGCGGTCAAAAGGGGCGTATCGCCGTACAGGATCAGCACCTGACTCGCGGTCCCCGCAGCCTCGTCGGGCAGCGCAGGCAGGGCGCAGCGCACCGCATCGGCGGTCCCGCGGGCCTCGGGCTGCATGGCGATCCGAAGACCCGGCGGCTGCACACTGCGAGCTCGCAGCGCCTCGGCTACTGCGTCGGCCTGATGTCCCAAGACCAGGACCGTGCTGCGCACCCCCAGAGCCGGCAGCAGGCGCAGCGTGTGCTCCAACATCGGCCGCCCCGCGAGCTCGTGCAGGACCTTGATCCGCCCCGAGCGCATGCGGCTACCCTGACCGGCTGCCAGCACCACCGCATCAAGTGCCCGGCTCGTCGACGACATATTGTTTGCGGCTCCGATACCCATGGCCGCGCACTATACCGCGAGTGCCGAGCTAGCGCGGAAATCCACCGGCCGCCTCGGCGACTGGGCCTGGCGAGGTTGGAAGCGGGGAAGCGAGCGGGCTTATCGGAGAGGGCCAGAAGCTGAAGGAGACGGGGGACAGGGGAGGCGCGGGACGGGGGCGGGCTGACGACCGCTTAGCGTCCGTCGCGGGTGCTGGCTTCCATCCAGTTGATGACCTCTTGCAGGCGCAGCTGGATGCCCGGCAGGTCCTGCGCCTTGATCAGGTCGCGCGCTTCGTACAGCTTGATCACCGCCCAGCCTGGCAGGGGCTGCGAGGGCACGCGCACCTGCTGTACTCCGCCGGCGGCCGTTGGCTGCGGCGTCGTCTCTGGCGGCGGCACACTGACCGTCGCAACCACCGCCTCTGGGCGACCGATCGCGGCGACCGCGTCCATCAGCTGGCCCAAGAGCGGCGACTTCTGCATCCCGACGTCCTCGGCCGTGGCGCTGAGGTTCGACTTGACCTGGCGATACTGTGCAACCGCGGCGTCAAAGTCGCGCGCCGGGACCTTGCTCGGCACCTGGCGGGTGACGGCGATCGCCAGCCGCAGGAGCTTGTCACGCGAGGCCGCCGGAGCCCGCATCGCCTCTTTGGCGAAGGACTCAAAGTTATCCAGAAAGACGCGGTACGCGCCCTCTTCGCACTGCCCCGGGCGCGGACCAAACAGGCCCTGCACCTCGGCATCCGCCACCGGCTGCGAGATCGAGCGTGCCTCGACGCCGCGCAGGCGACTAAACGCACTGGTGATGGTGTACATGCAGCTCTGGGCCTGTGCCTCGCTCGGTGGGGCGCACAGAAGGAGCCCGGCCAGCAGGCCGCCAAGCAGGCTCTTTAGGCGTCGGCTCATACGCTGCGAGTGCTCTACCGGATGGGTACTGGGTGCCACTTTCTCTATCTCCATGAAAAAGATTTATAAACTGAAAGCGCTCTCGGCGCTATCTCCTGTGCCGTCTCCCTGTCCTCTCCATCATCCTTTGGCCAAGACGTCGGCGATCGCGGCTCCCCAGAGCCGCGCCAGATCATAAAAATCTACAAGCTCCAGAGCCCAGGAACATGCCCCGGCCGACACCCCGTTCTACCCCACCCCAGCTTGCGGGACCGTCTGCGCCGCCGCCCGAGCTTGCTCCAGGCGGAGAGGTCGACCATCTGTCCTTGATCTCGCTGCCGACTGCGGCCAGCAGCGCCGGTGTGCTGGTGCAGATCGCGGCCTGGTTCGCGCTGATCTTCGCCCTCGGTCTGTGGGGCCTGCACACGCTGCCACCGAGCCTCGATGCGACCTTCGGCAGCCCCAGCGAGTCGAGCCCCGGGGGCAGCGGGCTGTCACTTGGGCGCCTGCTCATCGCGCTCGGGCTGTCGGCCAGTCTGACCTTGCTAAGTGTGGTGATCGCCATGCTTGTCACCTGGGTTCGGCCGCTTCGTTCCTTGGTACGGGCGACGGCCCTGCTTATTCAGGGCCAGTGGCATCGACCGATCCCGCAGAGCGTCGCGGCGATCGCGCCGGTGCAGCAGCTTGCGGTGATCTATGAAGACCTGCGGCGATCGCTGGTCGATCGCCTGCGCTCCAGCACTGAGCTCAACCTCCAGCTCGAGTCCGAGGTAGCGCGACGGACAGCTGAGCTTGAGCGCCGCAACGCCGAGCTAGCCCTGCTGCTCAGCCGCTTGGAGGCCACCCGCGCGGAGCTCTTGCGCAACCAGAAGCTGGCCATGGTCGGCCGCCTCGCCAGTGACGTGGCCTTGGCGATCGCCGATCCCATGCAGCGACTGCGGCAGCTGTCGCAAGCGATCGGTCAGAGCTTCTCCGAGCTTCAGGACCGCCCTGCGCAGCCCGCCGCCGCGCCAGGCGTCACGTCGGAAACGGGGGAAGACGCCGGGCCGCCGGCCTTGGCCGCCCGCTTGACGCTCCTCGACGAGCGCCTGGCTCAGCTGATCGCGAGCGCCGCACAGGCGAGCGAGGTCGTACGCGCCCTGCGGGTGTACGCCCGCCCCGACCCCGGGCCCTATCCCGGCTCCGCCCTGCCTGACTTGTCGGCTCTGGCGCCGAGCCAAGGCCCCTCTCCCCGCGGAACACCATAGGCCATCTGCGGAGCGCCATAAACCTAAGAGACAGAGCCGCTGTAAAGCCACGCCGCCGCCACACGCCATCTGGTTGACGACGAAAAACGACATATCCCTGCGAGTCGATTGCCGCCCGCATGACTTCCGCAGTAAACTAGGTGCCTGGCATGCGGATCGGTCTCTTCTCTGACACCCACGCTAACTTGGAAGCTCTTGAAGCAGTCCTGGACTGCTTCGCCATGGCGCGCGTGGACAAGCTCGTGTGCCTCGGTGACACAGTCGGCTATGGGGCAGACCCCAACGGCTGCTGCGATCTGGTGCGTAAGCACGCTGCGTTCTGCATCCTTGGCAACCATGATGCGGCCGTGGCAGGACGCATGGATTATTCCTACTACTACGATGCGGCCCGGCAGGCGCTGGACTACCACGCCTCGATCCTGACGCAAGAAAACATGGTGTGGCTCAAGAGCCTGCCGTACGAGCGTCGCGAAGGTCACGTCTGCTTCTGCCATGGCTCGCCGATCAACCTGGAAGAGTTCGAGTACATCTTTTCCACCGAGCAGGCGGCGCGCTGCCTGCCCTTCTGGGATCAGCTCTCCGACGTCACTTTCGTCGGGCACTCGCACCTCTGCAAGGCGTTCGCGCTCTCGCGCCACGAAGTGCACGAAGTCGTGGCGCAGAAGTTCGAGATTCGCCCCGGCTACAAGTACATCATCTCGGTCGGCTCGGTCGGCCAGCCGCGCGACTACGACAACCGCGCCAGCTACTGCATCTACGACGATCAGAGCCGCGTCTTCGAGTTCCGCCGCGTGGCCTACGACATCGACAGCGCGGCGCAGAAGATCTTCGAAGCCAACCTGGAGCCGAACTTCGGCAACCGCCTGTACATCGGCGTCTAGGTCGGCCCTCCGCCCC
>CAZVMD010000455.1:0-4755 GCA_964628555.1 uncultured Myxococcales bacterium | reverse complement strand
GCTAGAGGCCAAGCGGGCTCTCTGGCACGACTCCTGGCACGACTCCTGGCGCGACTCCTGGCGCGACCGGGCGGTAGATCGCCGGCCAAAGCCACATCGCTGGCCTGGTCTCGGTCGCAAGAGTGCCTTCCCAGCGCAATAGGCCCAACCTATTAGCCAATTCCCAAGCACCTGCGCCTTCTACTTGATCGAATGCTCCCTTACATACCCTGGTATGAATATTCCTTGACCATAGGGAGTAAATGCAGGTATCTGTCGCACATGGATTCACCCGGCACATCAGCAGAGCTGGGCAGCGTGTTTCTGGCTGCGCGCCACGCGACAGTTTCCGACAGCGGTATGGCTGCTCCATCGACGGTGCTGCTGATTGATGATGACCCGGCGATCATCAACAGCGTCGTGGCCTGCCTGAAAGAAGCTGGGCACCCGGCCCTGGTCGCCATGGACAGCAGCGAGGCGCGAGCCCTGGTCGCGCGTCGCAGTGTGGCTGTCGTGCTGTTTAGCTGGCGCTTTATTGCCCAGCTGGGGGGCGCCGAATTCCTGCGCGAGCTACGTCAACGCAGCGCTCTACGCAACCTGCCCATGATCGTGTTCTCCGACGACCACAACGAGCTGATGGAGGCGTCGCAGCACGGTGTGCAGGACTATCTTCCCAACCCCCAGCGCGGCGACGATCTCGTCCACCTGGTGGAGGAATACATCGGCTGAGTCGCAGGGCTTCCTGCAGGTAAACGTGGGCAAATTTTGCGTCGCGCTCACTTACCTGCGCGCTTGGTTGCGATAGCCAAGCGATGTAGCCCGACGGTTTTTGCAAGCTCCATCACGGAGACGACGCGCCCATGGTGGGTGGTCTCATCGGCCTGGATGATGACTTGCGTCTCGGGGTTTTCCGCCTTCGCTTCGTCGAATAGCTTCTGCAGCTGAGCGGCATCGACAGCCTGCCCTCGCACAACCATCTTGCCGTCGGGGGCCATGGCGATGGTCAGGTCCTTCTTGCTGATCTGAACTTCTTTGGTCGCGCCTTTGGGCAGGTTGACGCGCAGGCCAGATCGGGCCCCGGCATCGGCCATCACCGACGAAGTGACCATAAAAATAATCAGCAACACCAAGAAGATATCGGTGAGCGGCGTGATGTTGATCTCGGCGAAGATGCCTTCCTCATCGCTGAGCTCGCCTTCGCCTGGAACTTTGCCTATCGCCATGGATTTGTGCCTTAGCCTACGCTGAACGCGGCCGCGGACGAGCTAGTTTGCCGCCCCACTGGCCGTCGCTTCCTTGCCGCCATCCTCATCGCTGACACCGCGCTCTTCGGTGCTCTTGGCCGGTCCCTCGGCCTTGGCACGTGACGAGCCGCCGTGCTCGCGCAGGAGCTCAACAAACTCCTCGACCAAGAGCCGCAGCTCAACGTTGGTGCGGGCCAGCCGGGCTTGGAAGTAGTTGAAAAACAAGAGCGCGATGACCGCCACGCCAATGCCCACCGCCGTCGAGATCAGCGCCTCGGCAATGCCCGGACCCACGACTTCGATGCCGGCCTGCTTGCTGCGACCGATGGCCTCGAAGGCGGCCATGATGCCGACCACCGTGCCGAACAGACCGACGAAGGGGGTGGTGGCGCCGACTGTGCCCAGCACCCACAGCGGCCCGCGCATCCCCAGGGCCACGCGCTGCCGCTCGCGATCGACGGCGGCGCCCAGCACTTCCGGGGAGCTACGGCCCATCCGCTCGAACCCCACGAGCATCACATCCGCCAGCGGTGACTTACTGCGCTCGCACGCAGTTCGCGCTTCGGCGAGGGCGCCTCGATACAGACAGCGCTTGACGGACTCGGACAGCGCCCGCATGCGGTCGGCGAAGCTCCACAGGTAGATCGCGCGCTCGATCGCGACGGCAAGCGCCACCACCGAGCACAGCAACATAGCGGCCAGGGTAAAGCCCCCGGCTTTCAGTAACGAGGTGAGGTTGGCAAACATGGACATTGAGAAGCTTACCTCGTATCGGCGGTTTGCGGAGATTTGCCGCGGCTGGGTCGCCGGCTAGCGAGCCACACGGAGTCGCCAGCTAGCATGGCAAAAGCAGGAGTAACGATACGTCAGCATTTTCGGTTCCGCCGCGAAAGCACAGCGCGAATCGTGATAAAGTAGACGCGAAGATCTGCCTTGCGGCATCGTGGCTCCCTCAGGCTGGCGAGTTCGACGCAGTGGTCCTGCGCGCGACCGAGCCTTGTTTGTAGAGCAACACTGCCGCTGTAGAGGTAACGATGTCAGTGCGCCCTCCGGCTCCGCCTAGCGGTGGATCGGGCTCGAACAACCCAGCAAAGCCAGGCCCTCCCCGGGCAGCACCGCCGCCGCCGCCACGCGCCGCGACTGCTCCGCCGCCGCCGAAGGCTGCGCTGGGAACGCTGGCCGGTGACGACGACGACGATCGGCCGCCACCGCCTAAGCCCATCCGCATGACCAACCAGTTCAAGGCGGTGTCATTGACGCCGCCTGCGCCGGCCGCTCCCGCTCCGCAGCGACCAGCGGCGAGTGCGCTCTCGGGGCGGCAGCAAGTCTCTGCTCCGGCTCCGGCTCCGCCCGCCCCAAGCCCACCGGGCCTAGGCGAATCGACGGTGATGATGTCCACACCGCCCATCCCGGTCGGGCCGCCCGGCGGGGGCGAGGCAACGGTGGCCTTCACCGCCCCCAGCCTCGGTAGCTACGGAGCAGCCAGCGCCGGCAGCAGTGGTCTGCCCGGTGCGCGCGGCAATCCCCCCGCCCCGGCGCGACCCAGTATCGACATCCCGGTGGTGCGAGCCCCGGCCTACGGCGGTGGTGAAGAAGCGACGCGCATGATCGACATCCCGGTCATGGCCGCCGCCTCGGCCCCCGTCCCCAACAACGACTCGACGCGGATGATCGAGGGGCTCAACGTCGCCTCGCTGCTGGCCCAAGTCGCCAACAAAGGCGGGGCCCCGGCGGCCGGTGAGCACACCATCACCAGCGAAAAGAGCGGGACGGTCGATGCCAAGGGCAACCGCAAGAAGCCCGTCTCCGACGTAAAAGCCAGGAGCAAGGCCAAGGTCACGCCGATTGACCCGGGCCGTCTCCTGGTGCAGCAGGAAGCAGCCGAGCAGCGCAAGAGCGAAGCGACGATGATGGGCTCGCTCGACAAGTTCTTGCAGCAGCCGAGCGCCCCGAAGAAGCTGAGCGCCGACGAGGACCTGCCCACCGAGGGAACGATCGTCGGCAAGTTCCTCGGCTTCTTCGGTAGCGCGGGCGCCGCTGGGCCGGCTGCCACCGCGGCCCCGGTGGGCAAGGACCCGCACGATGAAGCCTGGGAGGCGGTGCGCGAAGCGCCGCTGCTCAATGGCCTCAATCCACAGTTCATCACCGACGCCATCAAGGCCGGCGATCTCAAGCTTGTGCGCTCGGGCCGCGACCTCTTGCTTGAGACGCAGGGCCGCGCGCTGCTGATGGTCGAGGGCCAGGCCTCGATGGCCCGCTTCAACGCCGAGACCCTCGATCGCGAGCGGCGGGCGCAGGCCGCGTACAAGGCGGGTGACAAGAAAGCCGAAAAGCGCGAGATGAAGCGTCGGCAAGAAGTCGGCCCGCTCATCCGCATGTGCGAGACCAACCTCGGCCTGTTCTCCGAGGGCGATCTGATCACGCTCGACAACCGCGCACCGGATGCGGCCAACGTCGCGGTGTACGCCATCACGCCCGTCCGCCTGCTTAGCATCTCGATGGCGCGGCTGGAGATGTGGCGGCGCACCTACCAGTTCTTCGGCGATCGTCTGCGCCGGGCCACCGACGCGGCCCGCAGTCGCCTCAATGCCAATACCGGTGCCCGCTCGTTGGTCGCCGACTTCTTCGTGCGCCACGGCTTGTCGGTTGCCATGTCGCTGCGCGTCCGCGAGCTAGACAAGTGCATTGAGTGCTACGAGTGCGAGAAGGCCTGCGAGGCCCGCTATGGCGTCAAGCGCCTGTCGCTCAACGGCAAGGTGCTCGGCGCGCTCGACTTTGTCGACTGCTGCCACACCTGCGTCGATCAGCGCTGCATCGACCCCTGCGCGTATGACGCCATCAAGTTCGATGACGACAAGAAAGAGGTCGTCATCCTCGAAGATGCCTGCATCGGCTGCTCGCTGTGCGCGCTGGCCTGTCCCTACGACGCGATCGAGATGCACGATCTGGAAGAGAAGCCGCTGCTCCAGATCCGGCTGCAGAAAGAGAACAAGCTGGCCTACGGCGAAGGCAAGCCGCGCAAGGCCAAGCTGCGTCGCATCGCCAGCAAGTGCGACCACTGCGTCAGCTATGAAGACCAGGCCTGCATCAGCGCCTGCCCGACCTCGGCCCTGCTGGAGATCCCGCCCGAGGCTGCCTTCACCGAGCGCACCGACTCGATGGCCGACGCCGCCAAGAAGGGCTTCGAGCACTCGGTGATGTTCGACGTCAACGAGATCTTCGACCCCAAGAAGTTCTACAAGGGCCTCTCGGAAGAAGACGACAAAGCCAAGAAGCAGGAGCAGCGCTTCCGCACCGGCTGGCTGTGGCTGATCTCGCTGCTTGGCACCATCGGCTGCATCGCCGAGATCGTGCTGCGCAAAGAGTGGCCTGAGCTGTCGCTGCTGTTCTACTACCTGACCAAGTACCTGCCTGAGGATCACCCGCTGCACCTCGATCCCGAGACGGCGCTGGCCAACATCGACTTCCGTCCCGGCGCGCCGTTTGCCCTGTGGCTCGGCTACATCGGCACGGTGATCATGTTCTCGTCGAT
>CAZVMD010000454.1:0-4755 GCA_964628555.1 uncultured Myxococcales bacterium | reverse complement strand
GCCCGCGATGACCCTGCGCTGCGCACCTGCTTGGGCCCTGCTGGCCGGGCTTGCGCTCTGCCCGCAGGGCGAAGCGAGGGCCCATCCGACCTTCGGCGTCTCGACGATCAACCGCTACGCCCGCTTGGTACTGCGCAGCAAATCCCGGCTGCGCCTGAGCTATACGGTGATGGTCGGCGACCTGCCGGCACTAGGCTGGCGAGCACAGGCGGACGGCAACCGCGATGGCCGGCTGGATCCAGGCGAGCAGCAGGCGCTGCTCTTGCGGGTGCAAAAGCAGGTCGAAGTGGGTGTCCGCCTGAGTCAGCAGGGCGAGCCGGCGGGGCTGGCTTGGCACGCCGAGCCGCTGTCGCTGCCCGACCCCCAGGTGGCGGCCCGAGCCTTTGCCGTCGAGCTTGAGGCGGAGACGAGTGGGCAGCCGGCCAGGCTCGAAGGTCCGCTCAGCTGGCAGTACCGCGACCAGGTCGAGCTATCGCCGGCGGGAGAGATCGAGCTTCGGATCGAAGAGGGGCCGGCCGTGAGCCTGCAGCGGACGCAGGGGCCAAGCCGGATCAGCGCCGAGGCGCCCGCCAGCGCGGTGCCGCGACTGTTCCAGCGCGACGAGGCGCAGGCCGAGAGCGGACCGCTGGTCGTCGAGCTTCAGGTCAGCGAGTCGACCGCGCAGCCAGAAGCGCGCCCGCAGCGGCGCTGGCCTGCCCCGGCGCTACTGGGGTGCTTGCTGCCCCTGGCCGCGGCGCTGGCCTGGCTCGCCCGACGCCGACGAGCCTGAGGACGGGCGAAGTCACCCCGCTACGGAACCGCTCCCGCGGCTGGCTCGTACTGCTTGGTTGGCGGCTTGTGTCGGCTGCCAGTGGCCTCTTTGGGGCAGGGGCGCTGACGCCCCCCCCTGCCCTGGGAGGTCGCTCCATCTGCATCACATAGGAGTTAGGGATGAAAAGAACGATTGGCCTATTCGCGCTTGGGATCGCTGCGGCGCTGCAGTCGCCGTCGGTACAGGCTGCTGACCACCGGGACGGTGCGTCGGTGCTGACCGATCCCTCCACTGATATCAACGATGTGTATTCCTGGATGTCTTCTGACGGCAGCAAGGTCTATCTGGCCATGACCGTGTTCCCGGTTGCGGACAAGGCGGCCTCGAAGTTCTCGACGGCGGCCTACTACGTGTTCCACACCGCCAGCCGAGCCAGCTTTGCCGCGACCCAGGTGACTCCGGTGGACGTGGTCTGCGGGTTCGACAGCGGCCAGTACATCAGCTGCTGGGTGGGCGGCAACACCACCTTTGTGTACGGCAACGCCAACACCACCACCGGCATCAGCAACACCGCCGGCACCGTCAAGGTCTACGCCGGGCCGCGCAAGGACCACTTCTTCTTCAACCTCCTTGGCTTCAACCAGGTCCGCGCGAACGTCAAAACCAACGCCGCGACGCTCGCCGCCGCGTTCAATGCCAACGGCTGTCCGACGGGAGCTGGGGTGAATGCAACGCTCACCGCGCAGCGCACCCAGCTGGGACAGGCCCCGGGCGGCGGGGCCGCCACCGACTTCTTTGCGCCGCTGAACACGCTGGCCATCGTCGTCGAGATCGACAAGACGCTGCTGAACAAAGGCGGCGGTTTTATGAGCGTCTGGGGCGGCACCTACCGCAAGGGCTAAGGCCAAAGGAGACACACCATGAAGAAGCTATTTCTCTCGGCCATGGCGCTCCTTGCCAGCACGCTCGTGGGCTGCGGCGCTAGTGATAAATGTGCTGCCGTGACCTGCGGCAGCGGTGAATTCTGCGACGGGGCGACCGGCAGCTGCAAGGCGGGCAGCAAGTGCGCCGGCGTTACCTGTGCGACCGACCAGGTCTGTGACGGCACCAGCGGCACCTGCAAGACCTCGGATCGCTGCGCCGCCAGCGCCTGCTCGGGCGGCCAGATCTGCGACGGCGCGACCGGCATGTGCGTCGCCAAGGATCTGTGCTCCACGGTGAACTGCGCCTTTGGGCAGGTCTGCAACCGCAGCAATGGCATGTGCGAAAACCCCGCCGTGCCGACGCTGGGCGTACAGATTGATCGCATGGGGCGCCCGGCGGTGAATACCGCGCTGACCAACCCCTATGACATCTATCCGGCCGGCAACGCAGAGAGCAGTGAAATCACCAAGACTCGCTACAACACCGACAGTGATCCGACGATGTGGGCGGCTAACTGGACGCCCGCCATCAAGATGAACCTGGCCATCCTCGACGGCCTGGACAACGGCAACTGCGGCAACCAGCTGGCGTTCAGCGGCGCCAACCCCTACACACCGCTCGCCGGTTTGCTGGCCGCCGACGTCCTGCAGGTCGACACCACCCGCACCAGCTGCGCAGCCTATCTGGGCGTCGAGGTCAACGCACTGGGCATCATGACCAACACCGAGTGCGGCGGACGCACGCTGTCGATCGACACCATCGACGCGACCTACGGCGCGCTCATCGGTACGATGACTAGCGACAACATTGCCCAGAGCACCGCGCCTTCGGCGACGTTCCCGTTCTTCGCCAACCCGCTGTAAGCGGGCCAGGTGGCGGCTGTTTTCGCAGCCGAGCCGCCGAGTGCTCCCCCGTTCGCCGGGCTGCGGACGGGGGGGCGGCCTCCCTCTTTCCTGCGCAGGGCTCCTGCGCAGCCCGAGCCAAGGACTCGCAACGACGATGCACCTGCGAACCACCGTCCTTCTGCCGCTGCTCCTCCTCGCCGGCTGTCCATCTGAGCGTGTGGCGCGATCCCCGACGACGCCGCCCGCGGCTTCAGCCCCTGCGCCAGGTGCCGCGCCCCGAGCCGCGCCGCGGCCGCCCCCCAGCCACGCTCCGCTCAGCCAGGACGAGCTAGCGACCACCGATGGCCAGATCGCGCTTGGCAACCTAGAGGGCAGCTTGAACACCGCGCGCCAGCTAGCCGAGCAGCAGCCGACCGACGCCGGCACGCGCGCCCGCCTAATCCAGCTGTTGTGCTCGCGAGCGCAGTATCGCGGCACCCTATCGGACTACGATCGCGCCGCGGCGGAGGCCGACAGCCTGTTTGCCCAGGCCCCCAAAGAGGCCGCAGCGCACTTTGCCCGAGCCCTGGTGCGGCTCGTTTTTCACGAGTTTGACGCGGCCGAAGCCGATCTGGCGGCGGCCGAGAAGCTTGACCCTGAGCTCCAGTCCAACGTCGAGCGCCTGCGCCTGTCGCTGTGGGTGGCGCAAGGCAAGTCCGAGGCGGCTCTGGCTGGCTATCGCGCGCAGCGACGCAAGGCCCCGGATCTCGCTGGGCTGGGGGCTGAGGCCGGCCTGCTTGCCGATCGCGGCGAGTGGGAGGCGGCACAGGCGCTGTACACCGAGGCGCAGCACTATTTTCGCGATGTCTCGCCGTTTCCCTTGGCCTGGCTTTATCTGCAGAACGGCCTGATGTGGGAGCGCGCCGGTCGCCGCACTCGCGCCGAAGAGTTCTTTGCCGCCGCCGTCGCTCGCCTGCCGGGCTACGCCCCCGCCACCTCGCACCTCGCAGCCGCGCTCTCGGCGCGTGGTCAGAAGGCCCAGGCGCTGGCCCTGCTGCAGGAGCTGACCCAGTCGGCCGAAGATCCCGAGTACAAAGGACAGCTGGCTGGGCTGCTGCAAGAGCTAGGGCGAGGCGCCGAGGCCAAGCCGCTTATCGCCGCGGCGGCGCAGCAGTACCAGACGCTGCTGCGAGCCCATCCGCGGGCGTTTTTGTCGCATGCCGCCCGCTTCTACCTGCAGGCCGGAGCCCAGCCCGCCTACGCGCTAAAGCTGGCGCAAGACAACCGGGCTGCGAACCCGAGCAGCGAAGCGACCCTCCTGGCCATCGAAGCGGCAACCGCCGCGCAGGATCACGCGACGGCTTGTCGCCTGGCTGACGCCTCTGGGCCCAGCCTAGCGGTCAGCGACATCGGCCGCGCGGTGCTGTCACGCGCCTACTCTGCCTGTGGTCAGAGCGACCGCGCCCTCGCCGTGGCCGCCCCGCCAGCCAGCCGCTCTGCGCCCTGAAGCCCTCCCCGCGCGGGGCCTCTCTCTGTCCAGGTCCCTTCCACGGCTCAGCCCCGGGGCACGGGTCGCCCAGACCGCCGCGGCAGACGCAGGCTGCCCTTGAGCGCATCGAGCCCGCACTCGATGATGCCAAGGTTGCTGCTGGGATCGACGTGGTGCTGCAAGTGCAAGCGGCGCAGCAGGCGAAACCAGCCGCAGCGACCGAGCCCCGAGTCCGCGACGTGCATGGCGCGGTGCAGCCAGCCTCCCCCGACGACAAGCGCCAGCGAAGCGACGGCACAGGTGCAGAGGGTGCGACCCGAGCTACCGAGCAGCGCCAAGGCACCGAGCAGGAGCGCCGCGGCGCCAAACAGCGTCAGCTCTTGCAGCAGGCCCTCGTCGCTGTGGTAGTGCGCAGAGAGAAAGCCGCGACCGCTGTGGATCTGATGGTGGCGCTGATGCTGGCGGTACAGCGGACCGCTGCGCGGGTCGTGCAGCACCACATGCCACAGATGAAAGATCGCCGTCAGCGCCACGATGTGTCCGAACACGGCCAGCCAGGGGGTGTGCAATAACGCCCAGGCCAGCGTGGTTCCGCCCAGCACCAGCCCCCAAAACGGCGGGATCGCCTGCCAGCACAGACGCGCGAACCCTGCGTGTAGCGGCGCCCCACCCAGGTCCCCCTCCGCCAGCCTCCCCGGCTGCGCCTGCACCCCGCGCTGTCCGAGCGCCTTCAAAGCAGCGGCCTTGCTCATGCTCTGAAGTCTGTT
>CAZVMD010000453.1:0-4761 GCA_964628555.1 uncultured Myxococcales bacterium | reverse complement strand
GCCATGTACGACCTCCGTAGGGAGGTCGTTGTATTGGTTTATAGCGTCCCCACCAAAAACCCTGTCCCCGTCATGCGGGCTGTGGTTGAGCGGCCGTGGCGGGCGATGCCGAAGTCGAGGAGTACGACTCGCTCTGCCTCGCCGCCCCGCAGGAGCAGGTTGGCGGGCTTGATGTCGCGATGCACGATGCCGCGCTCGTGGGCGCCGGAGAGTGCGTCGGCTACGCAGCGCACCAGTGCCACCGACTGTCGCAGCGGCAGGGGTGACTGGCGCAGTCGCTGCGCCAGATCGATGCCGTCTACCCACTCCATCGCCAGGTATGGCGTCGCGTCGGCTGCGAGGCCGTGGTCGACATAGCCGACGACGGCAGGATGGCGGAGCTCGGCCAGGATGCGGGCCTCGCGGACGAAGCGCTCGACATCGGCGGGGTCAAGCGGCGTGTGCGCCTGCGTTCGCAAGATCTTCAGCGCGACGGGCTGGCCGGTCTGTAGGTCAGATGCGCGATAAACCGCCCCCATGCCTCCCATGCCGGCTAGCTGTTCGACTGCAAAGCGCCCCGCGAGAACCTGCCCATCCCTGAGCATCTAACGCCTTCCTTCTGCAAGTAACGCCGACGAGCGCTGCTGCGTGCCCCCGTCGATCTCGTCGCCCAGTGGATTATACGCAGGACAGGCAGGCAAGCGCACGATCGGCTGCGGTCTACCATTTAGATAGTGGCATTTCGTTTCCGTGCTAGGGTGTCCCGCGCCTAGGAACTTGGTCAGCTACCGATTCACGCATACGGCCATCCCAATGAGAGGATCCTCGTGACAGCTGCAGCAGAGCCAAAAACAGAATTGAGTACGCGGCGGCTGATCGCCCTAACTATCCTCTTATTCTGTGGGCCAGTCGTCTGTGACCTTGTGCTTTCAGGGCGGAGTACGCCCTTTCACTATTTCGCGGCCGATGCGTTTTACTATCTGACGGTGGGGCGAAATCTATCGGATCGTGGGTTATTCTCCTATGACCAGACTTACTCTACCAATGGCTTTCACCCTCTGTGGCAGGTGATGGTTGGGGGGCTGTTCTGGATCTCGCATCGACTGGGAATTAGTGACTCTACGATACTGTTTCTGGTTGTGCTTTTGGGCATGACTGGCATTGCGGTGGGGATCTGGCTTTTCGGGCGCGCCTTGGTTTACGCACAGGAGTCTATGCCAATATGCTTTCTGCTTTTTCCGATTGGCGCGTACGGGATAGGCATGGCGCCGCTGTGGCTGCGCTATGGCAGCCGGCTGGCGGCGCAGAATCATCAAGAGGGCAGCATGCCGGTCTATGGCACGCTATGGAGTTATGCCAATGGCATGGAGAGCGCGCTGGCCATCCTCATGTTCGGGCTGGCGGTCTATTTATATACATGCCGTCCCCCCTTGGCGCGCTACCGCGACGCTGCGCTCTTTGGCCTAAGCCTAGGCCTGCTGACCCTGGCCCGCCTCGACCTGGGCTTTTTGGCCGTCGCCCTGCTCGGCGGCGTCTTCGCAGAGCTGCTATTGCAGAGACAGTGGCGCCGCGGTCTGGGGTTCCTGATCACGGGTGCATCCTTTGCTATCCTGCCGGGCATCTATTGCCTGATTAATATTAAATACTTTCAGAGTCCGGTGCCGATTAGCGGTAGCCTGAAGAGCTCATTCCCATTTATCGCCTGGCGAAACTTTGGTCGCCTGGTCTGGCTAACTGGGCAGCTGGATTCCCCGATCTGGCTGGCTGTGGCTTATCGCGAGCTACAGATGTTTATTCCGGTCGTGGTGGCCGCCTTGTACCCACTCAGCTTACTGGCACTGGTTCACCGTACCGACCACAGCCGCCGACGAGTTGGTCTGAACCCGCGCAATAGCCGAATCGACTACTGCTTGCTGATGGCTGCCATCGGCGTTGTTTTTATAAATGGATATAATATCTTGTATGTTGATATGTGGGGGCAGGGGAATTGGTATTATCCGGTATCGACACTGTTCCCGTCTCTGGTGGTTCTGCGGGTGGTGCAGAAGAGTGGGGTTCGGCTGCCAGAGGGGCGGATTCGTCAATATGCCGTGATGGCCTGCGCGCTGCTTGTCGTGGTTGGATTTCTCGCGCTACATCGCAAGCCTGACTATCATCAGAATTATGCTGATTTCTATTACGAAGAGGCGCCGAGGATTCATCAGCACTACGGGGATCGAATCCCGCAGATTGTGGAAGTCGATGACGGGATCATTGCCTTTTCTTTGGGCTACCCAACCATGTCCGGACTGGGCTTCTGCCTGGATCGGCAAGCCGCTCTCGCCAAGCGGCGTGGTCAGCTGTTCCCGCTGGCCCATCGGCGCGGCTTCGACCGCATCGCCTCCCTGGTCTACCTAAATGGGAACCTGCTGCCGCTGCGGCCGGACAGCCCGCCGGTCCAGATTGCGCATGCCCTGGTGCAGAGCCCCGCCGAGGTCGGCCCTTTCCAGTTCACCTTGGACTACCTCTCGCCGTCGGGGCGCTTCGCGATTGCGCGCCTTGTCCCGCTGGTACCGGCGGCCCGCTAGGCGACAAGCTGCTCTTGTTCGTTCCCTTTTTGTGCATGGGGAATGCACCGCGCTGCTTATCCTCCGCTGCCTGGTCGCTTTTCCGCGCGGGCTGGCGTGGGCGCAGGGCGTCAGGCGGCTCCGTCGGGCTGGGCGGCCTGCCAGGCGAGGATCAGGGCCTGGGCTTGGCGCTGTAGCTGGTCTGCCTGTCGTGTGTCGCCGCGCTGTTGGCAGCGTCGGGCCTGCGTGCGCAGGGCGCCGGGCTGCGCCACCTTCAGGCGGCGGGCCAGCCGGGTCTGCCAGGCGACAGCGCGAGCCAGGCGCCCCTGCTGGGCCGGTCGGATCACCGCGGGGGCTTGCTCGATCAAGGCGAAGCAGGCCTCGACGAGGTAGTTGACGGCAGGCACCAGGCCATAGGCGACGAGCGGCGTGGCCTCATAAAGTCCCAGGGCCGAGTCGGCATCGGCGCGCGCTGACTCCCAGGCGGCGGGACTGGCGACCACCGAGGCCGAGCGAGCGTCGGGGCTGGCCGAGCGGCGGAGCTGGAGCAGGGCCCGCGCCGACAGGGCATGCATCTCGCAGAACAGATCGTGGACCTGCCGTCCGCCCTGCAGCGCCTGCGACAACAGCGCGTAGGCCACGTCGAGCTGACCGCTGACCAGAGCCAGCGTGCCGGCATGGGCCTGGCTCCAGGCGATGAACTGATCGTGGCGGGCGCGGGCCGCTAGCTCCTGTAGCTCTTCGACGCCGTCGCGCTGCTGCAGCAGGTCTTCGCGCATGTAGGCGATCCACAGCCGCTGCTGCGACGCAAACAGGATGCCTTTTTCGCTGCCGAGGCGGCGCGCCACGCGGTTGGCGGCCTGGTTGTCGGCCAGTGCCTCGCGGAATCGGGCCTGGTTGACATAGGTGGCACAGCGCAGGCGCAGGAACTCGTACTCAGCGTGGGTGCCGGCGAGCGCCTGGCGCAGCGGGTCGGCGCGGCGCAGGTACAGCGCGCTCAGCCGCGGCAGCGGGATGCCCGAGGCGGCATACGACATCGCGGAATAGCTAAAGACGCGCTGCGCCGCATCCTGCGTCTGGTCGGCCAGGTTGACGCAGCACAGCGCGCAGTACAGCAGCCGCTCCTCTGCGCAGAGATACAGAGCGGCCTCGCCATGGGTCGCGAATAAGCCGTAGGCTTCGTCGAGCGCCTCGCGGCTGTGCCCCCTCTGCGCCAGGCTGGGCGGCGACAGCGACGGCAGCACCTCGGAGAGGCGCAGGCGACCCTGCGTCCACAGCGCGGCAAGCAGGCCGCGCGCCACGTCGAGCCTGAGGCTGGGCAGCGACAGGCCAAACAGCTGCAGCCCAGCTTCGGTGGTCGTCAGGCAGTCAGCGATCTCGCCCAGGGCTAGCTGCACCGTGCCGAGCAGGCGGCGGACGCGCACGCGCGCTAGGAGCGGGGGCTTGCCGGCGGCTTCGTCGTGCAGGGCGGCGCGCAGTAGCTCCTCGGCTTCGCGCAGCGCACCGCGCGACAGGGCGGCCTGGGCCGCGAGCAGAGCGTAGTGAAAAGCGCCGGCCGCATCGCCCCCTTGGCGGTAGTGGAAAGCCAGCGCCGCCGCGACATCGGCCGACAGCGATCGCGAGGCCAACAGCGCCGCCGCGACCTGGCGATGCAGCGCCTGGGTCTGCGGCGGGGACAGCGTGGCCAGGATGCCTTCGCGCAGCTTGTCGTGGGCAAACTGCCAGCTCTCGCTCTGCAGATCGAGGACCGCGGCATCCGCACAGGCCTGCAGCCAGCGCACAAGCTGCGTCGCGCCGTCTGACTCGCCGCCGGGCGTCGTCGGCTCAGCAAACAGCGTCTGCAATAGCGGCAGATCGATGCGCCGGCCGCGGATCGCCGACAGGCGCAGAGCGGGCAGCGTCCACTCGGGCAGGCGGGCCAGGCGACGCTGCACCACCATCGCCAGGCCACCGCGCAGGCCCGAGGCGACAAAGCTGGCCGTGCTGACCCGCTGCAGGCTGCCTGCCTCATCGGCCAGCGTGCGCAGGATCTCGACCAGGAAGAACGGGTTGCCCTCGGTCTGATCGCGCAGCCAGGCCACTAGATCCGGTCGCACGCTGCTCTGCCCCAGCATCGACTCGATCAGCGCGGCGATGCTGCGGTGCGACAGCCGCTGCAGCTGCAAGAGCTTGCTGCCGGGCAGCTCGTCGGGCAGGTGGGGCCGCTCGTCTTCGCGATAGCTGGCCAGGATCAGCA
>CAZVMD010000452.1:0-4776 GCA_964628555.1 uncultured Myxococcales bacterium | reverse complement strand
CGGCTGAGCTGGCCAAGGAACACGGCCTGCGCACGCTCAAGGTCTACATGATGGTTGGCCTGCCCGATGAGACGGACGCCGATATCGATGAGCTAGTGCGGTTCTCAGCGGAGCTTGCGAAGCTGGCGCGCACGGCGTTTGGTATCGCCCCATTTGTCGCCAAGCGAAACACCCCGCTCGATGGGGCGCCGTTTGCCGGGATCGCCGAGGTCGAGGGGCGGCTCGATCGTCTGCGTCGCGGCCTGCGTGGCATTGCCGAGGTACGTCCGACCTCAGCTCGCTGGGCGTGGGTCGAGTATGTGCTAGCCCAGGGCGGCTCGGAGGCCGGACTGCGAGCCTACGCAGCCTATCGCGCAGGCGGTGGCTTCGCAGCGTGGCGCACGGCCTTTACCGACTACAAGACCCGCCATGAGCAGGCCACAGCCGCGCTCGCGGCCGCGCTGCCAGCCACTGCCGCCGCTGCTACCCGACGTGCTCTGCCAGTCTTGGGCGTATCGGCGGTATCCTGAAGCTCTCGCGATGCCGCGTCTGCCGATAGCCCTGCTCGGACAAGAGCTGCACTTTCCCCCGGTTGAGCAGGCCCAGCGCGGCGGGCTGTTGGCGGTTGGCGGCGATCTCTCGGTGCCGCGGCTGCTCTTGGCCTACGCGAGCGGTATCTTCCCCTGGCCCGAGCCAGGCATGCCGCTGCTGTGGTGGGCGCCGCCCGAGCGGGCGGTGATTGAGCCGCAGGCGGTGCACGTGAGCCGCAGCCTGCGCAAGCTGATGCGCCGCGGCAGCTATGAGGTTCGCGCCGACCATGACTTTGCGGCAGTGATTCGCGCCTGCGCCAGCGTGCCGCGACCGGGACAGCGGGGAACCTGGATCCTGCCGGAGATGGTCGACGCCTATATCGCGCTGCATGCCGAGGGATACGCGCACTCCGTCGAGACCTATCGCGACGGCACGCTGTGCGGCGGGCTGTACGGCGTGTCGCTGGGCGGCTGCTTCTTTGGCGAGTCGATGTTTTCGCGGGCCGATAACGCGAGCAAGGTGGCCTTTGTCGCTCTGGCCGACCAGCTGGCGGCCTGGGGCTTCGAGCTTATCGACGGGCAGGTTCAAAACGATCACATCGAACGCTTCGGGCTCTATACGATCCCGCGCGCCGAGTTTATGATCCGTCTGCGCCAGGCTTTACACCGCCCGACGCGCCGGGGTCCCTGGCGCTTCACGTCCGACAGTCCGGCAAGCGACGGCAGCGACGGGGCGGCAGCAGATGGTGGCAAGAACACGCCTGGGCGATAGCCGCGACCTAACGACGATCCCAAACCGGCCCGCATGGGCCAGAAATGGCATGGGAATGAACGCTAGCGACACCCTCGAAGCAGTCAAGGAGTACTACGGGCGCGTGCTCAAGAGCTCGAACGATCTGCAGACGACGGCTTGCTGCACCGCGGAGAGCATGCCGGTCTATCTGCGGCCGATCGAAGCCGAGCTACACGACGAAGTGCGCAGCCGCTTCTACGGCTGTGGCTCGCCGATTCCGCTGTGTCTGTCTGGCGCGACGGTGCTCGATCTGGGCTGCGGCTCGGGGCGGGACACCTTCCTGCTGTCCAAGCTGGTTGGGCCGAGCGGTCGCGTCATTGGCGTCGACATGACCGATGAGCAGCTAGCCGTGGCGCGCCGTCATCGCGACTACCACGCACAGAAGTTTGGCTATGCCGAGTCGAACGTCGAGCTGGTGCAGGCCTACATCGAGGATCTCAAGAGCGCCGGCATCGCTGATGCATCGGTCGATGTCGTCATCTCGAACTGCGTGATCAATCTGTCGCCCGACAAGCGGCGAGTGTTCGCCGAGATCTTCCGCGTGCTCAAGCCAGGCGGTGAGCTGTACTTCTCAGACGTGTTTTCGGGGCGCCGCGTACCACCGCAGCTTACCGCCGACCCGCTAGTCCTGGGCGAGTGCCTGGGCGGCGCGCTGTACATCGAGGACTTTCGTCGCCTGCTGCGGCAAGTCGGCTGCCTGGACTATCGCGTCGTGAACAGCCGGCGCATTGAGCTCGGCAACCCTGAGATCGAGCAGCGCGCGGGGATGATCGACTTCTACTCAAAGACCATTCGCGCCTTCAAGCTAGACCTCGAAGACATCTGTGAGGACTACGGCCAGGTGGCGTACTACCAGGGAACCCTGGCCGAGAGCCCGCACCAGTTTCTGCTCGACGACCACCACCTGTTTAAGACCGGTCAGCCGATGCTGGTCTGCGGCAATACGGCAGCCATGGTGAGCGAGACCCGCTATCGCCAACACTTCAAAGTGCTGGGCGATCGCTCGACGCACTTTGGGCCGTTTGACTGCGCCCCCAGCCCAGGCGCGTCGGCGACGGGCGCCACACCGATGGGCGCCTGCTGCTAGTGCAAGTCGCGCAGTGGCGGCCCCTACTTACCGGGCTTGCCGTCGGGAGCGACGTAAGGGATGAAGCGCAGCGCTAGGCCATTGTTGCAGTAGCGCAGTCCAGTCGGGGGCGGGCCATCGTCAAAGACGTGGCCGTGGTGTCCGCCACAGCGGGCGCAGTGATGTTCAGTGCGGACCATGCCGAGCTTGGTGTCGCGCGAGGTGACGAAGGCGCCGGGGATGGTGGTAAAGAAGCTGGGCCAGCCCGTGCCGCTATCGAACTTCATCGCCGAAGAAAACAGCGGTAAGGCGCAGCCGGCGCAGACAAAGATGCCCGGCCGGTGCTCGCGGTTGAGCGGGCTGGTGCCAGCGTACTCTGTGCCTTGCTCACGCAGCACGTGATAGGCCTCAGCAGACAAGCGCTTCTTCCACTCGTCGTTCGACAGGTTGAGGGGAGCACTGCTGGTGGCGATATCGGCGCCCGCGGTCAGAAGCGCGCGCCAGTTCTTCTGCAGGTCTTGCACCGACACTGTCACTCCTCCTTTGTCCGCTGCCGCCCAAGCGCTCTGCCTGGCAAGCGCCAGGCCGCCGAACGGTAGTGCGATCACCGTCTGTAACCAGCTTCGTCGCGTCATGGTGCGGGTCCTTGTCTGGCGTTTCGCCGTGCCCTTTGGGGCTGGATGGTGTGGCTTATGGATGCTGCTCTGCCTGTCCTCGTTACAGGTCGACGTTACAGGACCTAACAGGTCACTTCTCGACCGTATTGCCGGCAAGCGGACCCTTGCTCGGCGCCGAGAGAATCAAGTACGATGTGGTTAAGTCCCCTCCGACTGTCATCATGACGCTAGAGCGCATAGGGCCATATCGCATCGTCCGTCTGCTCGGGAAGGGCGGCATGGGCGCCGTCTATGAAGGCGTTCACGAAGCCATCGAGCGGCGCGTGGCGATCAAAGTCCTGCATGCCGAGCTGGCTCGACGGCAAGACATTGCGACCCGCTTCGTCAATGAGGCACGGGCCGTAAACCGCATCGAGCACCCCGGCTTGGTGCAGGTAACCGATCATGGCCAGCTCCCCGACGGCATGGCGTACATCGTCATGGAGTTCCTCAAGGGCGAGACGCTGGGCCAGCGGATGAAGCGGGTGGGGGGGCGACTGGCGACATCGGAAGTCATTCGCGTCGCCCGGCAGGTGGCTTCGGCTCTAGCTGCGGCGCACGACAAAGACATCGTTCATCGGGATCTTAAGCCCGACAACATCATGATCGTCCCCAACGCCGATGTGCCGGGGGGCGAGCAGATCAAAGTTCTCGACTTCGGCATTGCCAAGCTGACCGAGATCCAGACGGGGGACAGCGAGGCGCACACCCGGGCCGATGCTCTGCTGGGCACGCCGCGCTACATGTCACCCGAGCAGTGTCGGGGTGGGGGGCACACCGACTCGAAGTCGGATGTCTACTCGCTGGGCGTGATTCTCTATGAGCTCTTGGCGGGATCACCGCCCTTCGTCGGTAGCTCGCACGGTGAGCTGATCGTCGCGCACATGATGCATCAGCCGCCGGCGCTGGCCGAGCGGGTCGATGCCGGCACGCCCGAGACCTTGGTGCAGCTTGTCATGCGCATGCTGCTCAAGGAGAAAGAGGCGCGGCCAACGATGCGGCAGGTGGTCGCCGAGCTCGATCGGCTGGGCGGCTTCATGAGCGGAGTGTTCGGTACGATCCCGCTTTCCGCTGGCATCTCGGGAACCTCTGGGCCGGTGGGTCTGGTGATGCAGCAGACCGGGCCCGGCTCGCTACCCGGTACGGGATCGCTGCCCGGTAGCGGTGGCTACGCCAGTCAGCCAGGCACGGCCGGCGTCCCGTTTCCAAGCCAGCCTGGCCAGGTCTCGCTGCGCATGGGGTCGCTGCCGGGAACAACCGGCCCGGCGTCGCTGGCCGGCCAGACCCCAGCCCCGGCTGCACCGTCTACGCTAGGCCTGGCCACTGGTCAGGTGCCGCAGCGTCCGCGCTGGCCCATCGCCGTAGCACTCGGCAGCGTGCTGGGCGCGGTTGGGGTGGGCGTGGTGCTGGTCACCACGCTGAGCAAGCCGCCGCCAGTTATCGTGCAGCCGCCTCCGCCGCCTCCACCGAAGGTCGAGCAGCCGGTGGCGCAAGCTCCGGCGAAAAAGAACGTGCGCTGGACGCTGAACAGCCAGCCGGCGGGCGCGATGGTGATTCGTCAACGCGACGGTCAGATCCTTGGGGTCACACCGCTTACGCTGAACAATCCAGCGGCGGAAGGCACGGAGTCGCTGCGCCTGGTCCTCCAGGGCTATGCCGAGGAGTCCGTAAGTCTGGATTTGGGGAAAGACGCGGAACAGCGCGTCGAACTGCGGCAGAAAAAGACCCGGGAAAAGGGGCGGAAAAAGGGCC
>CAZVMD010000451.1:0-4781 GCA_964628555.1 uncultured Myxococcales bacterium | reverse complement strand
TGACGTGCTATCGTGCGCACCGTGCCGTGCGTACCTCGTTCGCTGCCGCCTCTGCCCCGCTGGCTGGGGGCGGTGCGTCTCGCGGTGCTGCGGGGACTGAGCCTGACCTTGGTGCTGGGGTCTTGGGCGACGGTCTGGGCGCAGACGAGCCCGGCCCCCGTGGTGGCGGGTCAGGCGGGCCAGGCAGCCACCAGGGCGACGCTGCGCGGGCGGATCTATGCGCGTGGCTCGATCACGCGCGTCGAGGGAGCGGCGGTGGTGATCGAAGCGCTGCCCGCCCCGGGGCCGGCCGGCTCGACGAGCGCGACGGAGCTGGCGCAGACGACCAGCGACGCGCAGGGGATGTTCCAGGTAGAGATCCCGAGTGGCCCGCTGCGGATACGGATCTCTGCGGCGGGCTTCGAGTCGCTGCGCCAGGATCTGACGCTGTCGCCCGGCCCGGCTCCGCGCGAGTTCCTGCTGCGCCGGCTGCCGGCCTCGCGCCAGGCGTTTTCGACAACGGTCCGCGGCGAGCCACCGCACCAGGGGCAGCAGCTATCGCTGCGCGGGGAAGAGCTGACGACGCTGCCGGGGAGCCTGGGCGATCCGTTCCGCGTGATGGGGCTCTTGCCGGGGGTGGCGACGCCGCTGCCGCTGCTGCCGGTGTTTGTGGTGCGCGGGGCCAGCCCGGGGATGAACGGCTTTTTCCTCGACGGCATGCGCATCCCACAGCTGTTTCACATGCTGGTCGGCGGGGGGGTGGTACACGCGCGGCTGGTCGATCAGATCGACTTTTATCCCGGCGCCTACGATGCCTCGCTGGGGCGTTACGGCGGCGGCATCATCGACGGCAAGACGCGAGCGGCGCGCAGCGACGGCTATCACGGCGAGCTAGAGATCAAGCTCTACGACATCTCTGCCCTGGCTGAGCTACGGCTGCCGGGCGATGTCCGCATCGCGGTCTCGGGGCACTACGGCTATCCCGGGCCGATCGTCCACGCCATCGACAGCCGGGTCAACGTCGGCTACTGGGACTACCAGGTCCGCCTCGATGTGCGCGGCCTGACGGTGCAGGCGCTGGGCTCGTTCGACGAGGTGACGATCGTCGATCCCAACCTGTCGGCGATGTCGATGATGCCGGTGTCGAACACCTTCCGCGTGATGTTCCATCGGCTGCAGGCAGTGTATCGCCGCAGTCGCTCGGGCTGGCAGCTAGAGGCCGGGGCGGTCGGCGGCATCGACGAGATGACGATCTTTCAGGGCAACGGCGTGCGCAAGCTGTCGCTGAACCTGCGGGCCAACGCCGCCTATCGGCAGCTGATCGGTCGCGGCCCCGACGGAGCCTGGCTGCGGCTGCGGGTCGGCATCGATGGCGAGGTCTCGCGCTTTACGGCGGAAAACTTCGACACCGATCCGGTGCGGGCCCGGCCCGACGACCTAGGGGAACTTGGTACCTCGCGCGATGGCATCGTGGGAGCCGCGTATGCGGTGGCCAGCCTGGGGCCGCTGCACCCGGGACGCCTGACGCTGACCCTGTCGGGGCGGCTGGACGTCTACCGCGCGGGGACGGTGACGCTGGTCGGGTTTGATCCACGGCTGCAGTTTCGCTCGCTGCTGACCTCGTGGCTGACGGTGCATGGCGGGGTCGGCATCTATCAGCAGCCGCCGAGCTTCCCGGTGCCGCTGCCGGGGATCGACACCTTCGCGCTGCAGCTTGGCCTGCAGCGGGCCACGCACTTTGCACTCGGCCAGGAGGCGACGCTGCCGGCTGGGCTGTTCCTGTCGCTGACCGGCTTTTATCAGCGCTACGAGAAGTCGAACGACATCGTGCTCGACTTCACGCCGCAGCTCTGCACCTCACCGCCGCCGGAGTCGCTGACCGGCTACGTGGCGCAGGTGATGCGGCAGGTCGACGGATCGTCGTATGGCCTGGAGTTCATGCTGCGCCGGCAGCGCGGTCGCTTCACCGGCTGGATCGCCTACACGCTGGGGCGGGCCGAGCGCGCCTATTCCTGCGGCCTGCGCCCGGCCGACTACGACCAGAGCCACGTGCTAAACACGGTGCTGCAGGTGCGGCTGCCGTGGAATCTGATGCTGGGCGGGCGGTTCTTCTATTCGACGGGGCGGCCGTATACGCAGCTCGTGCCACCAGACGGCGCTGGGACGGTGCGCAACAACCGCCGCATCCCCGACACCGTGCAGTTCGATGTGCGCATCGATCGCGAGTGGCTGTTCCGGCGCTTCGCGCTCGACGTGTTTCTGGAAGTCGTCAACGCCACCTACAGCCAGGCCGTGTTCGGTATCGCCTACCCGCGGCAGGGCAACATCACGCGCTTTGACCTGCCCGAGCTTAACGGCTTTAACTGGATCCTGCCGTCGCTGGGTGTGCGCGGACGGTTTTAGCCAGCCGCCGCGGCCGACGACAATTTCTGGCCGCATGCGCCGCCTAGCCGGTACGGCTCTCGCTATGATGGAAGAGCGCTCGGCTGTGCTAGCTAGCTTCAATCCCGGGCGCGCAAGGGGGATGTGATGTCGAGAAGAGTAGCTCGCAAGCTGGGTTGCTCAGGTCGCCTGGGGCTTTCGGCCCTGGCGCTCTGCAGCGTCGTTTCTTTCGTCGGTGAGGCCGGGGCTACGGTGACGCAGCCGAACAACATCATCGTGCCCATCGACTCGCGGGCCGGGGGAGGCTCAGAGAAACAGACCTACGACGCCTTCAAGCAGGGGGACAAGGACGCCGGCCTGCGCTTCCGCGAGGATGCCAACACCGCGCCGGAGGTGTTTTCGCCGCTGTGCTCGTTTACCGCCGAGCTGCTGCTGAAAGAGACGGCGTCTGACATGGCCGTGGGCTGGTACAACGTCCTGCCCAACGCGACCACCAAGCCCGCCGACACCGACATCATCGAGGTCATCCCGCGCGGCGCCCGCCCGGGAGCGATGATCACCGGCCAGAGCATCAAGGATCACCCCAAGTACCTGGGCGGCCTGATCGGCTTTGCCATCGTCACCGGCAGCGGCCTGACCACCAAGTTTTCCGAGCGCAAGTGGAACGCCCGCTGCACCAACGCCACCAACTGCCCGACGCCCGGCAACTGGGTCCACTCGATCACCTACGTCAGCAAGACGATTCCCAATGCCTTCTATCTGGGCTTCGAAGATGGCAACTCGGATGCCAACCAGTTTGGCAACGACGGCGACTACAACGACTACTTCTTCCTGTTCACCGGCCTGACCTGCAACGGCGGCGGCAAGCCCTGCACGGTGCCGGGTGAAAAGGGCGTCTGCTCAGCCGGCGTCGCCGAGTGCAACAGCGCCGGCGGCCTGACCTGCAAGCGCGTCATCAATCCGCAGCCCACCGAGCTGTGCGACGGCCTCGACAACAACTGCGATGGCCAGGTCGACGAGGGCGCCACCTGCCCAGCCGGCCAGGAGTGCGATCGCGGCCGCTGCAGCACGCCCTGCAGCAGCGAGTTCCCCTGCCCGACCGGCCTGTCCTGTGATCGCGGCCGCTGCGTCATCGCGCCCTGCGCGGTCGGCGTCGTTTGCCAGGGCGACACGGTGTGCAGCGGCGATCGCTGCGTCGGCGCCTGCGATGGCGTGATCTGTCCCGGCAGCCAAATCTGTCGGCTGGGCCGCTGTGTCGATCCCTGCAGCGGCGTTAGCTGCGGGGCGGGCAAGGCCTGCGTAAACGGTGCCTGCGTGACGGGCTGCGACTGCTATCCCTGCCTGGATCCCGGCCTGGCGTGCTCGAAGAGCACCAATGTCTGCGTCGAAAAAGGCTGCGAGGATCTGACCTGCAGCGCCGGCTTCGTCTGCAAAGGCGGCGAGTGCGTGGCTGGCTGCACCGGTGTCGTCTGCCCCAGCGGCCAAGAGTGCAAGCAGGGGCAGTGCCTGGATCTGCCGATGCCGACCGACAGCGAGCCCGTGCTGCCCGACAACCTGGGCGGTGCGGTCGCCTCGGGCTGCAGCTGCCGTCTGTCGGCGGGCGATGAGAGCCACCCGGGTCCCGCCACCTGGGGCCTGCTCGGCAGCGCCTTGGTCGCGGCCTTCCTGTACACTCGCAAGCGCCGCCGCGCCGCCTAGGGTCGAGCCGGCCTTCCCGCCAGATGACTTTGCAACACAGCTTCCGCTGCGCGCAGTGCAAGGGCCTGCTGCTGTTTAGCCCCAGCCAGGGCGCGCTGCGCTGCACGCACTGTCGCGCGGTGCAGACGCCCACCCAAAGCACGCTGCGCGTGACCGAGCACGATCTGCTAGCCGCGCTGGCCAGCCAGCCCCGCCCCGCCGCTTTACCGCCGCTTTCCGAGCTCCCCGCGAGCAAGGTGGCGCGCTGTCGCGAGTGCGGCGCGCAGGTGGTGTTTTCAGACGGCTTGGTGGCAAGCTACTGCACGTTCTGTCGTGCTCCGACGGTGCTGTCGCAGGGCGAGCAGCGGTCAAGCCTGCGCCCCGAGTCGCTGATTCCCTTCAAGGTCGACCGCCAGCAGGCGATGCAGATCATCGGCCGCTGGGTGCGGCGGCTGCGCTTCCGTCCGTCGGATCTGGTTGGCCGCAGTCAGACGCAGCGCTTCGTCGGCATCTATGTGCCCTACTACACCTTCGATGCTGAGGTCGAGTCCTCGTGGACGGCGCAGGCCGGCTTCCACTACAGCGAGACCGAGACCTACGAGGTGACGGAAAACGGCGAGACGGTAAAGAAGACCCGCGAGGTGCAAAAGACGCGCTGGGAGAGTCGCAGCGGCACGCGGCACGACAGCTACGACGACCTGCTGATCAACGCCGGCCGCGGCCTGCCAAGCGAGCTGGCCTCG
>CAZVMD010000450.1:0-4783 GCA_964628555.1 uncultured Myxococcales bacterium | reverse complement strand
AGCACGAGTGGGTGCGCGTAAACGGCAAGATCGCGACGGTGGGCATCACCGCGTACGCCGTTGAACAGCTTGGCGACATTACGATGATCGACCTGCCGAAAGAGGGCGAGAAGTTCGCCCGCGAGGCGCAGCTAGCGTCGGTGGAGTCGGTCAAGGCGGTATCGGATATCTATGCGCCGGTCTCGGGCACGGTGGTCAAGGTCAACGCGCCGCTCGGCGATAGCCCTGAGATGCTGAACCAAGACTGCTACGACGAGGGCTGGATCGTCGAGCTAGAGCTCGCAAACCCAGCCGAAGTCGAGGGGCTGATGACCTGCGCGGAGTACGAAAAGTACATCCACGACAGCGCTCACTAGCCAGCCCAAACCCCAGCCTCTCCTTCACGTGGCGAGAGTCGCTGCGACGCTAGACGTCGCGGTGCGCTCCGTCGCCAATGGCAAGCCTATGCGATACATACCTCATACCGAAGCGGACATCGCGCGCATGCTGCGAGTCATCGGGGCGCCCTCGATCGATGCGCTGTTTTCGCACATTCCAGCCGCGCTGCGACATGGGCGTCCGCTGGACATCGCGGCGCTCGACGAAGCCACCCTCCTTGGCCACCTGGGCGACATCGGCGCGCGCAGTACGCCTTCTGTGGGCGCGACGCTGCGCGAAGGCGCCGCCCTGTCGTTCCTCGGCGCTGGCCTGACGCCGCACCACATCCCGACGGCGGTCGACATGCTGCTGTGCCGCTCGGAGTGGTACACCGCCTATACCCCGTATCAGCCGGAAGTGGCGCAGGGCACGCTGCAGGCGATCTTTGAGTATCAGACCCTGGTGTCCGAGCTCTTTGGGCCGCCGCTTGGCAGCCCCACGCCGCCGTTTATCAGCAACGCCAGCATGTATGACGGCGCCTCGGCGCTGGCCGAGGCCGTGCTGATGGCGCGGCGCGTGACCGGCCGCGATGGCACGCTGCTCTGTGGTCCGCTGCATCCGCACTACGGCGAGACCGTCGAGTGCTATCTCGCCGGACTCTGCGAGCCGGGCAAGCTCGACGAGCAGCTTGGTCGCGTCGGCTTTGCGGCAAGCGGTCGCGTGGATCGCGCGGCGCTCGCTGCAGCGCTGGCGGCCCGCGGTAGCAGCACAGCCTGCGTTGTCGTGCAGACGCCCAACTACCTCGGTGTCGTCGAGGACATCCGCGAGCTAGCGGCGCAGGCCCATGCCAGCGGTGCCCTTTTGGTGGTGTGCTGCGCCGAGCCGCTGGCCTTAGGCGTGCTGGCCTCGCCCGGCTCGCTGGGCGCCGATATCGTCTGCGGCGAGGGCATCGGCATGGCGATTCCGCCGTCGCTGGGTGGACCCGGTGTCGGTCTGTTTGCCGCCCGCGCTGATTTCGTGCGGCAGATGCCGGGCCGCCTGATTGGCGAGACCGTCGATCAAGACGGCCGGCGTGGCTACGTGCTGACCTTGGCCACGCGCGAGCAGCACATTCGCCGCGAGAAGGCGACGTCGAACATCTGCACCAACCAGGGCCTGATCGCGCTGGCCTTCACCATTCACCTGTCGCTGCTCGGGCGCCGCGGCTTCACCGAGCTTGCGCGGCTAAACCTGGCCAAGGCCGAGTACGCCAAGTCGCGCCTCGCGGGCCTGCGCGGCTGTCGACTGGCGGTGTCGGGTCCGACGTTTAATGAGTTCGCGCTGCGCCTGCGCGGCTCGGCCGAGACAACGGCGGCGCGGCTGCGTGAGCGCGGCATCCTGGCCGGCGTGCCGCTGAGTCAGGCCGGCTTCCGGCTGGCTTCTTTGCCCGACTGCGAAAACGTCCTCCTGATCGCCGTCACCGAACGCCATAGCCAGAGCGACATCGATCGACTGGCCGCGGCTATCGACGAGGTGTGCCCATGACCCAGGCAACATCCAACCACTCCGCTCAGGCCGCCGGCGCTGGGCCGACGTCAGCGCCCGCCGCGGCCGGCAGCGAGCCGCGCCGTGGTCCGGTGGCGACGCGCCATCTTTTGCATCATCAGCCAGCGATCTTTGAGCAGGGCACGCCCGGTCGCTCGGGCGCTTCGCTGCCGCCCTGCGATGTGCCGGCCGTCGATCCGGCCGCCTGCTTTGGCGACCTGGCGCGGGCTGAGCCGCCTGGCCTGCCGGAGGTCTCGGAGGTCGACGTCACGCGGCACTTCACGCGGCTGTCGCGCTGGAACTACGCCATCGACATCGGCATGTATCCGCTCGGCTCCTGCACCATGAAGTACAACCCCAAGATCAACGAGCGGGTGGCGCGCATGCCGGGCTTTGCCGGTCTGCATCCAGCCCAGCCGCTCTCGACGCTGCAGGGGGCGCTAGAGCTGATGTATCGGCTGGAGGAAGCGCTGCGCGAGATCTCGGGCTTTGCCCGCGTCACGCTGCAGCCAGCGGCCGGTGCGCACGGCGAGCTCTGCGGCCTGATGATGATGCGCGCCTATCACCAGAGCCAGGGCCGACATCCCAAGAAGGTGCTGATCCCCGACTCGGCGCACGGCACGAACCCGGCCTCGGCGGCGCTAAACCAGTTCGAGACCGTGGCGCTTAAGACCGGCGCCGATGGCCTGCTGCATGCCGAGGCGGTACACGCCGCCATCGCCCAGCACAAGGGCGATATCGCCGGCCTGATGATCACCAATCCCTCGACGCTGGGACTGTTCGAAGAGCAGATCGCCGAGATCACCGCAGCGATCCATGCGGCGGGCGGCCTGGTGTACATGGACGGCGCCAACTTCAACGCGCTGCTCGGCAAGGTCCGGCCGGGCGACATCGGCGTCGACTGCATGCACTTCAACCTGCACAAGACCTTCACCACGCCGCACGGCGGCGGCGGTCCCGGCTCTGGGCCAGTTGGGGTCAGCGAGCGGCTGGTGCCTTTCCTGCCCACTCCGACGGTCGAGAAGGCCGGTGAGGGCTACACCCTGAGCTGGGATCGACCGCAGTCGATCGGCCGCATGCGCAGCTTCTTTGGCAACTTCGGCATGATGGTGCGCGCCTACACCTACATCCGCGAGATGGGCGGCGCTGGGCTGACGCAGGCGACGGAGATGGCAGTGCTCAACGCCGTCTATCTGCGGGCCCGCATCGCCGACGTCTATCCCGTCTGCTCGGAGCGTCCGTCGATGCACGAGGTAGTCGTCACCGACAAGCGCCTAAAGAAAGAGACCGGCGTGCAGACGCTGGATGTCGCCAAGCGCTTGATCGACTACGGCTTCCATCCGCCGACGGTGTACTTCCCGCTGGTGGTGCCGGGGGCGCTGATGATCGAGCCGACCGAGACCGAGTCGAAGGAGACGCTCGATGAGTTTGCCGACGCGCTGCTGGCGATTGCGCAAGAGGCGGCGCAGAGCCCTGAGCTGGTAAAGACCGCGCCGCACAACACGGCGATGCGTCGCCTGGACGAGACGCGAGCCGCTCGCCATCCCCGCCTGCGCTGGCTACCGACCCCGCCCACCGCGACGAAGTAAGCGCTAAAGCGGTCGCTCGCTGATCACTGCGCGGACGATCGACGTCAGACCATCCAGACCCAAGCTCTTCTGCACCACGGCGCGCACGCCAAGCTGCCGCAGCAGCGCGCGATCGCCGCGGGTGCTGCGCTGCGACAGCACGACGATCGGGACATCGCCGGTGGTCTCGTTGCCGCGCAGCGTGGCGCAGACCTCGACGCCGTTTAGGCGCGGCAGAGCGAGGTCCATGATGATCAGGCCAAGCGGCTGCCGCTGCGCTTCTTCGAGCACCTGATCTCCGTCGGTGACCATGACGACATCGGCATCCGGAGCGGCGGCCTCGACACACATGCGCAGCTGATCGAGAACCAGCGGATCTTCATCGGCGACCAGCACGCGCTGCGGCGGCCGACGCAGGGTCTTGCGATGCGCGGCGATGAGCGCCGCCATCAGCTCATCGCAGGTCTGGAAGCGCGAGTTGGGATCGCGCGCCACCGCCTTGAGGATCGACTTGTCGAAGACCTCGGGCAGGTCGGGCCGGAACACCGACGGCGGCATCGGATCTTCTTCCTGATGCTTGCGCAGCACGTCGGCGACTTCGCCGCTGGGGAAGGGCAGCTTGCCGGCGATGAGCTCATAGATGCTCATGCCCAGGGCATAGACGTCGCAGCGGCGGGCTTCTTCCGGCGTGCGTGGCCGCTGGCGGATCTGCTCCGGCGCCAGGTAGTCGGGAGTGCCGATGATGTGCGTGCCTGACCCGCGGGAGTCCGTCGACTTCGCCAGGCCAAAGTCCATCAGGATGGCGCGCGGACCAGGGGCCACCATGACGTTGGCTGGCTTGATATCGCGATGGATGATGCCGGCCGCGTGTACCACCTGCACGGCGCGACAGAGCTGTAGCGCCAGGCTTACCGCCAGGTCGAGCGGGATGGCATCGTGGACGCGCACCGCCTGCACCAGGTACGAAGCCAGCGTCGGGCCGACGATGTACTCCATCACCATGTAGGGCACGCCGCGGTGCTCGCCCAGCGTGTGCACATGCACGACATTTTCGTGCCGTACGGCGGCCAAGAGCCGGGCTTCGCGACGGAACAGCGCGGCCTGTCCGGGGTGCACCGCGTGCTCGGGCAGAAGGACCTTGATGGCCACCTGGCGCTCTAGGGCCAGGTCCTCAGCGAGGTAGACGGCGCCCATGGCTCCGCGACCAATCTCGCGCACCAGTCGGTAGTTGTCGGCCAGGACTTCGCCTAGACGCGGCGCTCGCTCCATGGCTTTGGACGCTGCGCTGTCAGCGGTCCTGCCGCCCGGCTGCTTTGTGTTCGTGGGAGGCATCG
>CAZVMD010000449.1:2780-4846 GCA_964628555.1 uncultured Myxococcales bacterium | reverse complement strand
CGGCCTTCCTCTGTCCACTGCTGAATCCGCCGTTGCGAGACGAAGATGCGCGGCAAAGGTGCCCTCCTCGCGAATAAGGTTGGAGAACTTCGAGTATATCCCGGCGAAGCCGCGCTCGACTATGCAAGATCGTCGGACAGCACAGACGCACAAGCCCGACGACGGCCGGCCCAGCCTAGACCGACGAGCGCTGTGCTAGGCTGCGCGCATGGCGTCGGCTTCCTCACAGACTCCGCCCGTTCACCTGGCCACCTTCGCCGACCTCGCGGCCATCCCCGAAGACCGCCGCTATCACGAGATCCTCGACGGTGAGCTGATCCTAAAGCTCGCGCCGAGCTTCGAGCATGGCCAAGGTCAGAGCTTAGTTTCCAGCTGGGTGGTCCGCCGTTTCTCGCGTCAGCCTAACGGTCCGACCCGGCCCGGAGGCTGGTGGATCGCCACTGAGGTCGAGATCAAGCTGTCGCGACACCAGACGGTGCGACCGGATCTGGCCGGCTGGCGCCGCGATCGCGTGCCCGAGCGACCGAGCGGTCACCCGGTGCTGCTCCGCCCCGACTGGGTCTGCGAGATCATGTCCGACGGCGATGCCCGCCGCCGCGATGCCGTGCAGAAGCGCCGCATCTACGCCGACCATGGCATCCCGCACTACTGGCTGCTCGACAGCCAGCGGCAGCTGCTCATCGTGCTGCGCCTGACCGACGACGGCTACGTCGAGTCGCTGCAGGCCCGCCGCCCCGAGCGGGTGCGCGCCGAGCCCTTCGATGCCGTCGAGCTGCCGGTCGGCGTGCTGTTCGGCGACGACGAAGACTGAGCCGAGGCGCGCCGCTACAGCGCCCGGCCGGCGTAGCTCGAAAGCGCGATGCCCAGTAGCTGGACGGCGCGGCGCAGCGGGGCTTCGCCGAGGACATAGGCGATGCGGACTTCGTCGCGACCCGAGCCGGGGGTCTGGTAGAAGCCGGGGCCGGGGGCGAGCATGACGGTCTCGCCCTGGTGCGAGAACTCGTTGAGCAGCCAGGCGCAGAAGCGCTCGCTGCTGTCGACCGGCAGGCGAGTCATCAGGTAGAAGGCGCCCTGCGCTTCGGGGGCTAGCACACCGGGCAGGCGGCGCAGCTCCTCCATCAGCACGTCGCGCCGACGACGAAACTCGCCGATCATCGTCGAGACAAACGGCCCGGGATCTTCCATCACGCCCAGCCCACCGAGCTGACCGAGCGTGGGCGGCGACAGGCGAGCCATGGCAAAGCGGGTGACGGCGTCGATCAGCTCGGCCCGCTGGCTGATGATGCAGCCGAGCCGGGCCCCGCAGGCCGAGAAGCGCTTGGACACCGAGTCGATGATGATCGCCACCTCGCTCGCCCCGGGAATCGACAGGATCGAGAGCGGCGTGCCGCTGTAGACGAAGTCGCGATAGACCTCGTCGCAGATCAGCATCAGGCCGTGCTGCCGCGCCAGCTCGACGACGGCGGTCAGCGCTTCGCGGCTGTACAGCGTGCCGGTGGGGTTTGAGGGATTGCACAGCAGGATGGCCCGCGTGCGCGGCGTGATGGCGGCGGCAAAGGCCTCAGGCGGCGGCAGGCGAAAGCCGTCTTCGATGCGGGTCGGCAGCGTGCGCAGGGTGGCGCCGGCCATCATCGAAAAGGTGCCGTAGTTGGGGTAGTACGGCTCGGGCGTGATGACCTCGTCGCCGGGGTCGCAGAGCGCCAGCAGCACGAAGAGCAGCGCCTCGGAGCCGCCGGTCGTCACCAGGATGTCGTTTTCCGCCACCGGCATGCCGATGCCGTTGTAGTAGCGGACCAGCGCCTTGCGATACGGGTACAGGCCCACCGAGGGGCTGTACGACAGCACCTGCCCCGGCTCTAGCCGCGCCTTCTCGACAAAAGCGGTCGGCGTCGCGATGTCCGGCTGGCCGATGTTGAGGTGATAGATCTTGGTGCCGCGCTCGGTCGCTTGCCGGGCCAGCGGCTCCAGCTTGCGGATCGGACTCGCCGGGGCGTTACGGCCGCGGTACGAAAGCGGAGCTCTGGCGGTCTTTCCCTCTGCTGCGGGGGGGAGGCTCGGCGAGCTCG
>CAZVMD010000449.1:0-2680 GCA_964628555.1 uncultured Myxococcales bacterium | reverse complement strand
GGGGGGGAGGCTCGGCGAGCTCGGCTCGACGAGGGGGACCTGGAAAGGTCCCCCCTGATCGTTAGGGGCGGATGACGACATAGAAGGGAATTATCACAGAGTTCCGCTAGTCCTCTATAAGTACCGGCATCCCGACGCTGGCAGAGCTGTAGAGCCGCTGCGCGATGGTCTCGGGAAAGCGGATGCAGCCGTGCGAGTCGGGGAAGCCTGGCAGCGGGCCAGCGTGCAGACCGATGCCCCCGAGGATGCGCAGAAAGTACGGCATCTTGGTGCCGCGAAACACCGTGCCGGGCGGCGGCGGGCTGCCCAGCGCATCGATGTTGGCCTGGACGATCTGGCCGTTTTCGTCGACGTAGTCGCCGTAGCGGTTCGACAGGTGCTCGGCGATCTTTTCCGTCACGGTGTACTTGCCGCTGGGGGTGCGATGGCTGCGCCGGCCGCTGCAGATCGACGATCGCCCAACCAGGCTGGGGCCGTCGAAGATGTCGGCGTACTGCGCCGAAAGATAGATGCGCACCGACGGGCTGTTTAAGAGCTCGCCGGCCTGCCAGAAGTAGTCGCCGCCGATCGGGAAGCGCGGCCGCGGCTGACCGCTTGGGCGCAGGCTGTTCGTCGGACCGGGGCTGCTGCCGACACCGCCCGGCTCGGGCTCCGAGCAGGCGACAAGCCAGCTACCGGCGGCCATGCCGAGCAGCGCTGTCCCCGAAAGCGGCAGCCTGCGACGCGCGACCAGCGCCAGCAGCGAAAGCGCCAGCAGCGAAAGCGGCCAAGCGGCAGGCGTGGCTCGTCCGGCATAGCTGCAGCCGCCCAGCACATAGGGCGCACCGACCGCGCTGCCCTCGGTGACAAAGTGCAGCCGCAGGCGCCGCTGCAGCGTGATGCCGTCGATGCGAGCGACCACCGTCGCCACCGTGCCGCGCGGGCCGCTGGCGCGCAGCCTGCGCTCGTAGCGACCAAACGAGTCGCCAGGACTGCCGACGTAGCGCACCGGGCCGACGAAGGTGCCGGCATCGCTGAGCAGCTCGACCTCATGCCCGGGTCCCAGCGGCAGGCCCGTGGCATCGCGCGGCGTGACGGTAAGGATGGCCTCGCCATAGCCCGGGATCAGCTGATCGAGGTTGCTGCCCAGATCCGACTGCAGCGGCGACACCTCGCCCAGCGCCGTCGGGCTGCCGCGCAGCGCGGCCACCGCCGCCTTCAGATCCAGCAGCCCAAAGCCGCGCCGCGGACCATACGAAGGCAGCGCCAGATCGGTCTTGCCCGTCGTGCGCAGGAGCTCGCGAGCCTGGGCGATGCTCAGATCCGGACGCAGCTGCAGCAGCAGCGCCAGCCCACCTGTGACGTGCGGCGTGGCCTGCGAGGTGCCGCGCAGGACCGCGTGCACCCCGTCTTCGGCCTGCAGATAGTCCGGCCCTTCCGCGGTGCTAAAGACCGAGCGCGGCATGCCGGGATAGGCATCGATCGACAGCGTCGAGACGATAAACTCCCCCGGGGCCAGGATATCGGGAGCAAAGCGGCCGTCGCGCACCGGTCCGGCCGACGAAAACGGCGCCACGCGGTTCAGCTCGCGCTCGTAGCTCACCTTGGCCCCGCTCGGCCGCACCCAGTCGAGCCGGCTGCGAAACGCGCCGACGCTGATCGCCGAGCTGGCCGCGGCCGGAATCTCGACATAGCCATCGGGGTCGAGGTGGCTGGCCAGCGACGCGCTGACCTCGGCCGACATGTCCGACAGCCACACGTCGTAGCGCAGCGTGCGGCCGATCAGGCGCAGGCTCCAGGTACCGCTCTTGATCGCCGTGCTCTCGCTCTCAGACGACAGCAGGATGAAGCCACCGCGCAGCGGTACCGGCCCGCTGCTCGTCGCTGGGGTCAGGTCGCTGTTGTCGATGATCGCATCGCCTTCACCGCCGAAGCGGCCCTGCACGCTGTCGCCCAGGGCCGCCCGCAGCACCCGCCCCCCCGGCGAGCGCAGCTCGACCGCGAGCTCGGGCACGCCGCTGGTCGAGTGCGGCGCCGCGGCCTCGTAATAGATCTCGAAGACCATCGAGGTCTTGCCGGCGATGCTGTTCGCCGGCTCGACGCGGATGGCGATGTCGTGACTGCCATCCAGCAGCCGACCGCTGGCGTGGATATCGTCATTGCCCGAGTTGCCGGCCGCCGCCACCAGCAAGCGCGCCGGCCGCCGGCTCGTCGCTCCCGGTCCCCGCCGCGCCGTCATGATCTCGTCGAGCATCGCCTCAAGCGCGCTGCCGCCGTCGTGCGGTCCGCCGAGCGAGCCCAGGCTGAGGTTGACCACCACCGGCATGCCCAGCGCCTCGGCCTGCTCCGCGCAGAAGCGGACGCCAAACAGGATGTCGATGTCCGAGAAGCTGTCGTTTTCGCGCGTCCCCTTGACGATGCACAGGCTGGCCTCGGGAGCGACGCCGACGTAGCGCCCGCGCGGCTGGCCGCGGCCGGTGCCCAGCCCAGTGCCGGCGGCGATGCCAGCGACGTGGGTGCCGTGTCCGCTCTCGTCCTTTTCGCTGATCGGGTTCTCCGGCGTCTTGCCCGCCGCCTCGGCCTCCAGCACCGCGTCGAGGTCGGCGGCGGTGTAGACCACCATATCGTTGCTATCGGGCAGCTCGGGATGACGTCCCCGACGCGGCACGCCGGCCTGCAGCAGGTAGCTGATGCGCGTATG
>CAZVMD010000448.1:0-4869 GCA_964628555.1 uncultured Myxococcales bacterium | reverse complement strand
CCGCCGTTTGGCTCCAAGGTCAAGACGGCGCACGACATGGGCCGCGAGTTTCGCATCCTGTCCGCGCTGCATCCGATCTATCCCCGCGCCCCGCGCCCGATCAGCTTCTGCGAAGACGAGAGCGTGCTCGGCTGCAAGTTCTACCTGATGGAGCGCGTGCGCGGCATCATCCTGCGCCGCAAGCTGCCACCGGGACTTGAGCTGTCGCCGCCGACCATGCGCGCCCTGTGCGAGACCTTCATCGATACCCTGGTCGAGCTGCACGGGCTGTCGTATGAGCGCGCCGGCCTAGCCGATCTCGGCCGCCCCGAGGGCTATGTCGAGCGCCAGGTCAGCGGCTGGAGCCGACGCTACCTTGACGCCCAGACCGACGAGGTGCCAGCCCTGCAGGAGTGCATGCGCCACCTTGCCGCGCGCATCCCGGCTTCGCCGCCGGCCACGCTGATCCACAACGACTATAAGTTCGACAACCTCGTGCTCGACGAGAACGAGCCGACGCGAGTGGTGGGACTTTTGGACTGGGAGATGGCGACGATCGGTGACCCGCTGATGGATCTGGGGACGGCGCTCTGTTACTGGGTCGATCCGCAGGACCCGCCGCCTATGCACCTTTCCAGCTTCGGACCGACGACCCGGCCTGGCTGCCTGTCGCGCCGCGAGCTAGCCGCTCGCTATGCCGAGCGCTCGGGTCGCGACCTGTCGAACATCCTGTTTTATTACTGCTTCGGACTGTTCAAGACCGCGGTCGTGGTGCAGCAGATCTACTTCCGCTACCGCCAAGGCCTAACCCAAGATCCGCGCTTTGCCGGTCTCGGCGAGATGGCGCGCGTGCTGGGCGAACAGGCGATGCGCGCGGCGGCAGCGGGCTCAATCTAGTCGCGCAGGAGCTGCGGCCGGCGATGCCGACTTCGCGCATTTCTTGCAGCGACCCCTGTCGCAGGCGCAGTACTTGCGTCGCTTTTTTCATCCCTCGCTAGCACTTCCCTCGCCATCCTCGGCCCAGCGACGGCAAAATCACCCCCGTCTGTCGTACGCGCCGTAGGCCCACCCCGGGCCCGGCTTAGGACTTTCGACCTCTGGGTCAACAAGTCTAGACCTCTCGCGACTAAACGACCTTTAGGTCATCAAATGGAGATGTAGGGATATGCTTAGCCAAACCATCGGCTACGCCGTACTGGCGCTGGGCCACCTGGCCCGCGTCGATGAGCCCATCTTCGTCCGCGACATCGCGGCGGCGACCGCCATCCCCGGCCCCTATTTGGCCAAGCTAATCAACCAGTTATCGCGCAAGGGCCTGGTGATGACCCAGCGCGGCCTGCGCGGTGGCGTGCTCTTGGCCCGCCGTCCCGACGAGATCACGCTGATGGATCTGTGCGAGGCCCTCGACGATCCCATCGTGCACAAGCGCTGCATGCTCGGCTTTGCCCAGTGCGCCGCCGACCTGGGCTGCCCGGCCCACAAGTTCTGGGCCAAGGAGCGCAGCGGCATCTGTGAGTTCCTCTCGCGCACGACGCTGAGCGACGTCGCCCGCGCCTCGCGCAGTCGCCCGAGCGAGCTAGTCGGCAGCGGCCCGCTGTTTAGCCTACGCACCCGCCCCCGCCTGGAAAAATAGCCCCCCGGCCCGTCGCCCAGCCTCCCACCACCACCGTGCCCCTCGCGCCAGAACCTGAGACTGGCCCGGGGGTTGCTGTGACCCAACAAGATGGAGGGAAGCTGTCCATGACATGGAACACGCGCGCATTTCAGCGAGTCCTTTTGCTGGTCTTGGTCGGGTCGTTTTCGGTGCTGCTGTTCGCTGGCCACCGCTTGCAGAAAAATGCCCCGCCGATCCCCGGGCGAGTGGTCACGACGACCGGCGAGGAGCTAATCGCCGCTGGTGAGATCGCGGCCGGACAGAACGTCTGGCAGGCGATGGGTGGCATGGAAGTCGGCTCGGTCTGGGGCCACGGCAGCTATGTCGCGCCGGACTGGACCGCTGACTACCTGCACCGCGAGATCGTAAGTGTGCTGGAGCAGTACGCACAGGCCAGTGGCAGCGGCAGCTTTGCCGCGCTCCCGCCGGAACAGCAGGCCGCGCTGCGCGAGCGACTGCGGCTCACCATCCGCAGCAATCGCTACGATGCCGCAAGCGATACGCTGACCGTAAGCCCCGAGAGAGCCCGCGCCTTCCGCGCTCTGGAGGGCCACTACACTCAGCTCTTCTCGGAAGGGCGGCGCGAGTTTGCCATTCCGGCCGGCGCGCAGCGCGATGCAAAGAAGCTGCACTTGCTGACGGCGTTCTTTTTCTGGTCGGCCTGGGCCGCCAGCACCGATCGTCCGGGCAGCCCGGGGATCTCGTACACCAACAACTGGCCGCATGAGCCCGCGGTGCAAAACACGGTCACCGGTGATGCCGTGGTGTGGACCGGGGTCAGCATCATCGCGCTTCTGGCGGGCATCGCGGCGATGGTCTGGTGGCGCGCCGCCCGACGCCCGGTCTCGACGGAAAAAGAGCCACCGGCCGACGATCCGCTGCTGAACGCCAGGCTGACGCCCTCGCAGCGCGCGGCCCTGATTTACTTCGGCGTGGTGGTGCTGCTGTTCCTGGTGCAGATCGCCATGGGCGTGGTCAGCGCGCACTACGGCGTCGAGGGCGATGGCTTCTATGGCATCCCGCTGTCGCGCTGGCTGCCCTATGTCATCACCCGCACCTGGCACACCCAGCTGGGCATCTTCTGGATCGCTACGGCCTGGCTGGCCGCCGGTCTGTTCGTCGCTCCGGCTATCGGGGGCGGCGATCCCCCGGGGCAGAGCCTGGGCGTCCACGTGCTCTTGGGAGCGCTGGTGCTGGTGGTGGCGGGCTCGATGGCTGGCCAGTGGTGGAGCGTCATGAACCGCTTCGGCGATGACACGCTGCGCTTTTACTTCGGTCACAGCGGCTATGAGTATGTCGACCTGGGGCGAGCCTTTCAGATTGCGCTGCTCGCCGGCCTGTTCCTGTGGGTCGGCCTGGTGCTGCGCGCCGTGCTGCCGGCGCTGCGCCGCCCCGATGAGAGTCGCGGCCTGCTGTTCCTGTTTGTGCTGTCGGCCCTGGCCATCGCTGGCTTTTATGGTGCGGCGCTCGGCTACGGCCACCACACGCACCTGTCGATCGCCGAGTACTGGCGCTGGTGGGTGGTGCACCTGTGGGTCGAGGGCTTCTTCGAGGTGTTCGCGACCGTGGTCTTCGCCTTCCTGTTTGCTCGCCTGGGACTCTTGGAGCCGCAGTCGACGGAGCGTGCGGTCCTGCTCTCCTCGACGATCTATCTATCGGGCGGCGTGATCGGCACGCTGCACCACCTGTACTTTACGGGCTCGCCGCCGATGATCTTGGCGCTGGGCGCGGTGTTCAGCGCGCTCGAAGTGGTGCCGCTGGTCTTCATCGGCTACGAGGCCTGGGAGCACCTGCAGCTGAGCCGACATCAGAGCTGGGTGCAGAAGTATCGCTATCCGATCTACTTCTTCGTCGCTGTCGCCTTCTGGAATGCCGTCGGGGCCGGTCTGTTCGGCTTCATGATCAATCCACCGGTGGCGCTGTACTTCATGCAGGGCCTGAACACCACGCCGGTACACGGCCACGCCGCGCTGTTCGGGGTGTACGGCATGCTTGGCTTGGCGCTGACGCTGTTCTGCTTGCGCGCGGCATCGCCGTCTCGCCTGTGGAACGAGCGCTTGCTGGCCTGGTCATTTTGGCTGATGAACGGCGGCCTGCTGGCGATGGTGCTGATCAGCCTGCTGCCGGTCGGCCTGCTGCAGACCAAGGCCTCGGTCGAGGTTGGCTACTGGTACGCGCGCAGTCCGGAGTTTATGCAGACGCCGCTCATGAACACGCTGCGCTGGCTGCGCGTGATCGGGGACACGCTGTTCGCAGGCGGTGCGCTGGCCTTCTTCGCCTTTGCCGCCAGCCTGCTGCGCCGGCCGCAGAGCAGCGAATCGAGCCCTGTCACACGCTAGCCAAGGTAGGCTGTAGACTCATGCATCTGGCGTATGTCCTCGCGGTGTTTCTGCACATCCTGGCGGCCATCGTCTGGGTGGGCGGCATGGCCTCGCTGATGCTGGTGCTGGTGCCTTGGCTGCGACGCGGCGAGCGGGCGCAGGCTGCGGTCTTTCTGCGCGAGACCGGCACCCGCCTGTCGAAGATCGGCTGGGTCTGTTTCGCCGTGCTCGCCGTCTCGGGCAGCTTCAACCTCTGGCTGCGCGGCGTGCGCTGGCACAGCTTCATTAGCCGCGACTTCCTCGCGTCGCCCCTCGGGCGCATCGTCGTGGTCAAGCTGCTGCTCTTCCTCACCATCGTCGGGCTTAGCGCGGTGCACGACTTTGTCATCGGCCCGCGCGCCACCCAGCTACTGCAGCAAGCGCCGCAGTCGGCAGAAGCCGAAAAGCTGCGAGCGCTGGCCGGCCGCCTGGGGCGACTAAACGCCCTGCTGGCCCTGCTGATCGTGTTCGTCGCTGTGCTGCTGGTGCGCGGCCTGCCCTAGTCCCGCGCACCGCGACGAGCCGCGAGCTCAGCCGATCTTGAGCATGCGCTTGACCTCATCGACCAAGCGCTTGGGCGAGATCGGCTTGGCGAGATAGCCATCGCAGCCAGCGGCAAGCGCTCGCTCCTGATCGCCGCGCATGGCGTGCGCGGTCAGAGCCAGGATGATGATGTGGCGCGTCTCAGGAGCCGCCTTGAGCTGCCGCGTACACTCCCAGCCATCGACGACCGGAATCGACAGGTCCATCAGGATCAGGTTGGGCAGGCTGCTGCGCGCTTCGCGCAGCGCGTCTTCTCCCGTCGTGGCCATGCGCACACCAAAGCCGTGATGGCGCAGCACGGTGTCGAAGATCTTCTGGTTGTGCATGTCGTCA
>CAZVMD010000447.1:0-4871 GCA_964628555.1 uncultured Myxococcales bacterium | reverse complement strand
TGCGCGCCAGATCGCCGGCCAGATACGGCCGCTCCCACGACAGCGCCGAGCGCAGGAGCAGCGCGATATTGGTCAGCAGGAAGCGGCTCGGCTGGGTCGGTGCGACGGCCTCCAGCACCGCCACCATGTTCTTGAAGAACAGCGGCTCGTTGTGGTCAAAGATCTTGGCTCGATCGAGGCGCTGCAGATGGCGCAGGAACAGCGCCGCCGCCGCATCGGTGGCAAACGGCCAGGCCGCCGAGCGCGAGTCGTTGAGGATCAGCGAAGGCAGCCAGCCGACCAGATCGTCGATGTGCTCGGGCCGGATATTGCGCTCGATGATCTGCAACAGATCGCCGCGGATCGACAGCGGCTCCTCGCACAGCTGGACCAAGCGGGCGCACAGCTCGCGCGCCAGGCGGGCCTGCTGCTGATCGGCGCCGCTGCCCGTGCCAGCCAGCGCGATCGGCGCCAGCGCTTCCAGCATCTGAACGATGATCAGGCGATGGCGCGGCGGACGCGGCAGCGGCCAGGTCGACAGATCGTGCAGCTCGTTGCGCTGGCTGGCCGATGGCGCGGGCAGGCCGGCAGGAGGCGTCAGGGCCGGGCGGGTGCCGCCGCTCAGCCAGGCATCTTGGCTGGGATCGGGCTGACACATCAGGCGACAGATGTGCAGCACGCTGGAGACGGCTGGCGTCCCGCGCTCGGGCAGCGCTCGTCCAGTGCCGGCGGCAGGAGCCGGGGCCGAGCCGATGCCAGTGGGCCCGCCCAGCCGTGGCACCGCGGGCGGTGTCGAGGTGCGGGCCGGCGGCGGCACCGTGGCGCGCGGACCGCTGATGCTGCTCTTGCTTGGCGGCGGCAGGCTCTGCGCACTGGCGGGTCCGCTCGCCGTCGTCCCCGATGAGGTCAGGCCCGCGGTCAGGATCGAGCCAGCGATGCGTCCCTCGCGCGCGCTCTGCAGGAGCTCGCGAACAGCGACGGCGCGGATATGCGGTCCATAGCCGCGCATCGCCGCCCGCAGCACATTGGCGCGCGAGCCGGCGGCGCGCGAGCCAAGCTCCAGCAGGCGACCGATCAGCTCCTGATGACCATCCTGCGGGTGCGCTTCCCAGCTGGCCAGCACGCCGCCCTGGAGCAGGATCAGCAGGCGGTAGCCGTCGTTTTTGCCCTCGTCCGAGACCAGCGGCCGACAGAGGATCCGCTGCGGCGTGCCACCGACCGCCAGGCGCACCAGCTCCTGACCGTCGTGCAGGTAGTCGATGGCGATGATGTGGATCTGCTCGTCTTCGGTGCCGATGGCCAGCGCGGCGCAGCCAAACACCCCCTCGGGCAGGAAGCACAGCGTCGAGATGCCCTTGCTAAACAGATGCTGCGCCACCAGCCGCAGCGAGTCACCGTCGGTGGTAAACAGCTGCACCTGACCAGTGGTAGTGCCGACAGCCAGGAGCTCACCGCCTTCGTTGAGCGCGCCGATGCAAGCGCCGACCGGGGCTGGGGCGGACAGCGATCCCTGGCCGGGCTTGCGCAGCGTCACGCGTGAGGTGGTGACGTGCAGCGAGCCGCTGAGGTTGGCGCTGACCGAGAGCAGCTCGTTGGGCAGGGCCTGGGCTCGCACCTGACCATCGATGACCTCGACGGACAGGACGAGGGTGCGACCGCGCTCGCTGGTCGGTGGCACGCGCAGCACCAGGGCCTCGCGACCGCTGGGATCGACCTCAAAGCCGATCGGCTCGGCCCCTGATCCGCCGCAGCGCGCCTCGGCCCGCAGATCGATGCCACCGTCGGGACGCAGGACGTAAAAGTAGACGCGGGTATCGCCGCCCTCATCGATACCGACGATGACCGCGGGCGAGATGACACCACCCTGCTGCCACAGCCGACGCACCTCGACGAAGCGCACGCTGCCACGGGCCGGCAGCCGCACCGCCGGACCAGCCCGCCGCTGCTGCCAGGGCCAGGGCTCGCTCGGACGCGGGCTCTTCTGCGAGGGTAGGAGCGGCACGCGCTGCGCACCGTTCGCCGTTGCTGAGACGTCCCCCGGGCTCAGGCCCAGCTCGGCCTCGCGCTGCGCCGCCGCGTCCAGTGGCTCGACGCGCAGCATAGCGGCGCGATCGACACCGACCACCCAGCAGCCGCGCGGCCAGACGCTGGCCCCCGATGCAGCGCCCGGCCCAGTCTGCTGCAGCGGCCCAGCCAGCGGCCCGGCCAAGGGATCGATGGCCGTGGCAGCGAAGTCGAGGCGCTCGGTCTCGACGGAGAAGCGGTCACTGCGCAGCTCTTCCATCAGGCCAATGGCGCGCAGCACGCGCAGCACCACCGCATCGTGCTCCTCGCTGCTCGACGAGGCGGAGGCCGGCTCGCCGCGATCAGCGCGATCGGCGAGATGACGCAGGCGCTGCTCGGCTTCAAAGCGCAGGGTCTGGGCGTACTCGCGGGCCCGCAGGCTGCGCACCGACAGCAGGCGCTTGAGCTCAGGCGGCGGCGAGTCACTGCTCGCGGCTTCATCGACGCCGGTGCCCTGCGCGTGCAGCCAGTACTGCTCCAGCAAGCGGCGCGAGATGCGATCGATCTGGTGGCGCACCAGGCGCGGCGCCCCCAGGTAGATCTCGACCAGCTCCGCGAGCACGGTGCGGGCCAGCAGCAGCCGCGTGTCTTGATCACCGACGTGCGGGCTCTCGACCTGCAGCGTGTTCTGCATCTGCTTGAGCGTCAGCATCGGCAGCGGGCCGGTGCGGGTGGCGCGGACCTCGTCGCGGGCCAGCTGCGGCAGGTGCAGCAGCAGGAAGTGTTCGAGGGTCACCACCGCCTCGCGCTGGGCGCGCTCGGGCAGCTGATGCCAGCCCGGCTGCCCCGAGGTAAACCAGCGCACGAGGTCGACCACCGCCTGCCCGGCTGGACTGGTGCTCTCAAGGACGCGCGACAGCAGGTACAGCTGCACCGCCGCGTGCGACTCGTGCGTGGCCGGCGCCAGGCCGACCAGGCGATCGACGGCGCTGTTGCCCAGCACGCTGTACAGCCGCCGGCAGCGCTGATCGATAAGCGGCATATCGGTCAGCTCATAGATGCGCATGCTGCCGTCGATGCCACCGAGGACCAGATCGATGCGGCCGGTGTTTTCGGCATCAGCCAAGGTCATCGACGAAAACAGGAAGCCGGCGTCCATGCGCCACAGCACGCCGCCGTGCAGCGTGTCCATGGCAAAGACGTAGCCAAACGTGGTGCCGCCCAGGAGCAGGCCACTGCCCGGCAGCGGACTCTGCCCGCCTAGCCGCCGCGCCGAGACGTGGGCCAGACAGACAAAGCGCCACTCGGGAAACAGCAGCTCGCGCAGCCGGCCATCTTTATCGATGCGCTGCAGGCCGCCGCGGGTGTAGGCCACGACCAGCTCGTCTTCGCACAGCACGAGGTCCGCGACCTCGCCGGGCAGGAAGCTGATGCCGCGCCCCTCGCGGCTGTCCCCGGACCGACGCAGCTGGCGATCGTCGAGGATCTCGACCCACAGCCGACCATCTTCGGGACGAGCCCGCAGCACCGGCACGCGGCCTGGCTCGCTGCTGTCGCCGATCAGCCGAATCTCGCCGCCGCTACCGTAGACGCCAGCGGCGCGGGCGGTGTTGCGGTGCTCTAGCTCAGCGACGTCCCAGTTCTGCCCATCGCAGGTCAGCTTGAGCTCGCGATAGACGCTGCCGTCGCTGTGCTCCTCGATCGAGGTGACGATGGCTTCCTTGCGATTAAAGACGCCGAAGGTGGCGAACGACACCCCCAGCGGCCGACCGCGGAAGCGATGGCTGCCGATCAGCCAAGTCGCCGGTCCTTCGACCTCGTTGGCATCGCGGTAGCGACGCGGCGTATGGACGTTGTGGTCGGCATCGACGACCAGCATCTCGTTCTGGCCATCACCGTCGAGATCAGCGACGCGAATGAGCAGCAGGCCGCGGCCAAAACGCAGCGTGCCGCGCAGCAGGGCCGGCCGACCGCGAAAGCGACTCAGCCGCACCAGCTCGCGCGCTGCCGCCTCGGGGCTGTCGGGCACCGGGGTCAGCGCCAAGCTGGAAAGCGTGCGGTACTCCTCGACCTCTGACGTGACCGGTCGCGCCTCAATGCGTCGTACCCGCGGTTCTGACATGCAGCGATTCTACCTCTGCCCTCCCACACAGCGACCCGGCAAAGCTACCGAGTCTGCACCGAGCTGGGCCGGCGCGAGCCGCCCCCAGCCAGGGAGCAGGCGGGCTGGCATCTGTCGCCTTGACAGGAATCGCCGCCTGCGCGACGACTGCGCTATGAGACATCGGGATCTTTTCTGCTCGACACGTAGCCTCCTTATGTCCCTTGCGCTGGGGGTGGGCATCGCTGCCTTGTCCCTGTCGGGCAGCTGTGCCCCGGATCGGCTGGGCGATCTCGGCGACGAAGACGGCGAAGGAGGCGAGGGCAAAGACCCGAACAAGCCGCCTTCCCCCATGCAGTCGTGCAAGCTCGATGTCGACTGCGGCAGCGGCCGGCGCTGTGTCGATAACCGCTGCATTCCCGACGGTGGAACCTGCCGCCCACAGCCCAACGGCGACGACGAGTGCCAGGCCGACGCCTACTGCGCCTGCCCGCCGGAGGTCAAAGCGAGCGGCTGCGTCTGCATCCCCTGGGGCAGTAAGCCGCGCGGCGATCACGACGACATGTGTACGGGCGAGGCCTTCGCGCCCGGCGACTTTAAGAACCCGGTGCTGAAGTGTCAGTGGCCACCCGGCGGCGGCGACAACGGCTACGCCAACGTCATCTCGACCCCGCTGGTCATCGACCTCGATCGCGATGGCCAGGCCGAGATCGTCTTTGCCGCCGGCTATCCCGGCCCGACGCACCTTATCGCCATGTCCGGCGCCGACTGCAGCGTCAAGTTCGAC
>CAZVMD010000446.1:0-4883 GCA_964628555.1 uncultured Myxococcales bacterium | reverse complement strand
ACAGCGGCCTGCACGTGCTGGTGCCGCTGTTCATCGGCAATCAGTACCAGCTGTTTACCGACGCCACCGAGGCCCTGATGCCGGTGTCGCCGCTCAACCTGCGGCGCACACCGCGCCTGTGCTTTGCCTTGCTGTCGACCGACAGCCTGAAGAACGAGCGCCGCGACAGTCCCTGGCTGCGTCAGGCCGCCGAGCTGATGGCCCTGCCGGTGCAGGTGGTCTACACGCCCGAGGTGACGCGCTTCATCGATGAGCTGCCGGCGCTGCGTCCGGCGCTCGCCGACAGTCAGCTGATCGCCGAGCTGCTCACCACCCTCGACGAGCTGACCGGCGGCTGGCCTGACCTGTGCGATCGCTTCTACGAGATGCTCAACCAGCTGAGCGATGTCGCCGCCCTGCGCCAGCGCCTGCGCGAGCTTGCCACCATGCTGCGCTGCGCCGTGCTCGAGAGCGCGGGCCCGACGCGCAGCGAAGCGTTAAACACGCTGTTCGACATCGCCTTCCCCGGCCGCAGCCCGCTGCCCGATGCCAACCTGATCGCCACCGGCGCCGCCCCGCGTCCGTCGGCCAGCAGCCCCGGTCTGTCGAACACACGCGACACGCTGATGTCGCTGCTGACCGCGCCCGCCGCGTTTACCTGGGAGGAGCATGGCCGCGGCTATCTCGAAGGCCTGATCGGCTGGGATCGCGGCCTCGCCGTGCCGCGCAGCCACGCCATCGAGCTCCTCCTGCGCCGCACCGTCGAGTCGCTGCCCGCCGCGCGCAGCAGCGATCTGCACGCCCCGATCTCGTCCCCGGGCATCGCGCACAGCCCCTCGCAGAGCTTTGCCATTCCGGCGCTGCACAGCCCGCGCTCGGTGCGCTGGCTGCACCTGTCTGACTTTCACTTCTCGGAAAAGGCCCAGCTGCAGGGCGCCGGCATCGTCCTGGAGTCGCTGCTTAACACCCTGACCGATATGCAGCGGCACGGCCGCGGCGTCGATCTGGTGTTCATCACCGGCGATATCGCCTACTCCGGCAGTGCCGCCGAGTACGGGCTGGCCGAGGCCTTCCTGGCGCGCCTGTGCACGACGCTGTCGCTGCCCCGCTCAGCGGTGCTGATGGTGCCCGGCAACCACGATGCCGATCGCCGCCGCGGTGCTCAGCTCTCGCGCACGCTCGGCTCGCACGACGATGCCCTGGCCTACTTCCAGCCGAGCGCCGAGCGCCTGCACCTGCGCAAGCTCGAAGCCTGGTGCGCCTTTTACAACCGCTTTTACGCCGCCAACCACAGCGGCAGCGAGCCGCCGCGTCAGGTCGCCCCCGGCCATGCCACCGCCGCCGCCGAGACGCTGCGCGTGCGCGATGTGACGCTTGGCATCCTGCCCCTCAACTCGGCGCTGTTCGCTCAGGACGACGCCGACTCCGGCAAGCTGTTCGTCGGCGAGCCGCTGCTGCGCGAAGGCCTCAAGCGCATCGCCACCGCACAGCTACGGATCGCGCTGATCCACCACCCGTTTAGTTACCTATCCGAGGTCGAGCAGCGCCTGATCAAAGAGCTGCTGCAGCAGAACTGCCACTTCCTCCTGCGCGGTCACCTGCACGACAACGAGGCCGAGTGGCTGGCCAGCCCCTACAAGCACATGCTGTCGCTCGCCGCTGGCGCCGCCTTCCAGAGCCGCATCGGCCTGCGCAACCGTGCCCTATTCGTCGAGGTCGAGCTGGATGCCAGCGGCCGTAGCTGCCGCGTCTCGCCCTACCCCATCCGCTACGAAGACACCGGCCACGACCGCTGGACCCTCGACACCGCCGTCTTCCCCAAGAGCTACCCCAGCTACCTTGAGACCCTCAGCCTGATCCTCGGCTAACCCCCGGCCAGCCACGTCGCCACGCCGCGCCGCCCGTCGCTTCGCCGGGTCGGGCCAGCCGCCCGCTGAGGCCGGTTTTCTCTCGGTCAGCGCAGAAAAGAACGACGCGGGCCCGTGATAAACTTTCACTGTGGACGTGTCTGACCCACTGCTCGGTCGGGTCCTTAAGCAGCAGTACCGCGTCGATGCCACGCTCGGGAAAGGAGCGATGGGCATGGTGTATCGCGGCACGCAGCTCGACCTCGAAAAGCCGGTTGCCATCAAGGTCCTTTTGCAGAGCAACTACAGCGACTCTGAGGCCCGCGCCCGCTTCCGCCGCGAAGCCACGCTGGCCAGCAAGCTGATCCATCCCAGCATCGCCCAGGTCTTCGACTTTGGCCTGGAGGGCGAGACGCCCTTTCTGGTCATGGAGTATGTCGAGGGCAAAGAGCTCTCGGAGATCATCGGCGAGGAGGGAGCCTTCTCGCCCAGCCGCGCCCTCACCCTGATGCGCCAGCTCGCCTCGGTCTTGCAGGAGGCGCATCGCAACCAGCTCGTTCATCGCGACCTCAAGCCCTCGAATATTCGGCTCATGCGCTATACCGCCACCGGGCCGATCTTTCTCAAGGTCCTCGACTTTGGCATCGCCAAGCAGGTCGGCAGCATCGACGGCAAGCTGACCGCCACGGGGGCCATCGTGGGCACGCCGCTTTACATGTCGCCCGAGCAAGCCGGGCTGGAGGTGGGGCAGATCGACTGCCGCGCCGATCAGTACTCGGCCGGCATCATTTTCTATGAGCTGCTCACAGGCCATCCGCCGTTTCTGGCCGAGTCGCTGCACGCCCTGCTGATGCACCACATCAGCAAGCCGCCACCGCCGCTGCCCGCCCGCTTCCCCAAGCCGCTGCGCGAGGTCGTGATGCGCATGCTGGCCAAGCAGCCAGCCGATCGCTTCGCCGATCCCGCCGAGCTGGATGCCGCCCTGGCGCGCTGCGAGGAGGCCTGTGCCGGCCTGCCGGCGCTGCGCAGCGATGAGACGGTCTCGCCGCCGCTGCTCCCGCGCCGCCTGTGGCTCTCGGCGGGGCTCTTGCTCAGCCTGCTGCTCTTGCTCGTCGGCGCCCTTGCCTTGCGCTCACAGCGGGCCGGCACCGCTCCCGCCAGTCCCCCCGTACCGACGGGAGCGGCGCAGTCAGTCGCCTCTGCGGGCGGGTCTCCGGGCAGCACCGGTCCCAGCCCGACGCCCGCCAGCAGCCCGGCCAACGGCCCAGCGCCGGCCAGCCCGGGTGCTGATCCCTCGCGCCCCGCGCCCGTCGTGCGGCGCAAGCCGGGCCCGGCGGGAGCGAGTGCGCCAAAGCCTGCCCAGGGAACCAAATCACCGACGGTGAGCAAGCCGCCGCCGCGACCTCAGGATCCGGACCATGAGCTCTATCAGGTTCCCGTCCTGCACTAGCCCGCGGCGAGAGCTCGGACGGCAGCTCGCGCCTCTGCGCCGGCTGCTGGGCTGGCTGGGCCTGCTCGTCCTCCTGCTCGCACCCGACGCTGCCCGGGCCGATGCCGCGGCCTCTGCCCCACCCCCGGCCGAGAGCCCTGCCGACGAGCGCATCCAGCGCTTCCGCGAGCACGTGCAGGCAGCCACCGAGCACTATCAGAGCGGCCGCTACCCCGAGGCGGCGAGTGCTTTTTTGGCGGCCTACGCGATCAAGGCCCATCCGCTCTTACTGTTCAATCTGGCGCTGGTCTATCGCAAAAGCGGGCAGAAGATCGACGCGATCCGCTACTACGAGCGCTTCCTCGCCGCCGCTCCAGACTCGCCGCAGGCCGCCGAGGTGCAGCGCGCCCTGCGCGAGCTGCGCGACAGTCCGCCCGAGGGCGCCAGCGCGACTGCCGCTGAGCCACAGCCGCCGGGCGCGCCGGCCGACAACTTCCTGGGCAGCGAGGAGCAGCGGGCCCGCCTTTTCGCTGAACATGTTCAGCGAGCGTCGCAGCACTTTGCCGCCGGCGAGTACGAGCAGGCGATCCGCAGCTTCTGGGCCGCCTATGCCCTGCGCGCCCAGCCGATCATCTTGTTCAACGTCGCGCAAGCGCACCGACGAGCGCAGCAGTGGCCACAGGCCAAGGCGCTGTTCTCACGCTTCCTGCGCGAAGAGCCCGGCTCGCCGGTCGCCGAGGAAGCGCGCGGCCTGCTCGATGAGGCGATCGATCAGCTGCGCGCCCAGCGCAACCGACAAGAACAAGAGGCTGCTCTGCGCCAAGTGCAAGCCAGCGAGTCGCTGTCCGAGCGCCTCGCCGAGCTCCGCGAGATCGAGCGCCAGATCGTCGCCACGCAGACCGCACTACAAAAGCGCCAGTCGCGATCGATCGTGCGGCGGCCGTGGTTCTGGGGTCTGCTGATCGGCGGCGTTTCTCTCGGTGCGCTGGGGGTGGGACTGGGCGTCTGGCTCAGCCGCCGCTTGCCCGATACCGAGCTCGGAGGACAGCCGCTCACGTTCTAGCCGGCCACGCCGTGGCCCCCGACCAAGAGGAGCCCCATGCACTGCAGTCAACGGGTCCTTGCTATCTTTTCTGTAGCAGCTCTGGCCCTGTCGCTGGGCTGCTCGCCTCCCACCCACGTCGTTGTCACCGTCGAAGGACTGCCGGCAAGCAGTGTGTCACTGGAGGTGCTGGGCAGCTCAGGTGACCGCGCGTCGATCAACAACCTCGCTCCCTTTGCTCTGCCGCAGCCGACGCACGGCAGCACCACCTTTCTCCTGTCTCTGCCCGACAACCTAAATGGCCTTAGCGTCTCCGTCGCCGCCTTCGCAGGAGAGAACGCGCAGGGCTGTCTGCTGGCCACAGGCAGCGCCGAGACGACGGCCACGCTCAGCGGCCGCAGCGATCTGCGCATCGCCCTTGCGCCGGTGAACGACACCCGCTGCACCGGCGAGCGCCCGCTGCTCCTCGGCGCAACGCCGGCCCTGGGCTCCAGCGCGGGTGGCGAGGCCATCACGCTCACCGGCTGGGGCTTCAAGCCCGGCGCCAGCGTGCTCATGGGAACCAAGCCGGCCGGCAGCGTCCGCG
>CAZVMD010000445.1:0-4925 GCA_964628555.1 uncultured Myxococcales bacterium | reverse complement strand
GCCGCCACGACCTCGGCGCAGTTGTCCGCCGTGATGCCGCCGTCGATGGCGATCGCCACCTGCTGCGACAGTCCCTGGCGAGCCAGCATGGCGCGTAGCTCGGCCACCTTGCGCAGCGCAGTGGGAATGAAGCGCTGGCCGCCAAAGCCGGGGTTGACGCTCATCAGCAGCACCGCCGCAAGATCGCCGAGGATGTACTCCAGATCGCCAATCGGCGTCGCGGGATTGATCGCCACGGCCGGCTGCAGACCGGCTCGTCTGATCTGCTGCACAGCGCGATGCAGGTGCACGCAGGCCTCGGGATGGATGTAAAGCAGGTCAGCGCCAGCCTCGGCGTAGGCGTCGATCCAGCGCTCGGGCTCGGTGATCATCAGATGCACATCGAGCGGCTTGTCGGTGGCGCGCCGCACGGCCTTGATGATCGGCGGTCCCAGCGTCAGGTTGGGGACGAAGTGGCCGTCCATGACATCGACGTGGATCAGGTCGGCGCCGGCCGCGCTGATCGCCGCCACCTCGGCAGCCAGGCGACCAAAGTCGGCCGACAGGATCGACGGAGCAATGCGGGGCTGCTGCAGGTCCCACAGCGCAGCCGGCAGGCGGCTCGGGCCGGGCGACGGGCTCTCGGTTTTCGCGCTCATGACTAGGCCATCTGAGCGCAGGCCGAGAGCAGACACAAGCACAGGATGGGGACGAGTTTTCTCCGGCCGCTGAGGGGGCGGTAATGATATGAAGTCCGGCGCGATGCAGCGTCGAACATGCCGGCTTATCCCCCCGCGGGCTCTGCTCGTTGTCGCGCTGCTCTGCGGCCTGCTGGGGCGCAAGGACGCGCGGGCCGGCGATCCGGAGCTGCGCTGGCACAGCCTAGAGACGCCGCACTTTCGCATCAGCTATCACGATCCGCTGGGCAAGGTGGCGCAGCGCCTGGCCATCGTCGCTGAGCGGGCACACGAGAAGCTGGCACCGGTGCTGCGACACCGCCCGCGCTTTCGCACCGAAGTGCTGCTGACCGATGACACCGACTTCAGCAATGGCTCGGCCACAGCGCTGCCCTTTCCGACGGTGCGGCTGTACCTGACGGCCCCCGAGAGCCGGTCCGAGCTCAACGACTTCGACGACTGGCTGAGCGCGCTGTTCGTGCACGAGTACACGCACATCCTGCACCTCGACACGGTAAACGGCCTGCCCAAGTGGCTGAACTATCTGGCGGGCTTCGGCATCAACACGCTGTACGCCCCAAACCAGGTCCAGCCGCGCTGGTTCATCGAGGGCCTGGCGGTGTTCGAAGAGACCGAGCGCACCTCGGCCGGCCGCCTGCGCAGCGCGCTGTTCGACATGTACCTGCGGGCCCACAGCCTGGAGGGCAAGTTCCTGCGCCTGGATCAGGTCAGCAATCAGAGCCGGCTGTTCCCACGCGGCAACGTGCCGTACCTGTATGGCTCGGCCTTCCTGCGCTACATCGCTGGCCAGCACGGGGCCGAGGTGCTGACGAAGGTGTCGCACCGCTACGGCGGCTGCTATTCGCCCGACTGCTGGCTGCCCTGGGGCATGAGCCGAGCCCTGCGCCGCTTCACCGGCACCACCTATGGCGCGCTTTACGAGGGCTTCCGCCGCGACCTGCGGGCCCGCTACGAAGCCCAGCGGGCCGCGATCGTCGCGACGCCGCTCGGGCAGCAGCCCGCCCAGGCCCTGACGGGCTGGAAGACCGATGTCGATCGGCCGCTGTTCGACGCCGACGGCCGACACCTGCTGTGGCTGGAGAGCGATCCCTACCGCCGACCGGCGCTGATGCGCCACGATCTGGTCAGCGGACGGCAGGAGGTTGAGCTGCTTATCGATGGAGCCAGCGGTCTGTCGCTGTCGCGCGATGGGCGCCTGGCCTTGATGGCGCGGCTGGGCTATTTCCGCGCCAACTTCTCGTTCAAAGATCTGGTGCTGTACGACCGCAAGGAGCGCCGCCTAGTGGCGCTTAGCTCGGGCCTGCGGGTCGATCATCCAGACCTGTCGCCCGACGGCCGGCTGGCCTGCTTCGAGGTGAACGCGCTCGGCACCCGCCGCCTGGGGCTGATGGCCCTGCCGCGGGCCGATGAGCGGGCCGATGAGCGGGCCGAGGGCTCGCCGAAGAGCCCGCCCGTCTTGGCCGACGAGATCAGTCCGCGCGCCGTCGCTGTGCCCGAGGTCTGGCGGGCCCGCGCCGCCGCCCAGGTGAGCTTCCCGCTGCCCCAGGATGAGTTCTCGCAGGTCTACACGCCGGTCTTTGCCCCCGACGGTGAGCACATCGCCTTTTCGTACTGGCAGCGCGGCGGCTATCGCGACATCGCCATCCTCGATCTGAAGTCTGGGGCGCTGCGCTATGTCACCCACGATCGCGCGCTCGACCTCGAGCCGCGCTATTCCTCAGACGGCGCGTATCTTTACTTCGTCTCGGATCGCAGCGGCGTCTACAACGTCTATGCCCACCACCTGGCCACCGACACCACCTGGCAGGTGACCGACGTCGTAAACGGCGCCTTCGCCCCAGCGCCCTCGCCGCGCGGCGATCGCCTGGCCTTGGTCGGCTTCGTCTCGGAAGGCTATCGCATCGAGACGCTGCCGCTCTCGCCCGAGCGCTATGTCCTGGCCCCTTCGGCGATGCGCGAGCGCCCGAGTGCCGACGACTATCTGCCGCCTCCTGCCGCCGACCCGCCGCCGACCCTGCCGGTCAAGCCCTACATCCCGGCCCGGACGTTCTTCCGCACGCCGCTGTCGCTGCTGTCGTTTGAGCTGCCGATCTCGGCCCCGGGTCCCTATGGGCAGACGTTTGGTCTGCGCCTGGCCACCGAGGATCTGGTCGGCAACCACAGCCTCTCGATCGGCGTGTCGCTGAGCAGCGGCCGGGCCGACGCGACCGGGGTCTTCGGCCGCTATACCTACAACCGGCTGTGGAACTCGCTGTACGTCGACTTCTCGCGTCAGCTCTATCCGCGCGGCGGCCTGCGCCTAAACGGCCTGCCGGCCACCTATGACGAGGAGGCGATCACCGGCGCGCTGGGCACCTCGCTGCCCATCCTGCGCGACGTCGTGCGCACCGCGACGCTGTCGTTTTCGTACAGCTTCAGCAACTGGCGCAACACCAGCCCGGCGCGCATCCCCGGCCCCGACGACCTGATCCCCAGCCAGCCTGAGGTCGGGCGCTACGCGACGCTGACCGCGGCGTTTGCCTACAGCGATGCGCGGCGCTTTCTCTACTCGGTCGGCGGCGAGCGCGGGCGCTACATTGGCCTTTCGGCCAGCTTTGCTCATCCGGCGCTTGGCTCGCAGTACACGGTGTATTCGCTGCGCCTGACCGCGGTGCAGTACATCGGCCTGCCCTGGCCGTGGTGGTGGGCCAAAAACCACACGCTCAGCATCGGCTATGACGGCGGCATCAGCGGCGGCGATCTGCGCCGGCGAGGCTATTTCTATGTCGGCGGCTTTCCCACCAGCGAAGACTTCCTGCGCGCCGCCCTGCTTGGAGCCCGCCCCGGTCAGCCTCGGCTGCGCGGCTATGAACCGGGGGCTTTTTACGGCGACCAGATGCACGTCCTGAACCTGGAGTACCGCTTTCCCCTGCTGTGGATCGAGCGCGGCTACGAGACGCTGCCCGGCTTCTTGTGGCGGCTGCACGCGGCTGCCTACAGCGACATCGGCAGCGCCTTTTTCGGCCCGTTTTCTCTCGACAAGCTCAACGTCAGCGTCGGTGGTGAGCTGCGCCTCGACGGCAGCCTGGGCTATTATCTGCCGTTTATGCTGCAGCTCGGCTATGCCCACGGCTTTATGGACGGAGCCGAAAATCGCGTCTATTTCCTGCTGAACAACCCGCTGTAGGTGACGCCGAGGCCTGAAGCACTGCAGGATGTCGGCGACCCGCCCGGGGGTGGTATTCTCGCCAGTACGCTACGTATGGACTGCTCTCTGCGCCCACGGCGCCCCTGGCGACTGCACGGGTTGGCTGCCCGGCTGCACTGGCTGCTGCTCGGCGCCGCGGCGCTGGCCTGGCTGCCTGCTATGATCGTCGCTGCTGCGCCCCGGCCCGCGGCCCGTGGGACGGCGAAAAAGGCGACTGGCAAGGCCGATCCGACGGCCCAGGTGCGCGAGCAGGTCAAAAACGCCCTCGCCCAGGGCAACTACGCTGCGGCGCGACAGGCGCTGGATGCCGCCTTCCGCCGTGCTCCGGTGCCCGAGCTACTGCTCTTGCTGGCTCGGCTGGCCGTGGCCGAGGGACGCAGCCTCGATGCCTATGACCTGATGCGGCGCTATCTCGCCGATCCGGCCCGGCCCAGCGACGAGACCGCCGATCGCGAGGCGCAGCTGGTGCTGGCCCAGACGCCCCCGCCGAGCAGCGAGGTGCGCGTCCTCGGCGATGCTGGCGCGGTGGTCGTGGTCGACGATCGCACGGTCGGCGTCCTGCCCCTGACCTCGCCGCTCCTGCTGTCGGTCGGGCCGCACACCATGGCGCTGTCGTACCCGGAAAAGAAGCTGGACTCGCCGATCCTGGTGCAGCAGGGACGGGTCACCGAAGTGCGCAGCAATCGCGTCAGCGGGGCCATGCTGCTCAGCCAGCTACCGACCATCCTGGTGATTCTCGATGCGCCCGGGCTGGCCGAGGGACCGCGGCGAGAGTTCTGGGCCCTGGCGGAAGAGGCGGCCGCCGACGAGCAAGTCACCGTGCTGCGACCCGAGGTGGCACTGACCGCGGCGCCGGAGCTTAAGGGCTGCCTGACCCAGGTCAAGTGCTGGCGACAGCTAGCCGCGCTGAACAAGACCGACCTCGTGCTCGGGGCTCACCTGCCATCGCCTCCGCCTCCGCCTCTTGCCCCGGCTAGCCCAGCCCCAGCCAGCGCCGCCGGTCCGGCTAGCCCGCCCGCCCCCGCCGCGGCGACAGCCCCGACGGCCGCAGCCGCCGCCGC
>CAZVMD010000444.1:0-4932 GCA_964628555.1 uncultured Myxococcales bacterium | reverse complement strand
TGCCGCCGACCCACCACAGGACGCTGGCGATGCACAGCGTGCTGATCATCTCGATCGCCGCGTCGAGCACCGCCTCGTAAAAGATCGAGCGCTTGTTGGCGTCGCGGAAGGCGGAGTTGATGCTGTCGAACTCGCGCGCTGTCGCCTCCTCGCGGGCGTAGGCCTGGACCACAGCGATGCCGCCGACCTGTTCATTCAGGAAGGCATTGAGGCGGGCGGTCTTGGTGCGGATGTCGCGATAGGCGCGCTTGCTGCCGTTGCGCACATAGCTGACCAGCACCAGCACAAAGGGCATGGCGGCAAAGGCGATCAGCGCCAGCTCCCAGTCGAGGTAGAGCATGGCGGCGATGATGCCGCCGAGCGCGATGACATCGCCGAGCGCGTTGAACACGCCGCTGGCAAACATCTCGCTGACCGCATCGACATCGTTGGTGGCGCGGGTGACCAGGCGGCCGACTGGCGTGCGATCGAAGTAGCGCAGCGGCAAGCGCTGCAAGAAGGCAAAGATGTGCGTGCGCAGATCGCCCATGCTGAGCGCGCCGGTCAGCTGCATGGCGTACATCTGCAGCACGGTGACAAGCTGGGTCAGCAGCACCAAGCCGGTCAACAGCAGGCCGTCTCGGAACAGCGCATCCGGCTGCTTGGCCGCCGCGTGCGAGACGACATTGCCCATGAGCAGCGGCCGGAACAGGCCCAGCCCGGCCAGCGCCACCAGCGACAGCAGAGACAGCAGCAAGGGCCGCAGATGGGGCCGCACGAACGGCCACAGGCGGAGGAAGTTCTTGAAGTCGGCGCCGCTCTTGACGGCGTCCTCTTCGTGGAAGGCGCGCAGCTTGGCTTCAGCGGTAGTGGGGGCGGGCTTGCCGCGCTCGCTGCTGTTCCCGGCGTCTTTGGGGCTGGCGGGGGCCACGGGGCTGGCCGGGCTCTCGCTCTTATCAGTGGCTGGGCGGCTCATGACTGGGCATCCTGGCTGGGCGGGCCGAGCGGACTCTTTCGGTTCGACGCCAGCGTCTCGGGGACATCGCTCTGGCCCAGCTCTTCCAGCTCGCGGGCCCGCTGCTGCTCGCGGGCGAAGCCGGCGTAGATGCCGCCTAAGCGCAGCAGCTCATCGTGACTGCCGCTCTCGACCACACGCCCCTGATCCAGGACCAGGATGCGCTGGCAGCGGGCGGCGGCTGCGACGCGGTGGGTGATGAGGAGCAGCGAGCGTCCGTCGTCCTGGCTCGGCGCGCCACCTGGCTTGTCGCCGCCCAGCCGGCTCTGCAGCGCTTCTAGGATTGCGGCCTCGGTCTTGGCGTCTACCGCGGACAGCGGATCGTCGAGGATCAGCAGGCGGGGCTGCCACAAGAGGGCCCGGGCCAGCGCCGTTCGCTGCTTCTGCCCTCCCGACAGCTGCACGCCGCGCTCGCCGACGATGGTGTCGAGCTTGTCGGGCAGATCCTGCAGCTCGTTGTAGATCTGCGCCGCCTGCGCCGCCTGCTTGATCTGCTCATAGGCGGCGGGCGAGTCGGGATCGTCGAGCATAAAGCCGATGTTGCGCGCCACCGTCGTCGAAAACAGGAAGGCATCCTGCTGCGCATAGCCAATCACTCCGCGCACCGCCGACAGCTTCAGGCTGCAGACGTCGTGATCGTCGAGAAACACCGCTCCCTCGGGGGTTGGCAGCAGGCGGGCCAGCAGCATGGCCAGCGTGGTCTTGCCGCTGCCGGTGCGCCCGACCACGGCCAGCGACTCACCGGCCGCCAGCGAGAAGCTGACGCTGTCGAGCACCTTGCGCTCGCCGTACGCAAACGACAGCCCGCTGACCCGCAGCGCGCCGTGCAGCGGCTGGGCCGGAGTGACCGGACCGTCTTTGACCTCGGGCTGCGCGTCGAACACTTCCTTGAGGCGGGCGAAGCTGACGCGGCCGCGCTGCAGGATCGACATCAGAAAGCCGAGGGCCACCATCGGCCAGGTCATGCGGTTTAAGGCCAGCGAGAAGGCGAAGAAGTCGCCCTCGCTGATGCCGCCCTGGGCCGGTCCGCGCAGCAGCAGCGCCGAGCCGTAGGCGAAGAACGCCAGGATGCCGATCGAGGCCGCCGAGCCGACGACCGGGATCATCATGCCGCGCAGCCGGGCCAGCGATAGGCTGGCTTCTTGGTACTCGTGATTGACGGCGGCAAAGCGCCGCTCTTCCGCGGCCTGCAGGCCGAAGCTCTTGACGACGCGCACGCCGGCTAGGTTGCCTTGCACGACCTCGGTCAGGCGACCCAGTGCCTCTTGGTTCTTGCGGGTGCGGGCAAACATCGAGGTCGAAAACAGCTTGGTCGAAAACATCACCAGCGGAAACACCACCAGCGCTGCCAGGGTCAGGCGTCCCGAGATGCCGATCATCACCTGCAGCGCGCTGGCGACGGCGAACAGCACGTTGATCAGGTTCATCACGCCAAAGCCGGTCAGCAGGCGCACCTGCGTCAGATCATTGGTCGCCCGGCTCATGATCTCGCCGGCCGGCATCTTGCGATAAAACGCCATGCCCAGGCGGTGCAGACAGTTCAGGAGGTGCTGCCGTAGCTCGTATTCGATGTCGCGGCCGGCGTTGAAGCAGAAGAAGCGGCTGGCGACGCGCGTGAAAAACGACAGCACGGCCAGAAGCAGCATCCACAGCGCCGGTCGCACGGCGGCCGAAGCCCCCTGGCCCGCGCTGCTGAAGATGGCATCGATGGCCTGCTTCGACAGCCAGTCGATGCGGTTCATCGAGAGCTGAAACGCCGCCAGCATCAGCCCGCCGGCCAAGTAGGCGGGGAGGTACTGGCGGATCAGAGTGCCCAGCGAAGACGGAGGATTGGGTGCTGACATCGATTTCTTTGAGGGAAAGAGGTCCGCGCGCCGCTGCTTAGTTCGAGCGTGCTTCGTGCGTGCGGGCCAATGGAATTACCAGAGCTAGCCATAACAAGGCGCCGAAAATGCACATCCCCGCCAGCGCCGGGTTGGGCAAGATCACACCAGCTGTCTGACAAGCCCAGATCGACAGCGACGCGGCACCCTTGCTAAAGCGGTAGCCAAGGACGTCGATGATCTCTTTGCCGCGATAGCGCACGTCGAAGGACAGCGGCACGTACATGAGCTCTTTGGCGGCGCGGAACAGCGAGTAGTCGATCGACTTGAACAGCAGGTAGGCAAGCTGAGCTCGGGCCAGAGACGGCGCAAACAGAAAATACGAGAACGCAGCGATGTGGATCGACGGAATGATGACGTGCAAGGCCGGCAGCGGCAGGAAGCGCAGCGCCAGCGGCGACAGCACAAACTGCCCCAGCATGGCGACGAAGTTGACCGTGACGTAGAAGCGACCCGAGTAGGCGTTCTGGCGATCCGGCTGCGGTAGCTCCTCGGCCAGCGAGCGCAGGAAGATCTGCTCGCCAAACGCCGCGATGAGCTGAGCGCAGATCACCAGGCCCAGCAGCACAACCAGGATGCGCTGCTGTCGGAACAGGTTCAGGCCGAGGTAGCCGGCGGTGCTGTGCGGCTTGCTGTCGCCGCGCGGCTCGCCGAAGCGGCGGTAGGCGAGCTCGGCAATCAGCAGGCCAGGCAGCGTGACGCAGGCGGCCAGCGGCAGCATGTGCAGCGTGCCCCAGCTGGCCGACAGGCGATACAGCAGCTCACCGCCGGCCATGGCGCCCAGGCCCGCTACGCCGCAGATCGGGCCGTTGAGGCGACGCGCCCAGTCTTTGCTCAGGCGGCTGTTGATGAACGACCACAGCTGCTCGATGAGCAGGACGACGTAGGACTCTTTGAACACGAACAGCACGCCCCGCAGCGGCTTGATGCCGGCCCGCACGCCGAGGTAGCAGAACAGCAGCGTGGCCATCGCACCCAGCGTCGTATAGCGCAGCGTGCGGCGCGGACCCAGCCAGGACAAGAGCCGGCCATAGACGTACAGCGCCAGCGTGACACCGACGGGAACCAGGCCCATGACGAGCGGCAGGTTGAGCGGGATGAGGCCAAAGAGCCGCTCCTGCTGGCCCTTGCCATAGGTGGTCATGAACAGCGTGTTCGCCGTCGAGCGGAACATCTCGTAGCCGCACAGGATGAAGCCGGCGGCAAACGACATGAACAGCGCAAAGACGATGGCCGCGCGACCACTTAGCGCCTCGCCCGGCGGTGTCGTTGCCTGTGGGGCGGGGGCTGGCGGCGACTGGGGCGTCTCGCCGCTCACGGCGAAAGCGGTCGCGCCGACATCGGCGCTACAGCAGCAGGCGAGGCGGAGGCAGGCGGCAAGGCAGCAGGCGGCGCGCTGCTCGGCCCAGCCGGCGACGTCGCTGGAGCTACGGCCGGGGACTTCGGGGCGCTGCTCGGCAGGCTGGTCGTCGGCTGGCTGCTGGCGGGACTTGGCGTCGGGGCGGCCGGCGGGCCAGGCAGCGGGCTCGGTGCCGGACTCGCTGACGGGCTGGTCGGCGGCTCAGGCGGGGTCTCGCTCTCGGCTTCGGCGATCGGGCGGCGACGCGGCGCCGAGGCGTCGAAGTAAAAGGCGAGGCCAGCGCTGATGGCCAGCACGCCGGCCCCGACTGCCGCGCCGATCCCGACGCCCAGGTTGTCGTACTTCTGCGGGCAGTGAAACGGCAGGCCCGGCTGGTCAGGGCAGTCCATCGAGGTCACCGGCCGGTTGTGCAGGTACAGCAGCACGCCGCTGCCGACGGCCAGACCAGCCGCCAGCAGGGCGCTGGTAATCCCGAGCGGACGCAGCCAGGCCTTGCGCTGCGTCTTGGGGCTGAGGACAAAGCTCAGCGAGACCTGCTTCCCCGACGAGACCTCGACCTTGTGACGCAGGGGCTCGTAGCCGCTGCCATCGATCAGCAGATCATGGATGCCGGCGCCGAGCAGCAGCGTCGCTGGGGTGCGCTCGCTGCGCTCGACCTTGTCGATGAAGATGCGCGCCCCGACCGGATCGGTCTC
>CAZVMD010000443.1:0-4949 GCA_964628555.1 uncultured Myxococcales bacterium | reverse complement strand
GTCGAAGAGGCCTTCGGCTCGACGGCGCACGACTGGGGGCTGCGGCGCGGCGCGATCACCATCATGGCCCACTCGGGCTCGGTCGGGCTGGGGCATGCGGTCGGCGGCTTCTTCGCCGATCAGGCGCGGGCCGTGTTTCCGGCGCGGCTGCCGCGACCGGCGCACGGCTTCTGGCCGCTGCCGACCCGCGGACCGCACGCCGCCCTGGCCGCTCGCTATCTCGACGCCATGCGCAACGCCGCCAACTTCGCCTTCGGCAACCGCCTGTTCCTGGGGCTGATGGCGACCCGCGTGCTCGGCGAGGTGCTGGGACGCGAGGTGCAGGCTCGCCTGGTCTACGACGCCCCGCACAACCTGATCTGGGAGGAGGAGCGCGGCCCCGGCGTCTTTCTGCACCGCAAGGGCGCCTGCCCAGCGCACGGCCCGCTGCCCGATACGCAGAGTCCCTGGCGCTACTGCGGCCAGCCGGTAATTATCCCGGGCTCGATGGGCGCCTCGTCGTACGTCCTGTCTGGCACCGGGCGCGAGGAGGCCCTGGCCAGTGCCTGCCACGGCGCCGGGCGAGCCCTGTCGCGCGGCGACTCGCGTCGCTTCGACGAAGAGAAGGCCGCACAGGAGCTAGGTCGGCTGCGCATCGTCGCCCCCCTCGATCCCAAGTCGCCCGAGGTCCGCCTGCGCCGCGACGTGCTGTCCGAGTACGAGGGCCGCCTCAAAGAAGAAGCGCCGTATGCCTACAAGGACATCACGCCGGTCATCGACACGGTGCAGGCGGCGCAGATTGCCGACCGCGTCGCCCGCCTGTTTCCCCTGCTGACCATCAAGGGCTGAACACGCCGCTTGCTGTCGCTGCGTCGGCGTCGTAACAAGCGCCATGCGCACGACGCTGCTTGGCCCCGCCGACTATCGCCCGATGCCGTGGAAAAATGGCCAGGGCACAACGCACGAGATCTGGGTCGAGCGGGACGCCGAGGACGCGGCGAGCGGCGGCTTTCGCTTCCGCCTGAGCATCGCCAGCGTAAAGCTAGCCGCGCCGTTTTCGCGCTTTCCCCACTGCGATCGCACCCTCCTGCTGCTCGACGGTGAGGGGATGCTGCTCGACAGCGGGCCGGGGCGACAGAAGCGGCTGGATACGCGCTATGTGCCGTATGCCTTCTCGGGCGACTGGGACACCGCCTGCACCCTGATCGCGGGACCGTGTCGCGACTTCAACGTGATGGTCGATCGGCGCCGCCTGCGCGCCCAGGTGCAGGTGCTGACGCTGCGCGCCGACTCGCCGCAGCTCCTCAGCACTCAGCCCTCGGATGAGCGCTGGGCGCTGTTCGCGCTTGCCGGCACTGTGCGGCTGCGCGATGAGACCACCGGCCCGCACCCGCTGCCCCAGACCCTTTCGCCTGAGCACACACTGATCCTGTCGGCCGACGAGGCTGCGCCGTGCTTGGGCGACCTTAGGCTGCGCGCCGAGTCAGCCGATGCGACGCTGCTGTGGATCGCGCTGCGGCCGGCCGCGGGGACGGCGGCATGAGTCGGGCGGAAAGCGGCCAGGGTCGCTGATCGCTGCCCACATCCCCCCACTTTCTTGCTAGCAATAGGCCCCATGCAAACGGCCCTGGGCCCCGATCGCTTGTTTGGCTGCCGTCGCTCGGCGCTCCCCTCGGCGCTGCGCCCTCTGGCTCGCCCCGCTGCCCCCTTGCTCCTGGCCCTGCTCCTCCTTGTGCCGCGACCCGGCCAGGCCGACAGCGACAGCGCGCAGAGTGGCGCGCGCAAGGCCTCGGCGCACAGCGAGTTCGGCGCCTCGGGCAGCCCGCCGCCCGCCGCGGTGATGGGCAGCGGCTTTGACTTCGGCAGCTATGGCCGGGTCGGCATCGGCTCGGATCTGCGCGGCCACACCGGCTACGGCGTCAACGTCGTGTCCTATGGCTCGCGGCTGGAAAAGCCAACCTATCTGGAGCTGAACTTCTATTACGGCGGCACCATCGGAGCCGGCGAAGAGGGCGCGACCGAGCGACGCTGGCGCGTGATCTTTGTGCCGGCCTTCTCGGGCGACCTGTTCCACTACACCGGCAACTTTTCGCAGAACATCGCCATCCGCAACGCCTACGCCGAGGTGGAAAACCTCGGCCTGCGCGGCCTCACGCTGTGGGCGGGCTCGCGCATGTATCGCGGCGACGATGTGTACCTGTTTGACTTCTGGCCCCTCGACAACCTCAACACGGTCGGCGGTGGTGCGCAGTACAGCTTCAACCGGCGCCAGACCAGCCTGGCGCTGCACGTCGGCATGAACCGGCTCGACGACCTGTACCAGAGCCAGACGCTGCCGGTGCCGGCCCGCCGCCTGCCGCCCGATGCCTCGGTGCTGGGCCTGCAGCCGGCGACGACGCGGGTGACGACGCTGGATCGGCCGCGCCTGGTGATGTCGCTCAAGGCCACCCACTTCCTGCGGCCGCTTACGCAGATTCCCAATGGCAAGCTGATCGTCTACGGAGAATTCCATTACCTGCCCCGCGGCGAGCGCGAGCAGCCGCTGGCGCCGCTTTCGGGCCTGGGTCCGGATCCGCTGCCCGAGGACTATGGCTACCTCGTCGGGGCGCAGCTAGGCGGCTGGCTGCGCTCGTTCGTCTTTGTGAACCTATTTATCCGTCACGCTGGCGGTCTGGCGGTGTTCTCGGATCTGGGCCGGCCCTATGGCTTCGACCTCGGTCGCCAGGTCAGCGGGGCGCGCGATCTGACCATCGCCGTCTCGGGCAACTATGAGGGGCGCCACGCCGGCCTGATGTTCGGCGGCTACTTCCGCTTCTTCAGCGATGCCTCGCCGGGCGACGACAGCGGCCACAGCGAGGGCGCGCTGGCCCTGCGGCCGACGATCTACTTCGGCAAGTACTTCCACACCGCCTTTGAGTTTTCAGGTCAGCTTCGCCGCCCGCTCAGCGTCGATCAGGACCGCGGCCGGACGATCTTGCCGATGGTCCTGCGCGGCAGCGTCATGCCCATCGTGGCGCCGCTGGGCCGCGGCACCTACAGCCGACCGATCCTTTACGGCATCTACACGCTGTCGCTGCTCAACGACGACGCGCAGTACTACCAGTGGCTGCCGCAGGATGTCCGGGCCGGCCAGACCACCGTCCACTACCTCGGCCTCGGCGTCGAGTGGTGGTTCAATAGCTCGTACCGCTAGCCCTGGCGACCGACGGGGCAGCGGGCGCTCATGGTCGCGCGTTGAACAAGAACTAGCGGCTCACGTAGCTCGGCACAGAGCCGTAGGGGCGACGAACGGAAACCCCGGAAAGCCCAGGGAAACCGCGGACAGCCGCCTCGGGCTCATGCGATACTCGGCAGGCTCTCGCTGCCTGGGCGTGGCTCACGTCCAGGGCGGGGGTGGCTCTCCCCTTGCTGACCACAAGGCCTGCGTACGCCATGAACACTCCCTATGCGCGTTTCTTCGAGCTCTCGCTGGATCTGCTCGCCACGGCCAATGCCGACGGCTACTTCGTCGAGCTGAATCCCGCCTGGAGCGCGACCCTGGGCTATTCCTTGGACGAGCTACGCGCCCGGCCGTTTGTCGAGTTCGTGCACCCCGAAGACCGGGCAGCCACGCTGCAGCAAGCGTCGCGCCTGTTTGCCGGTGAGCCGACGGTTCACTTCGAGAACCGCTACCAGCACAAAAACGGCCACTATCTGTGGCTGTCATGGAGCGCGCTCGTCTCCAAAGAAGATGGACTGATCTTTGCCTGCGCTCGGGACATCAGCGCCGCCAAGCAGCTACTGGCCGGGCAGGAACAAGCGCTGCGAGAGCGCGATCAGTTCGCCATGATGTCGCAGAACACCAGCGACTTTGTCGGCATCGCCGGGCTCGATGGCGGCGTGCGCTACGTCAACCCCGCGGGGCTGCGCATGGTCGGACGCTCAGGCGCGGCGCTAGAGACGCTGAACCTCGCGCAGTTTCACCCCGCCGACTATGCCGCGCGGATCGTGCGCGAGGCGCTGCCCCATGCCGCAGCGCACGGCGTGTGGAGCGGCGATGGTCGCCTGCTGACGGAGGATGGGCGGGAGATCTCGGTCTCGCAGATCGTCGTGGCGCTGCCTGATGCCCAGGGCAGGCTGACCGGCTTCGGGACGATCATGCGCGACCTGACGACGATCGAGCACTTCGAGCGGCTGGAGCAGGACCTGCGAACGCAGCAGACGGCGCTGACCGAGATGGTGCGCGCGATGTCGACGCCGATCATCCCGATCACCGAGCACATCGTCGTCATGCCCCTGATCGGCAACATGGATCACGATCGCGCGTCCCAGTTCCTGGAAGCGGCGCTGCACGGAGCAGAGCTCCACCGGGCGCGGTTTGTGATCATCGACATCACCGGCCTGCGCCATATCGACACCAGCGTGGCGGGCACACTGATCAAAGTAGCTGGGGCGCTGGCGCTCTTGGGCACGCAGGTGGTGCTGACCGGGATCCGGGCCGAGCTGGCGCGGACCTTGGTCGGGCTTGGCGTCGAGCTGAGCTCGGTGCAGACGCACAGCACGCTGCAGAGCGGCATCACCTTCGCACTGCGCAGCCTGGGACAGTCGCTCGGTCGCGGAGCAGCCAGCGCTGCCAGCCCGCAGCGGCACCTCGGCTAAGCCGCACTGCCTGGCCGGCGGCGAGCTCACTCGCCAGTCGCGCCGGTTCGTCTGCACACGGCGGTCATTCATGGGTTGGCCGCTTCTGGCAGGCACTGCGAGGCTGTGCTTCGTTTTGTGCGCTTTGCAGACGGGTGGGGCGCGGATGTCGGGTGCTGCGCGCAACTTGCAGACAGGCGGGGCGCGGATGTTGGCCGCTGCGCGCAACTTGCAGACAGGCGGGGCGCGGATGTTGGCCGCTGCGCGCAACTTGCAGACAGGCGGGGCGCGGATGTTGGCCGCTGCGCGCAACTTGCAGACAGGCGGGGCGCGGATGTTGGCCGCTGCGCGCA
>CAZVMD010000442.1:0-4954 GCA_964628555.1 uncultured Myxococcales bacterium | reverse complement strand
AGGGCCGGCTCTTGCCCACCCCGCGCGAGGGCGACGGCCTGATCATCTACGAGGCTGGGGCCTACGGCGCGGCGATGGCCAGCCGCTACAACCTGCAGCTCTTACCGGCCGAGTACCTGATCGATGGCGAGACCGTGACGTGCATCCGGCGCGCCGAGACCTACGACGACTTTGCCCGGACCTTTGTCCGCGAGCCGCTGACCTGAGCCGGGCCCTGCCGGGTGTTCCGTCAGCCCGGAGCCCGAGCGGAGTACGAAATGAGACGAGTCCTCAAGTACGGCGGCACCTCGATCGAGAGTGCCGATCGCATTCGCCGCGCCGCGCAGAACATCGCCCAGCTACTCAAGAGCGGGGATCAGCTGGCCGTGGTGGTCAGCGCGCAGGGCAACGACACCAACCTCCTGCTCAACTCGGTCTACACCGCGACCGAGCGCCACGCCGATCTGCAGTCGATGTATCGCGTGGTGGCGCTGGGCGAAGAGAAGAGCACCTTCCTCCTGGCCGCCGCGCTGCGCTCGCTGGCCGTCGATGCCGTGCCGTTTGTGCCGTCGGTGGCTGAGACCTGGCCACTTGTCGTCGATAGTCCGGATGCGGCGCTCTTGCAGGCCCAGAAGATCAACGAAGAGCGGCCGCTAGAGGTGCAAGAGGACGAGTCGCGGCGGCTGTTCGCGGCGCGCGTGCTGCCGGTGCTGCGGCGCGGCGGCGTGGCGGTGATCTCGGGCTTCTTTGCCCGAAGCACGCGCGGCGATCTGACGACGCTGGGGCGCGGCGGCTCGGATATCTCGGGCGTGCTGGTCGGCCGCTTCCTCGACGCCGAAGAGGTGACGATCATCACCGATGTCGAGGGCATCCTGTCCGCCGATCCGCGCCTGGCCGACAACCCGCGGCTGATCGAAGAGATGACGGTCGAGGATCTAGAGACTATGGCCTCGCGCGGGGCGCGCGTCGTGCATCCGCGGGCCCTGCGCTACAAGCCCGAGAGCTGTCGCGTGCGCGTCGTCGATTTCCGACGGCAAGAGGCGCTCGCGCACAGCGGTACCTCGGTGCTGGGGGTCAGCGAGCCGAGCCTGTCAGCCCGCCCCGAGCCGCAGTCGATGCTGACCCTGGTCGGCAAGGATCTGGCCAGCCGCACCGGTGTGCTGGGTGAGCTGGCCTCGCAGCTTGGCCGGGCCGGCATCGCCATTACCGCCAGCACCACCAACGACACCTTCGTCTGCCTGTACCTGCCCGAGCGCGACGGTGAGGCCGCCTATCGCCTGCTGCACGGCCTGGTCACGCAGCTGGAGCTTGGCCTGGTCAACGTCACGCTGCGGCCCGGCGTCGCCGAGGTCCGCCTGCGCTCGCCCGAGTTCCTGCAGACCCCGGGCATCCTGGCCGAGATCACCGCAGTCCTCGCCCGTCGCCGCATCAACATCCTGGAGATGATCACCAGCCTCACCGATATCTACATCTACGTCGATCGCGGCGATCAGGAGCTGACCCTGTCGCTGCTGCGCGAGCTGACTACGCACTAGTCGCAGCCTCGCTCCCCCTGCCTCGTAGCTCTCCGGAGGCCCGCCGCCATGCCGAGTTTTTCGACGCTGCGCATCGAAGCCGATGGGCAAAATCCGCGCATCGCCCGCCTGCTGCTCAACCGCCCCGAGCGCCTCAACGCCATCAATGACGCCATGCCCGGCGAGATCCGCGCCGCCGTCGAGTGGGCCAACGCCGAGCCGAGCATCCACGTCATCGTCGTCGAGGGCGCGGGCAAAGGCTTCTGTGGGGGCTATGACCTGAGCCTCTTCGGCAGCGGCGAGATCGAGCACCCCTGCCAGCAGGAGGCGCAGCCCTTCGACGCCATGCCCGACTTCGCGTTTATGCGCCGCAACACCGAGCACTTCATGACGCTGTGGCACAGCGCCAAGCCCACCCTGGCCAAGGTGCATGGCCACGCCGTGGCTGGCGGCAGCGACATCGCGCTGTGCTGCGATCTTCTGGTCATGGCCGAAGACGCGCGCATCGGCTACATGCCGACCCGGGTCTGGGGCTGCCCGACGACGGCGATGTGGACCTATCGCCTGGGTCCGACCCGCGCCAAGCAGCTGATGTTCACCGGCGACACCATCGACGGCCGCACCGCCTGTGACTGGGGCCTGGCCAACCTTGCCGTGCCGGCCGCCGAGCTTGAAGCGGCGACGCAGGCCCTGGCCAGCCGCATCGCCGGCGTGCCCCTAAGCCACCTGGCGATGCACAAGCTCGTCGTCAATCAGGTGATGCTGAGCATGGGCCTGCAGCAGAGTCAGACCCTGGCCACGCTGTTCGACGGCATCAGCCGCCACAACCCCGAAGGCCTGTGGTTCCGTCGCTACGCCCAGGCCGAAGGCTTCAAAGCGGCCGTGGCCTGGCGCGACAGCGGCCAGCCCATCCCCGAAGGCGACGAGGCCCGCGCGCGAATCCGCGAGCTAGAAAAGTCGCGCACTCGGGCTCCCTAGCGCTGCGAACCGCCCCCTCGGAGGGCGCCGCTTAGCTGAGGCTTTAGGCCGCGCGCCGCTGCTTTTTCGATGGGGCGGCCGCCGCCGCGATACGGTGGATCGGAAAGCGATCGCCGCCGGCCGCGTGCCCGGCACCGGCACCTGCACCGGCACCGGCACTGGCAGGATCTGCGGCACCAAGGGGGAGGCATGTCGAGCTATCGTGTGCTGTTTGGCGCGGGCCTGAGCGCGCTTGTCCACTGCTCGTCGGGCCCTGGGGGCCGTGAAGAGACCTGCGAGTCACAAGGAATCTTCGCCGTGCCGGCGCAGCAGCGGGTGACTGTGCAGCTTGTCAATCGCAGCACGACCGAGCGTTTTGTCGTCGCTGGGGGCGCCTACCCAGGGACCGCGGCGAGCTGCCCGCTGTATACCGTCGAGGGTCCGCAAGGCGCGCTGAAGCTCCTCGATGCCGATGCGCCAGCCGGCGTCTGCGAGGCGCCCGCCCCGGCTAACGAGCCACACGGCGTGCGGCGCCTGCAGCCGGGTGACACGCTGACGCTGGTCTGGGATGGCCGGGCGACGACCCGGTGCCTGCGGCGGGTACGCTGCAGCCCTGGCGCGGGCAGCGACGACTACCAGTGGAACGAGGTCAGTCGCCCGGTGGCCGCTGGGAGCTATCGCATGGCCCTGCAAGTCACTGACTCGGCCTCTGCGCTCGCGCAGTCGCCGTGCATGCCGGCTTCGGCCGGCCCGACGGTGTCGTACTGGTGCATGCACGTGGGGTCCAGCACCGCGGCCTGCTTCCTGCCCAGTGCAGCCTGGGTCTTCGCCGACTTCACCCTGCCGCCGACCGGCGATGTAACCGTCGAGCTGGCGATCCGCTGAAGCCGCTGCGCGCGCTCCCCGCGGCCGCGGTTTCGCTTTCCGTTCGCGCCGCTTGTCGGCATCATCGGCGCATGAACAAGCCCAAGCTGACGTACTTCGATGCTCCCGTGAGTCGTGGTGAAGAGTGCCGGCTGGCCCTGGTGCTGGCCGGCGTCGATTTCGAGGACGATCGCGTCAAGATGGCCGACTGGCCGGCGCGCAAGCCGCACACGCCGTTTGGCTCGATGCCGGTGTTCAGCGTGCCGGGACGGCCGCCGCTGGCTCAGACCAACGCCATCCTGGTGCTGATCGGTCGTCGCCACGGCCTGCACCCCAAAGACGACTTCGTGGCCGCCCAGCACGAGGCGGTGATGGCCTATGTAGAAGAACTGAGGGCAGCGGTGCGGCCCAGTATGATCACCAAGGACCCCGACGAGAAGCGGCGCATGCGCGAGCAGCTAGCCAGCGAGTTCCTGCCGACCTGGGCCCAGAACATCGAGCGCCTGATCGCCGACGGCGACGGTCCGTTCTTCGGCGGCGCGACCCCGCAGGTCGTCGATCTGAAGCTGTACGTCGTCAGCAAGTGGCTCAAAAGCGGCGCCCTCGATCACATCCCGGCCACGATCCTAGACGGCTATCCCAAGCTCAATCGGGTGTGCAGTGCCGTCGCTGCCGACCCGCGGGTCAAGGCCTGGTACGAAAAGGTCTGAGCCGGGGTTGAGTGCTCCTGCGCGATGTCGTAAGACTCGCCCCCTGGCTTATTGGAGGCGCTTATGGAGATCGCAGAGTACGGACAGGTGGCCACGGTGCACGAGTCAGCGAGCGAGCTACGCACGCTGTTCGTCGAGGTCGAGGAGTACTTCGAGGGCGGGGCGGTGCTGGCGGCTGGCTCGACGGTGGTCGATGTCGGGGCCAACATCGGCGCCTTCGCCATCGCTGCTGCCCGCCGCTGCCACCGCGATCTGAAGCTGATCTGCTGCGAGCCGGTGCCGGCCCTGTATCGCGCGCTGTCCGAGAACCTGCAGAAGAACCGCTGGCTGGCCGGTGGCAGCCACGTCGCCAAGAACGTCGCGCTGTCGACCGCCGCCGATGCCGGCAAGACCTGCGACTTCTATTACTTCCGGCGCTTCCCGCGCGACTCGACGATGGACATCAGCGGCAAGCGGCGCGAGTTCGAGGCATTCTTCGCGGCGCAGGGGGCGCGCATCGGCAAGTCGCTGGGCATCCTTGGACCGGGGGCGCGCCTGATCGAAAAGGGCATCGCCAGCCTGCCGCGCGGGCCCGTCGGACAGTGGCTGACCGATCGCGTCACCGGTCTGGAGACGACGCAGGTGCCGCTCGACACGCTGGCCAACCTGCTTGCGCAAGAGCGGGTGTCGCGCGTCGATCTGCTCAAGGTCGATGTCGAAGGGGCTGAGCTCAAAGTGCTCGCTGGCCTCGACGCCGGAAGCTGGCCGAAGATCCGTCAGGTGGCCATCGAGTGCGACGGCACCGAAGAGCGCACCCGCGAGCTCCTGGCTCTGCTCGGCGCCCACGGCTTCACCACCGTCAAGAAGTTCGAGCCGCCGACCACCGTCGAGCGCGGCCTGCCCAACCTGCTGCTACACGGACTGAACACGCTGCCGCTTGCGGCCTAGGCG
>CAZVMD010000441.1:0-4966 GCA_964628555.1 uncultured Myxococcales bacterium | reverse complement strand
CACCGCCGAAGGTCCGCTCGCCGTCGGCTCTTTGACTCGCAGGGCCCGCGACTTGAGGTCGTGGCGCTCAAGATAGCCCTTCTTCTCCAGCGCCCGCAGGTGATCGTTGACGCCGTTGGTCGAGCGAATCTGCATGTGCTGGCCGATCTCGCGCAGCGTCGGCGGATAGCCGCGGCTGCGGATCGACTGCGAGATGTACTGCAGCACCTGCCGCTGACGATCCGTCAGGCGATCCCGGCTGCCCCCCGCCTCGCCCGGCTCCTCGCTCTTTTCCGCCACCCGCACTCCCGCGCGCTCCCCCCCCGCTCGCTCTGCCGTCGGCCGCCCGGGCTGGCGCGCCGCCGCGGTCTGACCCAGGCGGCGTGAGCTGCGGCTGGCCTTGGATTCTTGTCCGGTTTTTCCGTCGCTGTGTCTCATGATCGACCTCGTCTGCCCGAGACGACCTGCGCTCGCTCGGGACGCATGGGGGGGACTGAACTTTTGGCAGCCTACTGAACGGGTGGTCCCCTGTCAAACCCCGACCGTCAAAACCTGCCAGGCCGTTCCAGGATGAACATCAGTGCAGCCCCACAGCCGGGCCGCAGGAGGCAGAAAAACACCCCCGCTCCAGTCGCAAGCCCGCCCTAAGCCCGCGACTTCGCGAGCAAATTTTCAATCGGCGGGCTGCCTGCCGGTTTACGCTATAGCGAATGCGACGCTGCGAGATCGAGACCCTAAGACCCCGGCGTATGCCCAGGCGCCCAGGGCCGACAGAGCTCCGGAGGACGGCATGATCGTGGCGCTGCTTGGCTTGCTGTGGGTTGGCTCGCTTGCCGTCGATGTGGCCCTGCCGCGGCCCAGCGAGCTGTCGGCGGTGGCCGGTGATCCTGTCGAGCTAGAGCGCCTGTCGGCCCGCCTGGGGGGGCCGCGCCTGTTGCAGCTCTGGAGTGACAGCGTCGCCCGCGGTCAGGCTCGGCCAGCCGCCCTGCTGCTGCGGGGTCTAACCCTGATGGCGGCGCAGCATCCCGAGCGCACCTGTCAGCTCCTGCCGCTGTTTCTAGAGACGGCGCTGCAGCTTGGCCGCAGCCGCAAGCTCGACGAGGCGACGACGCGCGGCATCGCTGACACGCTCCTGCGCATGGGCGACAGCATCGGCCAGGCCCACTTTGCTGGTGAGTTCTTTGGTCCGCCGCTGTCCGCCGATTTAGTGGCGGAGCTGACCGAGCTGTCGCGTCGCCTTCTGGCCCTGGCTCAGGACGCAGCGCAGCCGGTGTCCTGGCGCGAAGCCGCCCTCGGCGCGCTCGCCAGCCTGCCGACTGCGATCTGGGCTCCTCTGGCAGCGGGACTGGCCAGCTTGGCGCAGTCCGCCGAGGCTGCCCCGCTGCAGCGCCCGGCGCTCGCGGCCCTGGCGGTGCTGGCCTTGCACGATCAGAGCCCGCTCTTGCCCGAGCTTGTGCTCAAGAGCACCGATCCCAGCCTAGCCAGCCTGGCCGCCGGTGAGCTGTGCCTGCTGCTGCCGCCGCCACCGCGCCGCAGCCCTTCCGGCTTGGCGGTCCCGATGCCACCGCCGCTGTCGGCACGCATCCGCGCCCTGGCGGCCCAGGATGTGCCGCTGGTCGCGCGTCAGCGCCTCGGCGAGTGTCTGCGCCTGCTCGGCACACCGCAGGATCGGGCGCTGTGGCAGGCGATTCAAGCCGCAGCCAAGCGACCCCGTCACTGAGTCCGCGCGACCGGCATGGCTGAGCTCCCCGCATTCTCGCTGGCCGACGTGCTCGACGGGCTGTTTCGTCTGGAGCGGCGCTCGCCGACCCTGCGCGGCTCGGTCCCGCTACGCGTGGCGCAGGCCTGCGTGCCGCTCTTGCAGGGCAATGCCTTCGGTCATCAGGTGGTGCTGCGCGAGCCGCTGCCGCTGTCCCGCGGGCCCCTCGGCTTCAGCCTGACTCTCGACGACCAGCAGGAGCAGGCGCTGCGAGCCCGCTTCGCCCGTGGCCTAAGCCAAGCTCTGGCCTGCGGCTGGCTGCTCCCCGAGGGAGCCTGGCATCGCTTTCTGCGCGAGCAGGCGCTGCTTATCGCCCCCGGTCGGCGCCTGGGCCAAAAGCCGCTGCTGCACCTGTGGACTGGCCTGTTCATCAAGCCCGATCCCGGCCTTGCGCTGCGCCTGCTTGCCGTCGGCAACCGCCGGCCCCGCTCCTTTGATCTGCAGGAGATGCTCTACGCCAGCTCAAGCCTGGCGTCCGCCGAGACTGCGGCCCTGCCGGGGGCCGAGGGGCCGATTCCGCTGTGCCTGACGCTGTCGCTGTCGCCGAGTGCGCGCCGCGAGCGCCGCCTCGTGCTGTCCGGTGAGCTCGCCTGCCTGGCGGTCATGCCGCTCTCGGCCAGCCTGGCTGTGCACTCGCTGGCCGAGCGCCCCGAGGTCGGGCGAGCCCACTGCGCCTTTTACGACGCCAGCTACTTCCGCCACAAAGAAGGCAGCCCTACCCGTCGCTATCGCAAGCAGATACGGACTTCCCTCGCGACGCCCGCGCGGCCGGAGGAAGCTACGGATCCGGCCCGCCGCGCCGCCGCGTCCGCTCGCCCGAGCAGCCCGGCCACCACGGAGATCATCCTCGCCGGTCCGACGGAGTTTGAGCTGGCCAGCGAAGACCAGTTTGTGTCGGCGCTCGGTCCGCAGCCGCTTACGCGCTCTCCCCAGGCGCCGCGGCTGCAGCACGTGCTTTTCCGTAATTTGCTCGACTTTCGCGCTCGCTTCGACGGCGCCAGCCTGGCCATCGACTACGCCGCGCCCGTCTTAGAGGCGGCGGCACAGACCCTGCGCGAGCGCTTCCTGCAGGTCTATGGCCCGGACTTCGTCGCCCGCCACCCCGGCGCCCTGCTGTACCTGAGCAAGTACTTCACGGGCCACCCACCCGGCGAGCCGCACTTCTTCGTCAAGCCCTGGGCGTTTACCCGCACGCCGCCCGACTGCTCGCTGCTCGTCGAGGGCTGCCCCGGCGAGGGCTACGACATCCTGCGCGGCATCATCGCCTGCGACCAGTTTCACGCCACGCCGGCGGTCTTTACGGTGCAGCGCAGCGAGTCGGCCATCGTCGTCCCGGCCCGCACGCCACTGCTGCGCGGCTATCCCCTGCCGCGGACGCTGCTGGCCACCAGCTATCGCCCGCTGCTGCCCTCCCCTACGAGCGGCGCAGGACGATGATGCCTTCGACCAGAAGCTCGCGCTTTAGCTCCGGCGAGAGCGCCTGGTCGTAGCGGTCGAGGATCTGCCAGCCCCAGTCGGGCAGGCGCTCTGGCTTGGCGCCGATGCCCAAGGCCAGGTTGACCTGCGTCTGCTGCACACAAGGGCGATCGCCCTGATAAATCGCCTCGATGTGGATGCGCTCGAAGCCGGCGCGGCGGGCGTGCTCTTCGATATAGCCGCGCGTGAACAGCCACTTGTCGTCGATCTGGCGATAGATCGGTGCGGTCTTGTCGAGGCCGGCCCGGACGCGATAGTCCTCGACCATGGCGGTCAGCAGGTTCGCGACGTCCTTGGGCAGGTGGTGTGCCGGCCACAGCGACGTGGGCATGAAGGGACGAAGCCGCTGCACAAGCTTGCGCAACACCGGTGGTAGCTGCGTCAGCGCAAGCTCTAGCCCCAGCTTTTCCCCAGCCCGGCTGAGGATCTCGCTGTAGGCCAAGCGCAGCAGGGCATTGCCCGCCTCGAACGGCTCAAAGAAGATGGCGTGTCCGCCCGGCTTTAAGGCCCGCGCCGCCGCGTCGATGGCTGCCGACGGATCCAACAGGTGATGCAGGATGGCCGCGCCGATGACGTAGTCAAACGAGCCCGGGCGGTAATAGTCGCGCGTGGCATCCATGCACACCGGCACCACGCGGTCGCGCGCCGCATGCTGGCGGTGGACGTGATCGAGCAGGATGCGCAGGAGGTTGGGGCTAAGGTCCGTCGCCACGATGCGACAGTCGGGCATAAGCTCCAGGCAGGGAAACACCGAGTTGCCCGAGCCCGAGCCGATGTCGAGGATGGTCGGGCTTGGCCCCGGCGAGCCGGCGTGGGCGAGCGCGCGCGTGATCAGCGCCTTGAACATCGCGGTGTTGCTGTACTTCTGGTGATACGTCGCGGCGTCTTCGAGAAACTGGCTGGTCAGCCCGACTTTGGCCTGGCCGATCTCGGCCTGCGGCGTATAGATGCCGGCCATCTTCGCGCTGTCGATCGTCCCAAGGTCAATCAGCGGCTCGACAAAGTAGGCCTGGGCATCAAAGGCCGGCAGCGGCGAGCGGTGCTCGCTCACGGTGATGTCGCGGGGGTCGGTGGCGAGGCGTGCGGTGGACGTGGACAAGGGAGTCTCCTGTCAGGTCTGAGCCAGAGGCGCGCGGAGCGAGCCTGGCAGACATACAACCTTGTCCCGGCAATGGGCAGATGATTTCGCAAGGCCCGCCGCCAGCCGAGCAGCACAGGTAAACGCGGCCAGATGTGGGCAAGTAGGAGGTAAAGTTTTACTCGCGTTTACCAATTTTTCTCTTTGCCCAAGACCTGCTCATTTGTACACTGGTCATATGTCAAGTGCGGTGGCCCGGTCGGTGTCAGCGACGGTCGATAGCGCGCCGCCAGGGGCGTTATCGGCCAGCCCGACCGCTGCAGCTACGGATTCGGCGACTGCCGCCCCCAGCTCACGCAGCGCAGCCATCTTGGAGCTGCGCCGCCGCCTGTCGGCTCAGGCCCCGGCCAGCCAGACCCCGCCGCCCCTGAGCACCGCGCTGCCGTCTTTGGATGCGGCTCTGCACGGCGGCCTGCCGCGCGGCAAGCTGGTCGAGCTAGCGGGCGGAGCCGGCAAGCAGTCCTTTACCCTGCTGGCCCTGGCTGCGGCCACCCAGCGCGGCGAGGCCTGTGCCTTCATCGATGTCGACGACGGTCTCGACGTGCAGACCGCGGCCCGCATCGGCGTCGCGCTGGAGCAAGTCCTGTGGGTGCGGCCACGCGGCCTAAAGAGCG
>CAZVMD010000440.1:0-5143 GCA_964628555.1 uncultured Myxococcales bacterium | reverse complement strand
AAGAAGATCGAGATCGACCCGATGATCACGCACAAGCTGCCGCTTGAGCGCATCAACGAGGCCTTCGACCTGATGCACGCCGGCACGTCGATCCGCGCCGTCGTCGAGTTCTAGCTGGCTGAGGGGGCGGCTGGGCGGCTGGGCGGCTAGCTGCCCATATCGGGGGCGGGCATATCGGCCGTGCTCATGTCGGCCGGCATGGGCGGGTCGGACAGGTCAGGCGGGCTGGCCATGTCGCGCGGCGTGCTTAGGTCGGGCGGGGTACCGCCGGCCATGTCCGGCAGGCCGGTGCCCTGCAGCGGCGAGTACAGCGTCAGCTTGCGCTTTTCGTGCGCGCCGTTGCGCAGGTCGAGCGAGATCTCGGGCGACAGGCCGTTGAGCTGACCTTGCAGGAAGGTGCGCACGTGCAGTGTCGCGGGGCCGTCGGGCCAGAGCACGGCGATCTTGAACGGCAGCTCGCGCGGCTCGCTCAGCGCCTCGACCGGGCTGCCGGTCTTGGGCTTGCGCGCCACGAACACCTGCACCTGATCGGCCTTGCTTACACCGTCGCTGCCGCTCAGGGTCAGCGACAGGCAGGTCTCGCTGCGACCGCTGCAGGCGTCGTTGTCACTGCTGCAGCCCAGGCCAGCGACGCCTAGCGCCAGCCCGGCGGCAGCCCACAGCACGCCGCGGCGCCGCCCGCCAAGCCGGCGAAGATCGGTGGCTGGGCTCATAGGCCGCTTCCCTGCAGCGCCACAGCGGGGCGCGCGTCAATCGGTCCCCCGGGCCAGCTAGCCACCGACGGGAAGTCCTCACCTGGCAGGCCGCTTGAGCTCTTCTTGGCGCCCAGGCCGGCGCCCAGGCCAATGCTCAGGGCCGCGACCGCTGCCGCCCCGCCGCCGATCACTGGCCAAAACCAGGCCTGCTTGGTGACCGGGACGGTCTCGCGTGGGCGTGGCGTGGTCGTCGCGCTCCCCTGCGTGCCCTCGCCGCTTATGCCCGGACCAAGCTGCACCTGCGGTTCGAGGAACTTCGAGGCCGTGCCCGGCTCCAGCTTGACCGTCTTGCGCTCGCCGGGACGGACCTCGATCTGCACCTTGGCACCGCTTGAGGGATCGGTAGCGGCCGGCTGCATGGTCACCTCGTGCTTGCCCGGCATCAGGCGCAGCGGCGCCGGCAGCGGCGTCATCCCGACCGGCCGCCCATCGACCTTGACCGGCGCATTCTGGCGCGAGGCCTCGACGGTGACCAGGGCGGCAACCTGATCCAGCATGACGGCGAAGCGGGTGCCGATCTCCTTGCGCTTGGCATCGGGCACGGCCGGCGCGTCCTTGAGGAAGCGCCCCAGCGCATCCAGCGCATCGAGTGGCCGCTCAGCCTCGGCATAGGCCAGCCCCAGCGGCAGCAGAAAGCGCGGATTGGCACTCAGGCTGTAGGCTCGCGCCAGCTGATCGATGGCTCCAGCCGCATCGTGAGCGGCCAGCAGGCGCTCACCCTCTTTGCCCAGGCGCTCGGCTTCTTGCGCGCTGTTTCCCGGCTTGGCCTGCGCCAGCACCTGCGACGGAAACAGCGAGGCTGCAAGCGGTGCCGCCAGCAGCAGCGAAGACAGCGAACGAGCGAGCAGCGACCTACGAATCGGGAGCTTGGCCATGCACGTCATGGCCACGCTTTTGGCACGGAGCCCCGGCGGGGGTAAAGCAAAATGTGGGGCGAGGGCCCACCCCGGCCCCAGGCGGTCGCGGACCCTAGAGAAGTCGGCTTGTGAGCCAGCGCGAAGTCGGTCGCTAGAAGTTGGGCTGAGGCTGTGATCGGGGGGGCGAGGCGAGAGAGGGGAGCCGCTAGCGGCTAGCGCTTGCCGGTGCGGGCTTCGGAGGCGCGGCCGCGGCAGGTGCCGGAGCAGAAGCGGCGTACGGTGTTGCGACCGCCGGGCTTGACGACGAAGGTCTTCTGGCAGCGCTCCCACTCGCAGATGCGTAGCTCTTCGCCGGGGCCGAGGCGCATGCCGGGGGGAGGGGTCAGGCCGCCGCGTCCGCGCTTGCTTTTGCCGCCCTTTTCAGCGGCACTGGATTTTGGGGCGGGGAGCGCCTTCTTGCCGATGTTGGTGGCCAGCGGTGCAGCGGCGCCCTTCTTGGCCAGCGTCGGAGCGGCGAGCTTGGTGACCTTGCCCTTGGCGACCGCCTTCTTGACCGCCTTGCTGGGGACGACGGCCGGGGCCGCCTTGGCCGACTTGCTCGTCTTTTCGCTGGGCGCGGCGCTGGCCTTGTCGGGCCGGGCCGGCTTGTCTTTGCCGGTCACCTTCTTGCCACCCTTGGGCGCGGCCTCTTCAGCGGCGGCCTTCGACTTGCTGACCTCGGTCTTTTCGGCCGGCTTGCTCTTGCCGGCGGTCTTTTCCGGGGCCTTCTCGGCGGCCTTTTCCGGCAGCTTGGTCACTGCCTTGGCAGCCACCGGGGCTGGCGCTCGCTCTGCTTCCTTCTTGCCCTTGGCCGCGACCGGCTCGGGAGCCGGAGCCGGCTTCTTCGTCTTGGCGCCGGTCTCGGGCTCGACGGCGATCTTGCTGGCCTTGGCGGGAGCGGGGGCCGGTGTTGCTTCGGCTACCTTCTTACCCTTGGCCGCATCGCTGACTGGCGGGGGCGCGGCTGCGGCTGGAGCCGCTTCCTTGACCGCTGGCTTGCCCGCCGGAGCCGGGGTGTCACGTCGCGGACGGGCATCGGCTACCGGGGCGGGAGTCGCGGGGGCGCTGGGCGCGGCCGACTTGGCAGCAACCTTTTTGCCATCGTTCGTGGCGGCAGTCGTAGGCGTGGAGCCGCTGGCCGCGGTGGGCGTAGCTGGCGCTGGGCTGGCCCCTTTGCCTCCGCCGCTCGGTGCGGAGTTGTCCACCCGGACTGGCCGAACCCGTGACGGCAGAGGCTGCGTAGTTTCGCAGGACGGAACCCGCTCAGCCGAGCGCGGCACCATCGGTGCGAACGGGTCAACCGGACGGAAGGCCGGGGTGGGGGGCGTAAAGTGACGTCCGTTACTCATTGTGGTTAGGCTCCCTCAAGGCGTCCGAGCGTGAGACGAAGGCACTATGAACCGGGCGCTTAGATTATCACCTTGTGGCGGGGCAGGGGATAAGAAATGGGCATCCTTGTCTCAAAATGCAAGCAGCTTTTGTAAGCTGCTTTGCAATTTGGCAGGGGGCTTACGTTTCAGGCGGGGCGAAGGAGGAATGGCATCAACAGGTGCGGCCTCGGTGGCAGGGCAGCAACGAACAGGCGATGGCAGCCGGCCGGCGTCAAGCTAGGGCGGGCCGGCGCACAGCCCGGCGGGCGTGCTGCTGGTGCAGAGGTTTTTGCTCAGGCGAGTGCCGCTGCCGGCGTCTTCAATGTCGACGCGAGCGCTGCGCACCGACTGGTTTTCCTGCACGTCGAGGTTGCTGCTGCCGGCCAGGATCTCGATGGCGCAGCGGGCGCTGTCGGCCGCGCTATTGCCCTGAATCAGGGCGTCTTTGTCCGCTTTGATGGCGATGGCATCGCCGCTGTCAGCAAAGCACATGGCGACGTTGGCGGCGGTGCTGCGGCGCGTGCCCGAGAAGCCGTTCTGGACGATGCGGCTGCTGCCGGCGCTGTTGTCGCTGGCGAAGATCCCGGCGAGGTTTTCGACAAAGCGGTTCTTCTTAATGTCGATGGCCGCGCTGTTCTTGCTGAGCTCGACGCCGCGGTCGCAGCCGGCCAGGACGCTCTGAGACAGTGTCGAGGCCGCAGCGCTGCTGAAGCGAACACCGGTGCCCAGGCCTTTGCAGAGGTCGCCGGTGTAGCGCAGGTCGCGCACGGTGGCGCGGTCGAGTGTGGCGGTCGCGCCCTCCAGCACCCCGATGCCGGTCTGGACCTGCTGGCTCTGCTCGCCGGCTCCGCGCAGCAGCGTGTCGCTGAGCGTGAGGCGGGCCCCGCTGCCGCGGGCTAGGATGCCGGTCTGCTGGAAGCTGCGCAGCGTTGCTCGACTTAGCGACAGGCTGGCGCTACCGGTCCCTTCGGCGGTGACGCCGAGCGCAATGACGTTGCTGCAGGCGAAGTTAGTGCCGCGGCCGCGCACGTTCTCGATGACCACTGAGTCGAGGTTGAGCGTGCCGTTGTGGGCGCGCAGGCCGAAGTACGGCTCGGTGCAGCGCGCATTGCCCCCGCCATCGATCGTTAGATCCGACAGCGAAAGCGTGCTGCCTGGCGCGACCTGCACGACATAGACGTAGTTGCGCAGAAAGCTGGTGCCGAGCGTTGAGCGATTGCGGCGCAGCGGGCTGGCGATGACGGTGCGGCCGGCGCCAGCCCCGCGCACGATGACCGGGCGGCCGGCGCGATTGACATTGATCTGCTCGGTGTAGATCTGCGCCTTAAGCTCGATCTCGGTGCAGCGCGCGTCGTTGATCGCGCTCTGGATCGTCAGATGGCCGGTCTCGGGCACGGCGCAGGGAGCGGCCGTAGCGCTGGCCGGGGACAGGCCCAAGCCCAGCCCCAGTGCGAGCAGGGCCGAGGGGGCAACGATGGCCCGAACCAGCGAGCGGCAAGCGGCAGCCGGTGCGGCAGAGCGGAGAGTACGCGGCTTCATAACGAGGCTCCTTTAGATGAGGTGGCCTGCGTGGCGACACGCGGCTGTGTCATATCACGCTTGCGCGCTATTGCCAGAGCCTTGGACGTATTAAAGTGCCGCCTTGGCCCCCGCTGCTGCGGCCCCTGTCCGCGGACCCGAACGCGCACCGAAAGCGCGGCTCCGGCGACGGGTCAAGTAAAGGAGCGAACCATGCAGAGCTTGCGAGCCCTCCCCACGACCCTGATCCTCTTGCTCGCCATGGCCGGCTGCGGTGCCGAGGACGACCCCGGCGGGCTGGTCAGCCGACGGCAGGGGCTGTGTGTACCCGGCAACGGCGGCGGCGATCTGGGCTGCGGCTGCACATTGAACAGCCAGTGCAACCGCTTTGACGATGACACTCGGCTCTTGGTCTGCGATGTCCCCGACGGGGCCATGGCCGGCACCTGCACCGACTGCGTCGCCCTCGCGAGCGGCGCGCGGGTCATCGGCTGCGCCTGCAAGGCGGACAGCGACTGCGCCACCGGCCTGGCCTGCAACGGTCGCACGTGTCAGCCCAAGCGCATCCGCGGCGAGTACTGCTTCCGCGATAGCGACTGCGGCA
>CAZVMD010000439.1:0-5175 GCA_964628555.1 uncultured Myxococcales bacterium | reverse complement strand
CTGGCGACGACCGAGCCGGCTGTATGCGTCCGCCCTGGGTCGCCGCGGTCCGCGCTGCTAGGAGAGAAGCGAGAGTCCGGCGAAGGGCCCGCAGCTTGGGGCATCGCCGAAGCCGGTGGCGGGCAGACCCATGGCCTGCAGGATGGTGCAGCCGAGGCGGTTGAAGATCTGTCGTCCGCTATCGATGACCCGTCCGCCCCGCGGCAGCGCCCCGCCGGCCTTGCCGATGAGGACGATGGGGATGTTCTCTTGGTTGTGATCGCCGCGGCCTAGCTCGTTGCCCCAGACGATCAGCGTGTTGTCGAGCAAGGTGCCGCTGCCCTCGGGAATGGCATCCAGGGCCAGCGCCAGGCGAGCGACACAGCCGGCGTACCACTGGTTCATGGCGATGATGCGGCGGGTGGTCTCGGGCAAGAGCCCGCCATCGAAGACATCGAGGTGCGCGACATCGTCGTGGCAGTTCATGTCGATGCCTTTCCAGGCAAAGCGCCACTTGCCGCCGCCGTAGCCAAACTGCAGCGAGGCGACGCGCGTCATGTCGCAGCGCAGGGCGACGACCAACAGATCGATCATGTCGTTGACCATCTGCGGGATGTAGGCGTCGGTGCTGACCTCGGCATTGGGATCCAGGCCGAGGTAATCGGTGGGAGCTTTGGGCCGCGCGCAGGAGGTCGCCGGGACCATCAGCCGCCGCTCGATGTCGCGCAGTGCGGTCAGGTGATAGTCGAGCTTGCGTCGCTCGCCGGCCCCCAGCCGCGCCGACACCTCGCCGAGGTTGCCAGCCACCGCATCGAGCACGCTCTTGCGCCGCGCGCGATCGGCCATCGAGGTTGGAAACAGCGACTCGAACACCGCCAGCGGATCGATGCGCGGCTGCTTGAGCGTGGCCGGGCCCAGATAGCTAAACGACACGCGATGATCGAAGCCCGGCTTGGGATGCGGCTCGGTCTGCGAGGCCAGCACCGCCAGGGTCAGGCTGTCGACCTTGAAGGCCTGCGCGACGATCTGATCGACCGAAGCTCCGCCGCCCCAGGGCTGGCCGCCGCGCGAGATCAGCTTCTCGCCGGTAAACAGGCGCGCAAAGCCCATGTCGTGCTGGTTGCCGTTGGTACCGTTGGCGTCGTTGGGCATGTAGACGCCCTTGACCAGCGTGGTCTTCGCCGACAGACCATTTTCGCGGCCGGTGCCCGGTTCTTTGAACAGCGCGTCGAGGATCGGCGAGCTGAGGCCCGACTTGGGCCAGAAGTTGGCCTGCTGCGTGCCGTTGTTCTGCATGAGCAGGATCAGGCGCTTGGGCGCGGTCTCGGCGCGCAGCCAGCGCGCCATCGGCAGGGTCAGGGCAGCGGCTGACATCGTCGAGAGCGCCTGCAGAAAGCTGCGCCGGCTGCTGCGGCGCGGGCGGAGCGGCGACAGCCCGGGGGAGGTCAGGTAAGGCGAAGCCGGAAGCGGGTTGGCCATGGCGCAGATCTCCGGGGCTTAGGGAGCCGCTGGCTCGACGGTGCGGCGGGTAAAGAGCGGGCTGCGGACAAAGAGCAGCAGCGCCTCGCGCAGCGGTGCTTCGGGGGTAAACGACGCGCCCAGGCTCGTCAGATCGTCGCCATCAGGCTCGATCTGCCCCATGGCGTAGCGATAGCTCTGCCGCACGAAGCAGTCAGCGAGCAGGCGACTTGTCGCCAGGCGCTGCGCTAGCTCGCTGACGCCGGTGTAGTCGCCGTCGATCTCGAAGGTCCCGGTCAGCGTGCCGCGGCTGTCCACCGGCTGGCCGTTCTCGACGGTGCGGAAGGCGCCGATGCCGTCGAACTGCTCGAACCCGAAGCCGACGCCATCGATGCGGGTATGGCAGCCGGCGCAGAACGGATCGGCGACATGCTGGGCAAAGCGCTGCCGGGTGGTCAGGTTCTCGCCGCGCGGATCGCCGACCGGAATCGCCGGCGGCACGTTGGCGGGCGGCTGCGGCGGCGGCAGGCACAGCAGGGCCTGCAGCAGAAACACCCCGCGCGACACCGGACCCGACGAGTCAGTCGCGGCATGGACCGCGAGATAGCCGGCCCGCGACAGCACACCGCTGCGCTGCTCGGGCGGAAGCTGCACGCGGGCAAAGCCGCTGCCGCTGTACGGCACCTGATACAGCGCCGCTAGCTCGGCATCGACGAACGACACCCGCTCGGTGAACAGCGCCTGCAGCGAGCCGCGGCCGCGCCACAGCACCTCGTCATAGAAGCGATCGAGCTCGCCGGCCATCGACTTGGCCAAAGCCGGGCTGAAGCGGGGATAGACACTGGCCGCTTTGCTGAGGGTGGGCACGCGATCGGTGGCCAGCCACTTGTGCAGGAAGGCGCGCAGCGTCGGCTGCGCCCCCGGCTGAGCCAGGAGCCGCACCGCCTGCTGCAGGTGATCTTCAGGGCGATGGAAGCGGCCAGCGACCACCGCCGCCCACAGCGCCTCGTCGGGCAGTGAGCCGGTCAGCAGAAATGACAGCTCGCTCGCCAGCTCATAGTCCGAGAGCTCGACGGTACGCGGGCCTGCGGCGCTCTCGGCGGCGGGGCTACCGAGCTCTTCGCGATACAGAAACTGCGGCGACTGCAGGATGACTTCAAGGGCGGTCTGCAGGCCGCGCAGGAACGGGTCGGGAGCCGCCTGCTCGCGGGCATAGACGGTGCGCAGACGCCCGCGCTCCTCGTCGGACAGCGGCCGGCGGAAGGCGCGCGCGGCGAAGTTCTGCAGGAAGCTCTCGAAGCAGGCGGCAGCACCGGCCGTGGTGCGATCACAGCTCCCCAGCAGGCGCGGCAGGTGATCGCGCACCGTGCTCTCGGCCAGAGCCTCGGCGCTGCGCTGATAGGCCTCTAGCTGATCGGTCTGCACCACCAGCCCGGCCGAGCCGTTGTCGTAGCCGTTCTGATAGCTGTCCGGCACGTGGCGATCGGCCGGCGACGAGGTGTCGCCCAAGAGATCGCGCACCACGTTGTTGTATTCGCGCTGGCTCAGGCGGCGCAGGCGGCGCGGCGGCGGAGTCAGCGGCCCCGGGCTTAGGGCCGGCGGAGTCGGCGCGGGCTCGCCATCGCTCTGACAGGCGGGCGAGGCGCACAGTCCCAGGCACAGTCCCAGCCACTGCCAGCGCGGGGCAGGCCGGGGGCTCTTGCTGGTCGCCGCGGGGAGCACTTCCATGGCCATTCCTCCCGTCGTTGCGGGTGTGACGAGTGCGCTGCCGCGCGGTCGAAGGTGAGCGGGCGCGGCTAGTAGCGATAGCGCAGCACGACCTCGCAGAAGAAGTTGTCGGGGCGGCGCGTCGCGGTGCCGAAGGCGGGCCCATCCCGCGTGTCGAGCGCCGTCGGGTTGGCCAGGTTCAGCACATTGAACAACATGGCGATAAGGTCGATGTTCTGCCCGGCCAGCTTCTTGAGGTTGAAGCCCAGCTGCACATCGATGTTCATGGTCTGCGGCAGCCAAAACTCAGCCCAGGTGGTGGGATCGTTGTTGCGCGTGCCGGTGCTGGTGCCGCGCGGCGAGCGATAGTACGTAAACGTGTTGTCTTCCGGGCTGCGGAACGACTTCCACAGCGGCGCGCCGGTGTAGTAGTTGAGCGTCGTGCCCAGCGACAGCCCAAAGTCAAAGGCGTAGCTGACGATGCCCTTTAGGTAGTGTCGCGGCGCGCCGTCGAGCGCACCGTAGTAAAGCGGATCCAGGCGGGGGTTCTGCTTGTAGCCGGGATCGAACAGATCGGTGACCGTGCCGTTGAGGAAGGCCAGCGTGTACGAGGCGACCAGATCCCAGCTGCCCGGCGTGCCGCGCACCCACAGATCCAGGCCGTGATACTCGCGGCTGGCCTCGGCCGGTGTTGAGGCGACGTACAGCCGCTGCCGCATGTCGTTGCGATAGCCGATCACGCGGTTGCCGGCAGGATCCCAGATCTGGTTGACCTCTTCGTTGACCCAAAAGTTGGCGTACTGGCGGTAGGTGTAGTCGGCGCCGAGCACCAGCTGACTGACCACCTCGCGGTGCAGACCGACCGAGGCCTCATCGACGCGCGGCGGGGCGAAGTTGAGATCGGTGGCGAAGCTCTGCGTGCCGGCCCCGCCGGTCTTGCGCTGCTCGACAAAGCGGCCCGCGGCCGGATCGAAGCGCTGCAGGCTAGAGGTCATGGTCGGGTTGCCGCGGTCGGCGATGCCGGCGTTGCCGACGTCGTTGTGGCGGCCGTAGTGGGCGACCAGCAAGGTCGTGCGGTCGTGGAACAGGTCGTAGATAAACGACAGGCGCGGGCCGAAGCCGACCAGCGTCTGCAGCCGCACGCCCTCGGTGTTGTACAGCAGGCCAACGTCAAAGCGCATACCCGGCACGATGGTCAGCCAGCGCAGCAGCGTGAACTTGTCCTGCACAAACAGGCCCAGGTTTAGCGCCTGCGCCGTCGTCGTATAGCCCTCGCCCGGCCGCCCGCCCGAGGGCTGGCTGGCATCGAAGACCTCTAGCTGGCTGCAGCTGGCAAAGGTGCGCGCGTCGTTGGCATCGCAGGGCAGCCCGGGCACGGTGTCGATGAAGCGCTGGCCACCGGGAATGCCGAGGTTGTGGCGGTAGTGCATATAGGTCAGCTGCACGCCACCTTTGATCTGGTGCTGTCCGCCAAGCCCGCGCGCCGTGTAAAGCAGCGTCGGAGCAAACTGCACGCTCCACTTGCCTTCTTCTTCCCAGGGGCGGTTGCGGTTGCCGAACACGAAGTTGTTGGTCGCCGCATCGCTCGTCGCCAGCTGATGCGATGGGGTCAGGCGATCCGGCTGGCCATCGATCGTGCGCATCGAGTCTTCGAGGAAGGTCTTGTAAAAGACGCCGCTTTGGATCTGCAGCAGGAGCTTCTCGGTCAGCAGGCTGTCGATCAGCAGGCCGACCCAGTGGCCACCGCGCTTGAAGCGCAGCTCAGCCTCGGGCGCCAGGTTGTTGGCGTTCGGCTGCGAGCCCTGCACGGCGCTGGAGTTGGCGCCATTTACGATGTCGTTAAAGTCCAGGCTGTACGACAGCGTGACGCGCGTCGCACGGGTCGCCTGCCAGGTCAGCTTCAGGCGACCGAGGTACAGCACCTGATCCTGATAGCGATCGTAGGCTGCGCTGATGCCGTACCACGGCTGCTCCGCGATGTTGAAGGTCAGGCGGTTGAAGTTGAACTGGAAGTTGCTCCAGAACCACAGC
>CAZVMD010000438.1:0-5182 GCA_964628555.1 uncultured Myxococcales bacterium | reverse complement strand
GCATGTCGTGCCACAGCACGGCGTGCAGGCCGATGCGGCCGTTGAAGAACTGCGCATGCGGCACCTCGCGATAGTCGTACTGCGAAGCGGCGCCGCGCATGTTGGCCATCGTCTGCGACAGGTACTTGCGATACACCCAGAAGGTCCCAGGCGGCGTCGCGCCGTGCGCTCCCGTCGAGACCAAGGAGGCAAAGAGCGGCGTCTCGCCCTGATAGGCGGCCGCAACCTGCTCGCTGAGCGAGATATCGATCCAGCGCTCATCGGCGCCCAGGCCGCTGGGCATCGTCGCGGGCGTTAGGCGGCGGAGCTGGCTGGCATCGATCTCGAACGCCGCGCCCTGCGCCTCTGGCTTGCCTGCCAGCTGAGCGCGAGCATCTTCGCTCAGGTGCACGATGGCGCGCGCCTGCTCGGGATGTCCGGGCGGGCCAGGCCGCACCTCACTGCAGTACAGCGGCGTGTAGCGCGGCAGGAACACCGACGGAGTTCCGCCCGGAAGATACAGCCGGCTCTGCGTCTCGCCAGCCGGTGGCACGACCCAGGCAAGCATCATGCGCTGACCGATCGGCAGGGCCTGAATGTTGATCGGCAACAGCGGCGAAGGCATCGACACGGCGACGTCGGTGCGGCGCAGCCAGTGGCGGCTCCAGATCTGCACGTGCTCGTCGCGCTCGCGGACGATGGTGACGCCATCGCCGCGCCGCAGGACGCCGCGCAGGTAGCCGGCCTCGCGGATCGTCGCCACGCTGCGATCACCGGGCTTCTGCGCCAGCACCGCGCTATCGGCTCGCACGACGCCGTAGCGCATGCGCTGCCAGCCGTCGGCCCGCTCCTGGGCCGGAGGCGAGGACAGGTAGCCGGGCTGCACCCGCACCTCATCGGCGCAGATGTAGCCATCGGGCCGCACCGGCAGCCAGCCCCGACAGCCAGCCCCGCCGCGCCGGATCGGGTCCAGCTTGAGGGCGATGGCGGTACCGGCCCGCATATCGCCCAGCGCAGGCGAGCCGTGGCTGGGATAGGCGCGAACCTTGACGCTGCTATGTCCGGCGAGCGGGCTGGCCCACTGCACCGCGATCTCGCCAGCCGGTGGCGGCTCGTACTCGGGCTCGCGACGCACGGCAGGCGCAGCGCTGACCTGAGTCGGCTGGCCGCCACCGCGGACCGGGGTCGTGGTCAGGTCAGGCCGCGGCGGGCTGGACCTCACCTGCCCTGGCTTCGCTGGGCTTGGCTTGCTGGGGCTGACCGGGCCGGGCTTGCTGCGCTTGCTGCTGGGCAAGCTGCGTCGCAGGCTGCGTCGGATCGGCTTGCCTGGGCTGGCTTCGGCGCTCGGCTCAGCGCTCAGGCTCAGCATGACGCCGGCCCAGCACAGTCCCGAAAAGGCCTGTCTGACTACACGGTCGCGTACAGCTTGGCGCCCCCAAGCCGCTGCAAGAAGAGAGAAAGTCATAGCTCGGCGGGCCGATCATACCACGAGGCCACCGACGAAGATCAGGCGAAAGCAGCGATCAGATCAGGCCCAGGCGGCGCTCGATGTAAAGCAGCAGCAGGGCGGCCAGGGTGGTCAGCAGCGTGACCACCGCGCCATAGCGCAGGAAGCGGAAGAAGCCGATGCGGCCGTCTTGTCCGGCTGTATCGAGGACGATGATGTTGGCCACCGAGCCGACAATCGTCAGGTTGCCAGCCAGCGTCGAGACCAGCGCCAGCGACAGCCAGGTCAGGGGCGGATCGGCAAACAGCGGCATCCACTGACTGGCCAGGAGCACGAATGGCACGTTGCTGACAAGCTGCGACAGCGCGGTGGTAAAGCCGGCGAACACCGCGATCTGCTGCGGCACGCTGCTGCCCAGGGCAGGGCGCAGAGCAACAAAGAGGCGCTCGGCCAGACCGGCCTTGCCGACGCCATAGACCAGCACGAACAGCCCGGCGAAGAACACCAGCAGCACGTAGTCGACCTGGCCGAGCAGCCGGCGCGGGGTCCGCCGTCCCAGCAGCACGATCAGTGCCGCGCCAAACAGCGAGGTCCAGGCCAGCGAGTGCCCCAGGCAGAAGCCGACCAGGATGGCGGCAAGGACGCTCAGGCACAGCGCGGCCAGCTTGGGATCGAAAGCCGGCCGCTGCAGCGACGGCGGCGGGAGCTCGGCGGCCTCGGCGGAGAGCTCGGCGCGGAACAGCCACAGCAGGCACAGCGCGACGATGGCCAGCGACAGCAGGGCCGGCAGCCCCAGCGCCAGCACGAAGCGGGTGTAGGACAGTCCGGACAGCGTGCCGATGATCATGTTCTGCGGGTTGCCCGTCGGCGTCGCGACTGAGCCGGCATTGGCGCCAAAGCACACCGCCAGAAGATAGGGCAGGGGCCGCAGCTTGGCGTCGCGGCAGCACTGCACGACGAGCGGCGTGGTCATCAAGCACACCGTGTCATTGACCAGCACCGCCGACAGCAGGCCCGAGACAAAGACCACGGCGCACAGCAAGCGGCGCGGACTGTGGACGTGCGACAGCGTCAGGTACGAGACGAAGCGGAACAGCCGCGCCTCGACCATGTAGGCGCAGATCACCATCATGCTAAACAGCAGGATCAGCGTCTCGAAGTTGACCGCTTGCCCCAGGGCTTCGCGCGGTGACACGACGCCAGCGAGCACCATGGCCACCGCTCCCAGCAGCGCGCCGGCCGGGCGATCCAGATAGAAGCCCCGCTCGCGACCGAGGGCATTGGCAAACTCGATCGGCGCGGCTCCCCCCGGTCGGGCAAAGGCGATGATCGCCAGGCTAAACAGGAATATCAGGAGCGGGATCAGCACCGTCGGGATCGGCAGCTCAGGTCGCGGGAGCGGGGCGGCGGGCGGCTACGAGGCCAGCAGATCTTCCCCGTTGAGCAGCTGCTCGGGCGGCAGGCCCAGCTGGGCCAGGTCGGTCTCGGAGAACGGCAGCGGTGACACCAGCTCGGTCAGCGGATGCTGCACGCCGTGATGGCGCAGCAGATCGCGCATGATGCTGTCCCACAGCCGCGCCTCCGTCAGATACGGCTGCATCGCCGTGAGATCGCCGCTGCCGCGCAGAGCCCAGGCCTGCTGCAGCGCGCTGCGGCGCAGACGATCGCAGGTGGTCAGCAGGTACTTGGCGGCCGGCCGCAACAGCGGCACCTCGCGGGCCAGGAGCTCGCTTTGGCTCGGGCTCGTCACTCCCCGCTCCAGGTCGTCGACCTGGCAGCGCATCCAGACCAAGAGCTGCTCGCCAGCCCGCGTCCGCTCGATCAGCTTCTCGACGGGCACGCGGCCATAGATGCTGTGCTCCCGCTCCATGACCTGCAGCTCGTGCAGCAGTCGTCGCCAATGAGCGATGGGCAGGTTCAGCGTAAACCTTCTGGACATCGTCGCCGGGGCGCTTGCACTGACGCTCATGGCGTTGAGTCTACATCCGCCCACGCCCGGCGATAGCTGAATTAATGCGCATTTTGTCACGAGCTCCGCGCAACTTTGACGCCGTCCTCCCCGGGGAGCGCAGGCCAGACCGCGCGAGGCCAGCCTTGGGTCAATGGCGCGCTAGCCTACCCGGGCGGCGGCCAGCGCTGGGCTCGGCCGCCACGTCGGCCTGAGCGCTGAGCGCAGAGGTTCGCGCGTACGCCGTTGTCGGGCTTGCTCGCGTCCGCATATATTGCCGGCGATGGCGTCCCTTCCCTCTGTCTCTGTTCCTTCGATGCCGCCTTACGAGCCGGTGACGGTGATTGGTGGCGGTCTGGCGGGCTGTGAAGCTGCCTTTCAGCTGGTGCAGCGCGGCATCCCGGTGACGCTGATCGAGATGAAGCCGGCCCGCCAGTCGCCGGCCCATACCACGCCGCTTTTGGCCGAGCTGGTGTGCAGCAACTCGCTGCGCAGCGACGATCCCAACACGCCAGCCGGCTTGCTCAAGAGCGAGCTGCGGGCCGCCTCATCGCTGATTATCGCCTGTGCCGATGCCACGCGGGTGCCGGCCGGCGATGCACTGGCTGTCGATCGCCATCAGTTTTCGCGCCTGGTCACCGCGCGCCTCCTGCACCATCCGCTCTTGACCCTGCAGCGCCGGCTGGTCGATGAGCTACCGCGCGGCCTGTGCATCCTGGCCGGCGGCCCGCTGGTCGATGGCGGTGCGGCGCGGGCGGTGCGACGGCTGTGCGGTGATCGGCTCTATTTCTATGACGCCATCGCGCCCATCGTCGAAGCTGAGAGCCTCGACTGGGATCGCTGCTTTGTCGCCTCGCGGCAGAAGCGCCCCCGGCGTGGTCAGCCGCTGCCGCCGCCGGTCAGCGAAGGCGACTACATCAACTGCCCCCTTTCGCGCGACGAGTACGAGGCCTTCGTCGCCGCCCTGCTCGCCGGGCGCAAGGTCAGCCCGCATCGCTTTGAAGAGCCGCGCTACTTCGAAGGCTGCTTGCCGATCGAGGTCATGGCCGAGCGCGGTCCCGACACCCTGGCCTTCGGGCCGATGAAGCCGGTCGGCCTCGTCGATCCCAGCGCCGCCCCCGGAGCCGAGCGGCCCTACGCCATCGTCCAGCTACGAGCCGAAAACCGCTTCGGCACCGCCTATAACCTGGTCGGCTTCCAGACTCGCCTGGCCTATCCCGATCAGAAGCGCATCTTTTCCATGATCCCGGCTCTGCACCAGGCCGAATTCCTGCGCTTCGGATCGATCCATCGCAATAGCTACGTCGAGTCGCACCGCGTGCTCGACGACAGCCTGGCCCTGCGCGGCTGTCCCAACGTGCACCTCGCCGGCCAGATCACCGGCGTCGAGGGCTATATCGAGTCCACCGCCATCGGTCTTTTGGTCGCCCGCTTCGTCGCCGCCAAGCGCCGCGGCCAGCCCATCGCGCCGCCGCCCGTCACCACCGCGCTCGGCGCCCTGTATCACCACGTGCACCGCCCGCGGCAGCCCGGCGAGCCCTTCGTGCCGATGAACATCAACTTCGGCCTGCTGCCCGCCCTCGACGATCCCGCCTTCCCCTGGGCCTCCGCCAAAGAGGCCAAGAAGGCCGGCAAGCACGGCCGCCGCACCCTCCACGCCGCCCGCGCCCAAGCCCACCTCCACCCCTGGCTCCAAGCCACCTAACCCCCCCCCAAAAAAACCTCAAATTCCCCCCCCATCCCCCCACCCAAGTGAGCCCAGGAGGCCGGGCCCCCAGCGCCCCCTTCCCCCGCGCCCAAGTGAGCCC
>CAZVMD010000437.1:0-5185 GCA_964628555.1 uncultured Myxococcales bacterium | reverse complement strand
GTCTCTAGCTCCGCCCAGCGCACCGCAATCACTCGCATAAGCCATCACTCCATAAACGAGCTCTCGGGCAGGGCGCTGCTAGGGTCAAGACGAGGCTGCGATCCTGCCGGAATCTCTGAGAAATAGGCCAACCAACCAACCTTCAGGCTATTCGCCCTGCGCAGCGAAAGCAACAGACGAGCGCGGGGGCAGCAAAGAACTGGCCGGGGCCCCCGTGTGTGCCTAGGATCTCATCGGTCATGGCAGCGACATCGGCAGGCCCCCCAGCCCTCGGAGAGCGCGCTCAGCGGGAGTGCGGCTGAGCCATGTGCGGCATCGGCGGCTACCTCGGACGGCCCGCAAGCGGCCGCGATCTCGACGGAGCCGCTCTGCTGCAAGCGCTGCATCACCGTGGCCCCGACGCACAGGGGCAGCGCAGCTTTGTCACCCGCGGGGGCCTGCCAGGGCAGCTGCTGGCAACGCGGCTGGCCATCCTCGATCTCAGCGCCGCGGCGCACCAGCCGATGCCGAGCCAGGATGGCCGGCTCCTGCTCGCGTATAACGGCGAGATCTACAACCACGCCGAGCTGCGCAGCGAGCTGCAGCAGCGTGGAGCCACCTTCGGCAGCCACAGCGATACCGAGGTGATCCTGGTCGGCTACGCCCACTTTGGCGACCGCCTGTGGCCGCGGCTGCGCGGCATGTTTGCCCTGGCGCTGTGGGATGCGGCCGACGAAGAGCTGCGCCTGGTCCGCGATCCTCTGGGGCAGAAGCCGCTGTATTACACCAGCGACGGAGCCGCCGAGCTGGCCGGGCTGTGCTTTGCCTCCGAGGTGCGGTCGCTGCTGGCCGCCGGGGCGGCCCAGCCGCAGCTGGCACCGCAGGCCCTGCTCGGCTACCTGACCTGGGGTAGCGTCCCCGAGCCGCAGAGCCTCGTCGCCGGCGTGCGTGCCCTGCCCCCCGGCCAGCTGCTGCGCGTGCAAGTCCGGGGCGACCGCCTGCGGCTCTTGCCGCCGACCTCGTTTATCGCCCGCGAACGCCACGCCCCCCCAGAAGTCAGCAGTCGGCCGGCTGCCATACAGACGCTGCGCGAGGCGCTGGCCGATACCGTGCGCGGTCACCTGCAGGCCGATGTGCCGGTCGGGCTGCTGCTGTCCGGCGGCATCGACTCGACGAGCGTCGCAGCCTGGGCCCGCGCCGTCGCGCCCGAGCAGCCGCTGTGGGCCTTTACCCTGTCGACGGATGCTCCGGGCATGACGGCAGAGCTGGCCCAGGCTCGCGCCACCGCCCAGGCGCTGCGGCTGCGCCACGAGGTGCTGTCGCTATCGCTGGCCCAGGCGGCGCAGGCCGTGCCGCGCTGGCTGGCGGCGCTCGACCAGCCCTCGCTCGACGGCTTCAATACTTTTCTTATCTGCGATCAGGTTCGTGCGGCGGGCTGCAAGGTCGTGCTTAGCGGAGCCGGCGGAGACGAGCTGTTCTTTGGCTACCGCCTGCATCGTCGCTTCGCCGCCGCCTGGGCCGCCTACGCCCACCTGCCGGCCCGCCTGCGCCAGGCCCTGCCCAAAGACCGCTACGCCGACTGGCTGTACGAGCGCCTGCGCCGCCTGTTTCCCCCGATCATACGTCGTCTGTTATTGCGGACCGATATCTATGATAGCGAACATAGTCTGCCGCCCGCCGAGCTGGCTCCCAGCGCGCCCGACCTCGACAGCCCCCCCACGGCGGCATCCTCCTCGGCCTTCGTGGCGGGACTGGCCCGCGTGCAGGCCTGCGAGCGGCGGCGGTATCTCTGCCATACCCTCTTGCGCGATGGCGACGTCCTGTCGATGGCCCACGGCGTCGAGCTGCGGCTGCCGCTCTGCGATCCCTGGCTGTGGCGCGTCGTCTCGGCGCTGGCCCCGTGGTCGTACGCCGACCACAAAGCCCTGCTGGTGGCGGCGGCGCCGCCCAAAGACCCGCGGGTCCAGGCGGTAGCTGCCCAGCCCAAGCGCGGCTTCGAGCTACCGCTGGATGACTGGCTCCGCGGACCGCTTTCGGGCCCCCTGCAAGCGCTGCTTCTCAATGGCGATCAGGTGGCCGCAGCCGGACTGCAGCCGCGCGCTGTGCGCGGGCTGTGGCAGCTACATCGAGCGGCAATGCCCACGCCGCTGGCTGTGCGTCGGCGCCTCGCGCATCGAATCTGGGCGCTGTATGTCTGGCTGGCGTATGTTCAACGTCACGCTCTGTACTTGGACACAAGGCTCTAGGTCGCCCGGTGCGCGCGCTGTATCTCAACCAGTTCTACGCTCCTGACATCGCCGCCACGGCGCAGGTGCTCAGCGCGCTGTGTCAGGATCTCGCGGCGGCCGGGCACGACATCTCGGTCCTGTGCAGCGACGCTCGCTATCGCACGCCCCACCATGGACACACCCCCAGCGAGCCGCTGTCCACCACGTCCGCGGCGGATGTTGAGGTCCAAGCTGGAGTCCGCCTACATCGCGTCCCGCTCCGCCGACCTGCGACGGGGCCGGCCTCACCGCTGCGGCGCCTTGGCCAGCGCCTGCGGCTCGAAGCCGAGTTCAGCCTGGCGGCGCTACAGACACTGCGCTCCCTGCTGCGCCACGAAGCCCCCGATGTCGTCGTCGCGATGTCGACGCCGCCGACGCTGCTAGCGCTGGCCCTGTGGGCCGCCCGGCCGCTGCGCATCCCGGTGGTCTACTGGGTGCAAGACGTCTATCCCGAGGTGCTCGCCGCGGCCGGGATGCTGCAGCCCCAGCGCCGGCTTGATCGCGTCGCACTGCGGCTGCTAAGCGAGGTCGCGCAGCGGCTGTATCGCCAGACTGCGGCCGCCATTGTCCTCGACAGCGCGATGCGCGAGCGCCTGCTTCTGGCCGGCTTTCCCGCCGAGCGGCTGCACATTCTGGAGCATGCCGCCGACAGCCAGGCCATAAAGCCGGTGCCGCCCCAGGCCAACCGACTGCGGGCCCTGCTGCGCCTGGACCCCGACGCGTTCGTCGTCTGCTATGCCGGCAACCTGGGACGGGGCCATGACTTCGCGACGCTGGTGAGCGCGCTGCCGCGGCTTTCCGAAGAGCCGGGGCTGGCCGCCGTACAGCTGCTGTTTATCGGCGAGGGCGAGGGCCGGGGCGAGCTCGTGCGCGCCATCCCTTCGCGCCTGGCCGGACGCGTGCACTTCCTGCCGCCGCAAGAGGCGGCGCTGAAGAACGATCTGTTGTCGGCGGGTGAGGTCGCGCTGGTGACGCTGGCCGCTCCCTTTGCCGGCCTGATGACGCCCAGCAAGATCTATCCCCTGCTGGCCGCCGGGCGCCCCATCCTGTACGTCGGTCCGGCGCAGGGTCGCGTCGCCGAGCTCTGCGATCCGCAGGCCAAAGGTGGCGCGGTCGGTGAGCGGGTTGCTAACGGCGACGCAGCCGGTCTGATCGCCGCGCTGCGCCGCTTGGTCAGCGATCCGGCCCGCCGCCTGGCGATGGGCGTCCAGGCCCGCCACCTCGCCGAGACGCGCTTCGATCAGCGGCAGGCCAGCCGGGCCCACGCGGCGCTGTTGCGCGAGCTCGTGCTGTCCGAGCGGAGGCCGCGATGCGCGCCCTCTCGCTGAGCCTGGTGCTTTCGGCCATCCTGGCCCTGCTCTTGACCCCGCTCGTGCGGCGGCTGGCGCTGCGCCTGGGGGCGCTGGATGCGTTCTCGGCCCGCAAGCTGGCCCTGTCGCGCCCGATCCCGCGCCTGGGCGGCCTGGCGGTGGCGCTGTCGTTCTATCTGACGCTGTCGCTGCTGTGGGCAGCGGGCAGCGTGCTGACCCGCGCCACGCTGGCCAGCGAGACGCCGGTGCTGATGATCCTCCTTGCCGGCCTGCCGATCCTCTTTATCGGTGCGCTCGACGACCTGCGCGGACTGCAGGCGCTGCCCAAGCTGTCTGTCGAGATCGCGGTCAGCCTGGGCCTGTGGCTGGCCGGGCTGCGCATTGAGCCGACGCTGCTTTTGGGGCTGTCGGCCGCCGATCCGAGCTGGCTGGCGACGCCGCTTCTGCACCAGAGCCTGTCGTGTCTGCTGACCCTGCTGTGGCTGGTCGGAGTAATGAACGCCACCAACCTGATCGATGGCTTGGATGGCTTGGCGGGCGGCGTGGCGCTGTTTGCCCTGGCAACCACGGCCATCGCGGCAGTGGTGCGCGGCGATCTGCTGCTGGCGCTGATCGCCTGCGCGCTGGCCGGAGCCGTCGCGGGCTTCCTGTTTTACAACCGCCAGCCAGCCTCGATCTTCCTCGGCGATGCCGGCAGCCTGTTCCTCGGCTACCTCCTGGCGGCGACGGCGATCTGGTCGGTGCGCAAAGCCGCGACGGCGGTGCTGCTCGTCGGGCCGGCGGTCGCGCTGGGGCTGCCGCTGCTCGACACCTCGCTGACCATCTCGCGCCGCCTGCTGGCTGGCCGCCCTCTGCTGCGCGGCGACGGCGATCACGTGCACCATCGCCTGCGCGGTCGCTTCGGCACGCGGCGAGCGGTGTTCTTGCTTTACCTGGTCTGCGCGGTGTTTTCCGGCCTGGCCCTGCTGATGCTTCTCGGCAACCGCACGCACTCGCGGCTGGGGCTGGGGCTGGCGGTGGTCTTTGCCCTCGCGCTGGGCTATGGGCTGGGCTATCTGCGCGGCGGGCCGCGAGGCTTGTGGCAGGCGCTGCGCCGACGCAAAAAGACGCAGGATCTGCTGGCAGCGATCAGCCTGGCCGCCACCCGAGCCGCCGCCGCTGGCGATCTGGCGACCATGAGCGCTGAGCTTGCCCCCGTCGAGCAGCAGCTGGAGATCGCCCTTAGCCTACAGCCTGCGCCAGCCAGCCCCGCTGGGATAGCGGACGGCGAGCACTATCCGATAGGCCAGGGCCAGAGCGTGCTCGGGTATCTGGTCGTCCAGCGCCGCACGACCCCGGCCACCCCCGACGAGCAGGCGCTGCTGCAGCTGCTAAGCGATCTGCTGGCGCCGAGCTTGGCGCACCTACCGCCGCAAAAAGCGCCCTAGATTTCCTCTTCTTTGCCGTCGCGGCGCTTCACCGTCGTCTTGTTGCGGATCTCGGGCTTGACCACCGCCTGATCGTTGGGGATGAAGCGAATCTCGGTCTTGATCTCGAAGGACAGCGAGGTCAGCAGCTTCTGCAGCTCCCCCGACAGGTTGACCGTCTGCAGGAACTTGCGAATCTCTTCGCTGATGATGCGCAGGACTT
>CAZVMD010000436.1:0-5214 GCA_964628555.1 uncultured Myxococcales bacterium | reverse complement strand
ACCCCCGGTACGCACGCCAACCTCAACGTCGTGCTCGGCTATAACCCGCTCGAAGAGCCGGCCGGCGGCCCCAACTTCCACGAGTTTTCCCCCGACGTGCTGTACGAGCTGCACATCGCCCGCGGCGCCAGCAGCTTGGCCGACGTCTACACCTATCAGTTTCAGTTCAGCAAGACGCCGATCGCTCCGGTCGATGTCGCCAACAAGTCGGCGCCGCCGGGCGGTGGCAAGGAGTTCTTCAGCCAGCTGTCGGGCCAGAAGATGACCCTGCGTGTCATCCGCATCGAGAACGGCCGCCCCACCACCATCGCCGACAACGTCCCGGTGGCTCCGCCGCGCATCGGCCCGCGCACCTACACCAACTTCCAGAAGGGCCAGGCGACCTCGACGACCTATGACGATGCCTTCGCTGCGACGTTCATCAAGCCGACGACCGAAGGCGGCAAGGTCTGGGCCGGTCCGCGTGACGACGGCTTCTATGTCGATCTCGGCGGCGTGTTCGACCTCGCCGGTCTGCGGGCCAAGGGCACGGCGCAGGACGGCGTGGCGGGCTATAACGTCCACGCCATCGCCATCGAGATCCCGACCACCAAGCTCACCGCCAACGGCCAAGCGCCGACCGGCGGGGCCAGCGATGCTCAGCTGCTGGGCGTCTGGGCCTCGGCCAGCCGGCGCCAGATCAGCATCCGCCTGCGCAACGGCCAGACCTTCAACTACGGACCTTGGGTGCAGGTGTCGCGCCTGGGTCTGCCGCTGATCAACGAAGCGGTGATCGGTCTGCAGGACAAGGATCGCTGGAACTACGATCGCCCAGCGCGCGAGTCGTACTACTTCCCGTACTTCCTCAACCCCGTCGTGGTGCGCGATGCCGAAGCCGTCGGCATCTACTCGGGGCTGGGGGTCGATCCGACGCCGTTTAAGTACGACCGCACCGACATCGTCGATGTCATCAACCTGAAGAACTTCCCGGCCGCCAACTCGCACAACGTGCCGCTGAGCGCGACCGGCGACGTGATTCGCATCGACATGGGGCTGGATCCGGGCTTCCCCAACGGCCGCTCGCTGATCGGCGCCATGCCGAACCGCGAACAGGCGGACGTCACCGATGTGCTGTTGTCGCTGCTCCTGACCAAGGCGGTGACCGGCATCTCGGATGGCGTGGACTACAACGACAAGAACTTCCTGACCTCGATTCCGTGGCTGCCGCTGCCGTGGCAGGGCTCGAACGAAGGTCACGGCAAGCCGACGCCGTAGTCGTTCACGTCCGGCCGGCTGCGTGGGCCCGGGCCAAGCCGCATAGGCGGCAGGCCCAGGCTGCGCAGGCTGGGTGAGGGGGAGCCCCACCGCCCCCTCAGCCAGAGGCGATGCTTCGACGGTGGAACACTTTTAACGTGGTCGATAGCCAGGGGGGAAATCCGATGTGTGCTCTGCGATGCCGGCGAGCGCTTCAGCGCGTGTGGGGAGTCGCCGCTGTGGTGGCGGGACTAAGTGGGCAGCTCGGCTGTCAGCGGGCCGCTGCCGTCACGACGGCCGGCGACACGCGCTCGCGTACCGAGACTGAAGCCGCTGCGCTCGCCGCTGCGCTCGCCGCGGCCCAGGGCTCGCCCCTGCTCGCGCCGCAGCTCGATCCGCAGCTTGCCGAGCGCCTGGCTCTGATGCCGCCCAGCCCGGGACAGCCGACGCCGCTCGACAGCCAGCTGAGCGCGCTGCAGGACAAGGCGCGCCGCTTTCCCAGCAAGCTGGAAAACTGGGTGCTGCTCGGTCAGCTATGGGTGCGGCGAGCTCGCGAGGCAGCGGAGCCCGGCTATTACCGCAATGCCGACGCCTGCGCCGACCTGGCGCTGCGCCTGCAAGCCGGAAGCCCGCTGGCGCTGAACCTGCGCGCCCTGGTGCTGATGAACGATCACCGCTTTGCCGACGCGCAGAAGGTCGCCGAGCAGATCCTGCGGCGCAATGACTTCGACCCCATGGCCTGGGGCACGCTGAGCGATGCGCTGATGGAGCAGGGCCAAATCACCGCCGCAGAAGAGGCCGCGCAGCACATGATGGCGCTCAAGCCCAGCCTGCCCTCGTACTCGCGGGCTGCCTATCTGCACTTCCTGCGTGGGCGCAGTCGCGAAGCCAAAGAGGCGATGCGCCTGGCCATCGACTCGGCCCAGAGTCGCTCGGGAGATACCGAGCCCCGAGCCTGGGCCCTCGTGCAAGCTGCGTATCTGTTCTGGCAGGACGGCGACTACGACGGCGCGGACGCGGGCTTTCAGCTGGCGCTGCAGACCCTGCCGCAGTACCCACCGGCCTTGGTCGGGCGGGGTCAGGTGGCGCTGTCGCAGGGCCGCGCCCAAGACGCGGTGCCGCTTTTGGCGCGCGCCTATGAGCTGTCGCCGCTGTCCGAGACCCTGCTCTTGCTCGGTGATGCCCGCCGGCTGGCCGGCGATGTGGCCGGGGCGGCCGCGACCTATGCCCAGCTGGAAAAGCAGGGCCGGCGCAGCGATCCGCGCACGCTGGCCTACTACTTCGCCAAGCATCGGCAGCACCTGGACCTCGCTCGCGAGCTGATCGATGAAGAGCGTCGCGGTCGCGCCGATCCCTACACCCTGGATGTGCAAGCCTGGGTGCTGTTTCGTCTGGGCCAGGTCGCCGAGGCCCGCCGCATCATCGATGGTCCGGGGGCACTGGGCCTGGGGCTGCGCGATGCGCGCGTCCTTTATCACGCCGCCGCCATCCACGCCGGGAGTGGAGACGCCGAGGGGGCTCGGCGGCTGGCCCGCGAAGCGCTCGCACGCAACCCGCGCTTCGATGTCGATGAGGCGGCTGCCGCGGTCGCGCTGTCAGGCGGTGCCACCGCTGCTAAGGCAGCAGATCCAAAGCCCGAGGCAGCAGCGAGCGCCAAGCCGGCAGCGACGAGCGGAGCAGCCCTATGACCCGGGGTACGGGGATGGTAGTAGCGGCGCCGATATGCCTGCGACTTTTGCGTAGTGGCCGCGCGGCGGGCTCTGCCCTGCGACTGACGATGCTGGGTCTGGGGCTCTTCGGCGCGGCCTGTCAGCCGGCTGCCCCGGTCAGTCGCCCGGTCAGCAGTGAGCGGTCCCCGATAGCTGCGACGACCGCCTCGGCTGGGCTGGCTCCTGCGACTGTGGCGCAGCCGGCGACCGCTGCGACCGGCCTGCCGCCCGGGGCGCCGCCTGCGGTGGAAGAGACGCGGCCGGTCTATCCCAGCCAGCTTGATGGACCCGCAAGCCCACAGGCGCAGACGCTGTGCCGGGCGCTGCATGATCTGCCTGCTGAGCGTCGGAGGGCGTGCTGCGCGGCGACGTCGAGCGTGGTCCTGACGGCCGACTGTGTGCGCGTGCTGAGCTTTGCCCAGCGCAGCGGCGCGCTGCGGATCGACGAAGGCGCGCTGTCGGCCTGCGTGTCGGCTCTGCAGCAGACCTACAGCGGCTGCGACTGGGTCGGGCCCTGGCCTCCCGAGCTTCCGGCCGAGTGTCGCGCGGTGCTGCATGGCCAGCTTGCGGCGGCGGCGCCCTGCCGCTCTAGCCTGGAGTGTCAGGCGGGCCTGTTCTGTCATGGGGCCAGCCCGACGGCGATGGGGACCTGCGGCCCGCCGCGGATCGAGGGCGAGCGCTGCGGCCTGGCGGTCGACGGCCTAGCGGCCTACCTGCGCATGGCGGTGCTGACCGAGCCGCATCCGCAGTTCGTGCAGCATCGCGAGTGCGAGGGCTTCTGCAACCTGCGCCACGTCTGCGAGTCGCTGCGGCCGCGCAGCGCGACCTGTGTCATGTCGGTGCAGTGCGGCGTCGATGATCGCTGCGGTCGCGGGCAGTGCATCGCCGGGCGAGTGGCCAAGCTCGGCGAAGCCTGCTCGGGCGGCGACTGTCCAGCCGGTCTGCGCTGCTTCGAGCACGTCTGCCAGAAGCCCAAGCCCGCCGGCCAGAGCTGCCAGTCCGACTTCGAGTGCACCGGCGGCTGCGAGCGCCCCCCCGGCGCCGAGCACGGCGTCTGTGCCGCCAAGTGCAGCGCCAGCTAAGCCGCGTCCCGGCCTGCCCTCCCGCTTTGCGGCGGCTTTCTTCCCATTTCCGCACTGACCGCGCTAGAACAAGACCTTCCCCTACCTAGAGAGGTCAGTCATGTCGTCGCGCTCTACTCCTACGCCCAACACGCGCAGCATCACGGCCAGCCGGCTGTTGCCGGTTATCGGCATCTCCGCCGCCATCGGCATCTACTGCGGCCACGATCCCAGCTCATCGCAGCCGGGCGGTCCCGGCCCTACCGCACAGCGGTCCCTGGCGGCCACGATTTCCGTCGGCTGCGGCGCCACCAAAGAGGCTGACCTGATCGCGGCGATCAACGCCGCCAACAACGAAACCACCAACCCCGGCGCCGACACCATCGAGCTAGCGAGCGGCTGCACGTACAGCTTCAGCGCCATCAACAACTACTACTACGGCGCCAACGCGCTGCCGCCGATCACCAGCGCCATCACGATTGCGCCGGTGGCCGGGGGCAAGGGCACGATCATCGAGCGGGCCAGCGGCGCTCCCAACTTCCGCCTGTTTGTCGTCGCTGGTGGGCCGACGCAGGCCGCGGTGCTGCCGGCTGGCAGCCTGACGCTTAGGAACCTGACCCTGCGCGGTGGCCTGGCCCGAGGCGGCAATGGCGGCACGGGCTCGCACGGCGGTGGCGGCGGTCTGGGAGCCGGCGGCGCCATCTTTGCCCAGGGCGACGTGACGCTTAACGGGGTCACGCTGCACAGCAACGTCGCCCGGGGTGGCGACGGCGCCGTGGGTGGCGTGGCGGGCTCGCAGCCTGGCGGCGGCGGCGGTATGTACGGCAAGGGCGGGGATGGTGTGCCGGCTGCAGCCGGCGGTGGCGGCGGCATGAAGGACGATGGCAGCTCGGGCGAACTCGGCGGCAACGGCGGGGATGGCCCGGTGGCGGGCAGCGGTGGCAAAGGCGGCGGCAACGGCGGCGCCGGCGGAGCGGGCACGGCCACCGATCCCGGCAGTCCACCGATGGCTGCCAGCAACAAGGGGGGCAACGGCGGTGGCCTCAGCCTCCTCGGTGGCGTGGGCGGCGGGGGCGTTGGGCCGGGAGCAGCGGGCGACGGCGGCGGCGGCGGCGACTCCGCGGCAATCGCCGGCGGTGGTGGCGGCGGTGGCTTCGGTGGCGCCGGCGGCAGTACTCAAGCGGGAACGACCGGCGGCGGCGGCGGCGGCT
>CAZVMD010000435.1:0-5315 GCA_964628555.1 uncultured Myxococcales bacterium | reverse complement strand
TGCCGCGCATCTTCGTCTCGCAACGGCGGATTCAGCAGTGGACAGAGGAAGGCCGAGTCACGGTCGAAAACAACATCCTGACGCTGCCCGAGCTGTCGCGTTCGTTTCGCCTGACCGAGGCCTTTCACGTCGAGCGCGTGGTGTCGGGAGGCGGTGATACCTATCGTCTGACCGGTCGCGTCAAGACGCGGGGCCAGATCGGCACGCTGGGCGGCGAGGTGTTTCTCAACTCGCTGATCATTGGCGAAGCGGCCTACGAGGGCGAGTCGGGCTTCGTCGGTGAAGCGCTGGCGCCCAGTCAGCCAGTCGCGGTGGCGTCCGGCCCGGGCCGGGCTGCTCCGCCGCCGGCGCCGCAGCCCAGTCGTCGCGATGGTCCCAGCCAGGTCGGCTTGTCGGCCTTGGCCGCGATGTCAGGCCCGCCGGCAGCCGGGGCTTCGACGATGGGGGCAGTGCCGGTCAAGCCGCTGCCGGTGGTCAGTGCCCGCGATCGCTCGTCGCTGCAGGGCGTCGGTCCGACGCCGCTGAAGAAGTAGGCGAGCCACCGGCCGGTAGCGTCTCCCGAGCTGGGAGGGCGCGCGGAAAGCGAGTACAGTTCGCCTCCACCGACACTGGGCCGATCTCTCACCATGCCGCCCCTGTTTCCACTGACTCTGGCCTTCTTTGCTGTCGCGGTGACGCTGTGTTTCGTCACCCTGGCGCAGCCCCAGCCGCCCGCTTCGTCGGGTGTGCGACGCGATCGGCTGATCTGGCCGCTGCTCTTACTTGGTGTCTTGGCGCAGGCCTTCGACATCGCGTGGCTCTGCCTGCACGGGCAGCACCCCGGCTCGTCGGCGCGCGAGGCCATCTACTTTGCCTCTTTTCTGATGCTGCTATCGCTGACTGGGCTGACCCTGCGCCCGCCGCTGCGCAGCCATGGCGCTCTGTTGGGGGCGCTGCTCCTGCCGGTGGCGCTGGTCATGGATGTGCTGGTCCGTGTGGTGCCGATTGGCCATGGGGCAGTGCCCGAGCGGCTGGTCGGCGCCATGGCCGGCAACGTCGAGCCGAGCCTGATCACCGCCCACATCTTCAGCGCGACGCTGGGCACGGCGCTGTTCGGCATCGCCGCGGCCTGCGGTGTGCTGTACCTGCTCAGCGAGCGTCGTCTGCGGCGTCGCGGCGCGGGGCAGAGCGGGGCGCATGCCGGCCTGGCCAGTAGCTCGGGGCAGGTGGCGGTGAGCACGGGCAGCGAAGGGCGCGCTGCGCGACTCCTCTCCAGCTGGCGCGGCCCGTCGCTAGAGACGCTGGACTCGTGGAATCAGCGCAGCATCGCCTTTGGCATGCTGGCCTTTACCGCCGCGCTGATCTCGGGCACCTCGTGGCTGATTCGCGTCGCAGCGGCGCGGGGCATCGGCCAGGGCAACCTGCTCTCGGTTGCCGTCTATCTGTTCGGGCAGTCGCGCTACGGCCTGGCGGTGATGACCTGGCTGATCTACGCCGGTCTGCTGCTGGGTCGGGCGGCGTTCGGCCTGCGCGGGCGGCGGGCGGCGCGCTTGACCATCGTCGGCTTTCTGATGGCCCTGGGTGTGCTGTTCGTCTACTTCGCGCGTGATCTGCAGGCCCAGCCGTGACCCAGCGCAGCCATATCGATAGCGGGCCGCGGGCCGAGCTCAGCCCCGGCTTTGCTGGCCCTGAGCCCGGTGCGGGTGCCGCGCTGAGCGCCACCGCCGCCGTCAGTCGTCCCGCCTGGCAGCGCCTGTTTGTCATCGGCATGAGCCATCGCACGGCGCCGCTCGATGTGCGCGAGCAGCTCGCTCTGCCCGAAGACGAGGTGCGCAAGCAGCTCCAGCAGGTGGCGGCGCTCTCGGGCGGCGAGGCGCTGCTCTTGTCGACGTGTAACCGCGTCGAGCTCTACGCGGCGCTGCCCGAGACCTTGTCCGCGCCGCCGGCCGCCGCCGAGGGCGAGCTGCGAGCCCAGCTGCAGCCGTTTGAAGACGTGCTCCTGGCCAGCGCTCCGACGGCGCGCAAGTACCTGTATCACCACGTTGGCGAGCCGGCCCTGCGGCACCTGTTTCGCGTCGCCAGCAGCCTGGACTCGCTGGTGGTGGGCGAGCCGCAGATCCTCGGGCAGGTCAAGGCCGCCTATCGCTTGGCGCAGACGGTCGGCACGCTGTCACCTGGGCGGGGGGCCGGCGGGGGGGAGGGGCCGCTGTCGGCGCTCTTGCCGCGCGCTTTCGCGGTGGCCAAGCGGGTGCGCAGTGAGACGCAGATTGGTCGCGCGGCCGCCTCGGTCGCTTCGGTCGGCGTCGAGCTGGCGACGCAGGTCTTTGGCGAGCTGCGCGGCCATCCCGTGCTGCTAGTCGGAGCGGGCAAGATGGCCGAGCTCTGCGCCCGTCATCTGCGCGAGGCTGGCGCCGACACACTGCTTATCGCTAACCGCACGCGGCGGCGGGCCGAAGAGCTGGCCAGTCGTCTCTCGGGCAGCGCGCACGAGCTCTCGGAGCTGGAGTCGCTGCTGTCGCGGGCGGCGGTGGTGGTGTGCTCTGCCGGCGCGCCGCAGCCGCTGATTCACAGTGAGCTGGTGCAGCGGGTGATGCGGGCTCGGCGGGGGCGCTGGCTGCTGTTTATTGATATCGCCGTGCCGCGCGATGTCGAGCCGGCGGTGGGCGGGCTCGACAACGTCTATCTGTACGACATCGACGCGCTGTCTGACGTCGCGGCCGGCAATCGCGCCGAGCGTGAGCGGGCTGCGCAGCAAGCGGAAGCGATCATCGAGAGCGAGCTCCTGCGGGCCCGCGAGCGTCAGGCGACCGCCGATGTGACGCCAGTGATCAAGGCCCTGCGCAAGAAGGCCGAAGGCATCGCGCACAGCGAGCTAGCGCGCGTCCTGCCGCGGCTGTCCGGGCTGTCGGAGCGCGATCGCGCCCTGGTCAGCGGCCTGGCGGATGCCGTGGTCAACAAGCTCCTGCACGAGCCCCTGACGGCGCTTAAGCGCAGTGCGGCGGCGGCGGCGCAGCGCGGCGAGGCGCGCGGGGATGGCCGCCCTGGCGAGCGAGTCGAGGCTGCGCGGGGTCCTGACCTGCTGGCCGCAGTGCAGCAGCTGTGGTCGCTGACCCAGAGCGCTGGCCCGGAAGACCCAGCCGACGACGCGCTCGATGGCCCGCCGCCGTCCCCCGCAACGCCTGATCTTAGTCGGAAAAAGAGCAACGCATGAGCATCCCTCCGCTTCGCATCGCCACGCGCGGCTCAGCCCTGGCGCTGTGGCAGGCTGAATACACCCGCCGAGCGCTCCTCGCGCAGCGGCCCGAGCAGCCCGTTGAGCTCCTGGTGCTCAAGACGCAGGGCGACAAGATCCTCGATCGGCCGCTGTATGCCGTCGGAGGCAAGGGGCTGTTCACCAAAGAGATCGAAGAGGCGCTCCTCGATGGCCGGGCCGATGTCGCGGTGCACTCGCTCAAGGATCTGCCGAGCGAGGCGGATATGCACACGGCGCTGCACGTGGCCGCCATCCCGCCGCGCGAAGAGGCCAGCGATGCGCTGGTGCTGCCGGCCGCTCTGTCTCCGCAGTCCGCTGAGCTCAGCGCCGGCCAGATCCTGCGTCAGCTTCCGCCGGCGGCGCGCGTCGGGACCTCTAGCCTGCGGCGCGCGTGTCAGCTGCAGCTGCTGCGTCCGGGGCTGCAGATCAGCCCGCTGCGCGGCAACGTCGATACCCGCCTGCGCCGCGTCGATGGCTCGGCGTCGGCGGGCGCGGACGACAGCGCGGGCCTGGATGCGGTGGTGCTGGCGAGCGCGGGGCTCTTGCGCCTGGGGTACGGCGGTCGCATCAGCGCCCGCTTCACGCCGCAGGAGATGCTGCCGGCCTGCGGGCAGGGCGCGCTGGCGCTGCAGTGTCGGCGAGAGGACGGCGAGACCACGGCCCGCCTGGCGCGCTTGGCCGATCGCGCGGCAAGCCTTGCGGTCGCGGCGGAGCGGGCCTTCAACGCGGCGCTGGGCGGTAGCTGTCATACGCCGCTGTCGGCCTTCGCCGAGCTTTCCCCCGAGGATCAGCTGCACATCGCTGGCTTCGTCGGCAGCCTGCAGGCGGGGCGGTCGCTGCGCGCTGAGGTAGCGGGCGCGGTGCACGACGGGACGCAGGCGCGGGCGCTCGGGCAGCGCCTGGCCGATCAGCTGCTGGCGCAGGGCGCCGCCGAGCTGCTGCGGTCACCAAGCTAGGTCGCGAATTCGGCCAAATTCCGGCGCTTTGGGCGATTTTCGGCGAATTTCGTGGGGTGCGGCTAGACCGCGGGGACCGGTGGCAGCGAAGGCATGCTGGCCCCGGCCGCGTCCGAGTCGCTGCTGAACTGCAGGCGATGCAGGCGGGCGTAGACGCCGCCCTGGGCCAAGAGCTCGCTGTGCGTGCCGCTCTCGACGATGCGCCCCTTGTGGAAGACCAGGATGCGGTCAGCCGCCTGGATGGTCGAGAGGCGGTGGGCGATGACCAGCGAGGTGCGCTCGCGCAGCACCACCGAGAGCGCCGCCTGCAGCTTGGCCTCGGTGTCGGAGTCGACGCTGGCCGTTGCCTCATCGAGGATCAGGATCGGCGTGTCGTGATACAGGGCGCGGGCAAACGACAAGAGCTGCCGCTCGCCGGCGCTGAAGTTGCTGCCGCGCTCATCGACGGTGGCCGACAGACCGCCACGCCGCTCGAACAGATCCCAGGCGCCGAGGCGTCGCAGCGCTGACTCGGCTCGCTCGGTGCTGGGCTGCGGATCGCCCATGGCGATGTTCGACAGCACGGTGCCGCTCCACAGGAAGATCTCCTGGGGCACGCAGGACAGGCGCTGGCGAAGCTCCTCGCGGCGCAGGCCGCGCACGTCGCGGCCCTCGATGCGGACCACGCCGGCGACCGGCTGATACAGGCGCAGGAGCAGGCTGGCCAGCGTGCTCTTGCCAGCTCCGGTGGCGCCGACCACCGCGATCTTTTCGCCGCGGCGGGCAGCAAACGAGATCCCGCGCAGCACCGGCACGCCTTTTTTGTACTCGAAGTGCACATCCTGCATCTCGAAGGCCGGCGCACTCTCGACGGGCTGGCTGGGCTCGTTTTCGATCAGCTGGGTATCTTCGCTGGCCTCGATGTCTTTTTCGTCGAGCAGCTGGAAGATGCGCTCGGCGCCCGACAGCGAGCTCTGGAGCACGGTGAAGCGCGTCGACAGCAGGCTGATCGGCTCGAAGAACTGGCGGATGTACTGCGTGAAGGTGACGACCAGGGCGAAGCTGACCGGGTGGCTGGTGCTGCCCAGGCGACTGCCGCCGACCCACCACAGGACGCTGGCGATGCACAGCGTGCTGATCATCTCGAT
>CAZVMD010000434.1:0-5319 GCA_964628555.1 uncultured Myxococcales bacterium | reverse complement strand
CGCAAGCCGTTCGATCCCTCGGGGCTGCGCATCGGCACGCCGGCCATGACCTCGCGCGGGATGGGCGAGAGCGATATGGCGCAGGTGGCGGCCTGGATTGATCGCGCGCTCGCGGCGGAGCGCCGGGCCGAGCCGCAGGAGCTTGCGACCATCGCCGCCGAGGTTCGCGAGTACCTGCTGCGCTTTCCGGCGCCGGGCCTGTGAGCCGCGTGCGCCCGCCTCACCGACCGGGCTGGCCTAGCCTTGTGCGCTGGGCTGGCCTGGTCACTCTGCTGGGCCTATCGTCGCTCGCCATCGCCGCCACGCCGACGGCGGTCTCGCCCAGCCCCAGCGACGGCGGCAGCGAGCCCCCGCTGCACTGCCTGCAGCAGGTAAGCGGCGACCTGCTGGCGCTGCTGGGTGCCGTGCCGTTTGCCGGCCAGCGCGATCTTGACCGCCCCGGGCCGGCGGCCATGGTGCCGATCACGCGCGGCTCACCGCGCTGGATGTCGGGCTTCAACGCCATCCTGGCCTGGGAAAACGACGACTGCCCGGCCTTCGCCGCCTTCGCCGAGCACATGGGCTATGACGCTTACGAGCTGTTCGACCGCCGCGGCGGCGGCCATCACTGGGTGCTCAGCGATCGGAGCGGTCGCAAGAACGGGCTGTTCGTCCTGCGCGCCCCAGCCGAGCGCGAGCAGGCCAGAAGCCTGATCATCACCGCCCCGCATCGTGGCCTGGTCGGCGATCTCCACAGCGCGACGCAGCTGTATCTTGCGACCTCGGCCGTCGCCCTGCTGCAGAACAGCGCCGACCCCTGCAACCTGACCACCTGCGGCGGCTGCATGATGGGCGATAGTCCGCGCTGTGGCGGCTGCACGCGCGCCTCGGATGCCGCGGCCTCGGTCGACAACCTGCAGTTCGCGCTGTTCGCAGCACTGGTGGCAACGCGGCGCGATCTGCGCCTGGAGTATGAAGCCCTGCCAGCGACCACCCTGCTGCCCGTCGGCTGCCGGGGCCTGGCTCAGCTCAGCCAGGGACCACTAACCGGCCGCGCCGGTCCCGCGACTGTGGTGCCCGATGGCATCGCCGCGACGCTTAAGGCTCGCCTGGGTGCCTCGTGCCTGTGCTATGGCGCCGGCCCAGCTGGGCCCGCCTGTCCGCCGGTCCCGCATGACTCGCTGTACGCTCGCCTGGCCAATCAAGAGCCGCTGGTCCCCTTCGATCCCTGCGGTCAGCCCGCCACCCAGCTCTCTGGCCGCTATCTGCATGTCGCGATGCGCGGGGTCCAAGTGCCGACCCTGGCCGCGGCAATCAACCAGGCCCTGCCGCTGCCTGCGCCGACCGCGGCGCCCCCGCCCAAGGCCCCTTCTGCGCCACCGCGCTAGCTGCGCGCTCCGCCCCTGACTAGCGACGGATCAGCGCAGGCTGCGCAGGCGCCGCCGCAGGGCGCGATTTCTATACAGCTGCAGGAGCCCGAGCCCGAAGAGCAGCCCAGGCAAGAAGCCCTGCAGCAGCAAGTAGTAGTAGATCAGCCCGGCCGGCAGAAACCCCGCCACGAGGAGCACGCCTAGCTTGCCGAGCACCCGGATGTCGGGCTGACGACCAGCGAACAGGCTGACCGCGAGCTGACAAAGCGCGATCAGCGCCAGGGCGATCGCCAAGAGCAGCAGCGTGTACAGCGGCGGACGCTCGCCATGCTGCCACAGCCACAGGAGCGGCAGGCCGCGCAGCTCAGCCCGACTGCTGAGCAGCCGATACAGGCCCAGATAGCTGCCCCAGATCAGGCCAAAATAGGCCAAGCTGACCGCCACCTCCCACAGACGCAGCAGCAGCGGTAGCGGGTGCGCAGCGTAGAGGGCAGCCAGGTCGCGCTGCAGCTCCTTGGGGCTGGCCTGTGGCCGCCCCGCGCGCAGCTCGGCTTCGGCGCGCTGACGGCGCCGCCAGGGGGCGCTGCTCTCGGCCAGAAGGCGCAGCGGCCGCAGCAACAGCGGCAGCAGCATGCCGCCAAGAGCCAGGATGAACAGCGCCCAGGTCATGCTTCCGACGCAGGCGTAGATCGGCGAGAGCAGCCAGTAGACAGCAGTGGCACAGCAGTCAAGCAACCTGGCGAGTCCCAGCACGGAATCAGCGTAACACGTGCGGCTGTGCGGCAGAGACCGTGGAGCCTCGCCGCGGCGCTCGCCGCACATTGACCGTTGTGCGATTCGTTCGCATGATAGCGCTCATGCGCCGCGTTGCCCCGAGCCGTTCGCTGGACCCTGCCGCCATCACGCGGGCCCTGTCGCGCCTGCAGGCACACGTCAAAGAGCAGGGCCTTAAAGCCTCAAGCACGCGCGAGCTCGTTGCCCGCGCCGCACTGCGTCGTCGCGGCCACTTCAGCGCCGACGATCTATTGGCTGACCTGCGCCAGGGCGGCCATGGCGACATCCACACCGCAACGATCTATCGCGTGCTGCCGCTTCTGGTCGAAGCGGGCCTGCTGCAGGTCACGCTGGTGTCCGGCCGGGCCGGCACACACTACGAGCGCGCCTTTGAGCGCGAGCACCACGATCACCTGATCTGCACTCGCTGCGGCAAGATCGTCGAGTTCGAGTTCGAGGCGATCGAGGTCCTACAGCGCGATGTCGCCGAGAGCTTCGGCTTTGAGCTCACCGGTCACATCCACGAGCTCCTGGGTACCTGCGCCACCTGCCGCGCCGCCGGCTGAGGCCGAGCGGCCTTGGATCCTGCGCTCAGCGTGAGCCCGGGATCGCTCAAGTGACCGATCAGCAGGCTGCTGGCGTACAGACCCAGCGAGAGGGTGATGCCCCCAAGCGCGCCGCTAAGGCTCAGGCAGCCGGCGCTCAGCAGAAACAGGCTGAGGACAAAGCCCAGCATGCCGAGCAGCCCGGCCACGACTACCACACCGCTGCTGCGGGCCATCAGGTAAGCGGCCCAGCCTCTGGTGCTCATGCCAGGCCCCGCGGCTGACGGGCAGCGGGCGGGACCAGGCTCTGAATCTGGAGCTCGGCCACGGCCTCGTGCAGGACCGCGCACAGCGCTTCCAGGCACTGGCCATCGAGGCGAAAGGTGACCGCGCCCAGGTGTACGCAGACGCAGCCGCACTCGGTGCAGCGCTGCACGTGGGCGACGGGATTTTTGGCCAGGGTGACGTGCTGACAAGGGTTCGAGCTCGACATGTCTTCCTCCCACAAGCAGTGTTTATGCAAATGATTCGCATTGTCAACTTGATCGCCGCGGTCGCGAATTTTGCTGGGCTCTTCGGTGTTTGCAGTAGTCAGTCGCCACCGGCTCTGGGATAGTGCGGCCATGCAGGCCATCATCATTGCCGCGGGAATGGGTCGCCGCCTCAGCCCCTACACCGATGACCGCCCCAAGTGCCTGGTCGATGTCGCCGGCCGGCCGATGATCCGTCGCGCCATCGAGGCCCTGCGCGGCGCCGGCTGCGATCGCATCACGGTGATCCGCGGCTATCGCGGCGATACGCTGATGCAGGCCCTGGCCGATGAGCCCGGGGTCCACTTCGTCGAGAATCCCGACTTCGCGCGCAACAACATCCTGCTCTCGCTGATGTACGCCGAGTCGGTGATGGACGAGGGCTTCCTGTGCAGCTACGCGGACATCGTCTTTCGGCCCGAGGTCGCCGCCGCGCTGGCGGCTCACCCGGCAGAGCTGTCGCTGCTCGTCGATCCCTTCTGGGCCGAAGCCTACGAGGGACGCACCGACCATCCGGTTCCCGAGGCCGAGCTATGCGCAGTCAGCGGCCCAGATGATCGCGTGCTGCGTGTCGGCAAGCAGGCCGTTCCCGCCGAGCAGGCGATCGGCGAGTTCACTGGCCTGTGGAAAGCCAGCCGGCCCGCCGCGGCCGCCCTGCGCGAGCTTTATCACCGCCGCCGGCGCGAGCGTGGTCTCGATGCGCCCTATGGCCGCGCCCCGCGCCTGCAGGTCGCCTACCTTACCGACCTGTTCAACGACCTCATCGAGCAAGGCTTCCCGCTGCATGCTCTGCGCATCCCCAGCCCGCGCTCCTATCGCGAGATCGACACGGTGCAGGACCTGCAGCGCGCGGCCGAGGTGGTGAACTGGTAGCGAGAGACGAGGCGACGACGAGACGAGCGGCGGGGCGACGACGAGACGAGCGGAGGAGCGCGGCTACATCTTGCGCGGGTCCGTACCCGGCTGGGCGTAGACGCTGGTCCAGATGTCGGCGGGGTTGGCGGCAGGCGACTGCTCGGCAAAGCGGACGGCTTCTTGCACGACGGCTTTGATGTGCGCTTCCAGCGAGACGATCTCGTCTTCACCGACCGCCGACACCAGCCGATCGCGGGCGATGATCACCGCGTCGCGCTTCTTCCACTGCTCGATCTCGTCCTTGCTGCGGTAATTGCCAGGGTCCGAGATCGAGTGGCCGCGGAAGCGATAGGTCTCGACTTCGATCAAGGTCGGCACGTGCTCGCTGCGGGCCCGCTCGACGGCGGCGCCGATGCGGCGCTGCACTTCCAGGACATCGTCGCCGTTGAAGCGATCGCGCTCGATGGCAAAGCCGGCGGCGCGCTCGGTGACGTCTTCGACGGCCAGCGTGCGATAAAGCGGCGTGCCCATCGAGTACTGGTTGTTCTCGCAGATGAAGACGACCGGCAGTTTCCACAGGCCAGCCAGGCTCAGGCCCTCGAAGAAGGCGCCCTGGTTGGCGCTGCCATCGCCGAAGAAGCACAGCGTGACCTCGGGCAGGTTGCGGTACTTGCTGGCATAGGCCACACCTGCCGCCAGCGGCACGTGCCCACCGACGATGCCGTAGCCGCCAAGGAAGCGCGTCTTCTGATCAAACAGGTGCATCGAGCCGCCGAAGCCCTTGCTGATGCCCGTCGCTTTGCCCAGAAGCTCAGCCATCACCCCCTTGCACACGTCGAGCGAGGCGCCGGCCTTGGCGATGCAGTGACCGTGCTCGCGATAGGTGGCGATGACGTAGTCCTCGGCCCGCAGCGCCGCGATGGCCCCGACGCAGACCGACTCCTGCCCGATGCCCAGGTGCAGAAAGCCGCCCATCTTGCCCTGGGCATAGGCCTTGGCGCAGGCCTCTTCGATGCGGCGGATGGTCAGCATCTGCCGATACAGCTCTTTGAGCCGCGGAATCTCGTCGCTGGTCAGCGGCGCATAGCGCACCGCGGCACTCTGCTCAGCCGCCGCCGCATCCGATGTCTCGACGACTTTGGGCGTGGGGCTAGCAGCACTCGCTGGGGGCGTAGAAGCGGTCTTCTTCATAGGGCCGCATTGTACACATCCCACCGTCTGCGTCCGCGACTTTTAGACGGTCCGTCGCAGACGGGAAATGGGGGG
>CAZVMD010000433.1:0-5344 GCA_964628555.1 uncultured Myxococcales bacterium | reverse complement strand
GCGAGGTCATGGCCGGCGTGCCGATGCGCAGCCCCGAGGGATCGAACGGCTTGCGTGGATCGAAGGGCACCGAGTTGTAGTTGGTCTCGATGCCGGCCCGATCGAGAGCCTGCGCCGCCCGCTTGCCGGTGATCTCTTTGTTCGTCAGGTCGATGAGGATCAGGTGATTGTCGGTGCCGCCCGAGACGAGGTCGTAGCCGCGCTCCAGCAGCGCCGCGGCCAGGGCGCGCGAGTTCTTGACGATCTGGTGCGCGTAGCGGGCAAACTCGTCGCTCTGCGCCTCGCGCAGCGCCACCGCTAAAGCCGCCACGGTGGCGTTGTGCGGTCCGCCCTGCAGACCCGGGAAGACCGCGCGATCGATGGCCTGGGCATGGCTGCTATTGCACAGGATCAGGCCACCGCGTGGTCCGCGCAGCGTCTTGTGCGTCGTCGTCGTCACCACCTCGGCGTGACCAACCGGCGTGGGATGGGCGCCGCCAGCCACCAGGCCGGCGATGTGGGCGATGTCCGCCACCAGCACTGCGCCGACGCTGCGCGCGATGGTCGCAAAGCCGGCAAAGTCGATGGTGCGCGGCACCGCGGTCCCGCCGCAGAACAGCAGCTTGGGCTTGTGCTTCTTGGCTAGCTCTTCCACGTCGTTGAGATCGACGCGGCCGGTCTCGCGCCGCACGCCATAGGCCACCGACGTGAAGTACTTGCCGGTGATCGACACGTTCCAGCCGTGCGTCAGGTGGCCACCGGCCGGCAGACCCAGGCCCATGATCACATCGCCGGGCTTGCAGAAGGCCAGGTACACCGCCAGGTTGGCCGGCGAGCCCGAGTAGGGCTGCACGTTGGCATGCTCGGCGCCGAACAGGCTCTTGGCGCGGGCGATGCAAAGCTGCTCGATGGCGTCGATGTACTGCTGGCCTTCGTAGTAGCGCTTGCCGGGATAGCCCTCGCTGTACTTGTTCGACAGCGCCGAAGACAGCGTCTGCAGCACCGCCTGCGAGGTGTAGTTTTCCGAGGGAATCAGGCGGAGCTTGTCGCGCTGCCGCTGGTCTTCCAGGTCCAAAAGCGACGCGATCTCAGGGTCGGTGCGATGCACGACATCACGCAACATGCGAGGGCCTCATGAGGGCAGAAAAGGGGGAAAGGAGGGGGCGCACTCCGGTCGCGGAGGCGCGCTCAGACGAGGTTTGGCAAAGCTTTCGGCATGGTCTTTCAGTCGCACCTCGACTGTCAACGACCACGGCAGCAGCAGTCTCCACATTGCCGGGTGCGGCGCAGGGCTGGCTGGGGCCGATTTCGCGCTGCTATCCCTGATACGATGCTGGCAAGGGGGAAAGGCTGCACCAGCCGCAGCCGCCCGGGGGAGCCCGCATGAGCACAGGTCCGCGCAGCATCACCAACGACGTTGGCGAAGCGATTCCGAAGTTCAACGAAGTACCGATTCACCGCGACGAGCTACAGCGCCTGGGTCACAGCGCCTCAGGGCCCGACCTGGAGTTCCTCTATCTCGATTGCGGTCGCTGGGGCGGCAACGGCGAGCGCTATCCGCGGCAGCGCAACTTCGGTGTGGTGTGGGGGCGCTGGGCGCTGCTCTGTGACTTCGTGACCGATGGCACTTCGTTCCCAAGCAAGCTCAAGGCCGATGCGGCGCCGGTCAACGCGCTGCTGCAGGTGCTGACCGAGCCCGGCGAGAGCGCGGTGCGCATCCTCAAGAGCGAGTGGCTGCCTCCTTCGCCGCTGGCGCCCGAGCCGAGCTGGGATCACATCTATGTCTTTCTGCCCGATCTGCATCTGCCGCTGGTCGCCCGCCTGCCCGATCCGCAGGCCAGCGAGGACGAGCCACATGGCGTCACTTCACGCTATCGCAGCGACGGAGCACCGCTTGGCCGCTTTCGCTATCCGCACCACGACAATGAACAGCTAAGCCCCGAGCAGGAGCAGTGGTTTCGCAGCTACCTGGCCAGCGATATCTTTCAAGGCGCGGCCCATGACCTCGTCGAGTTTCTCGAAAAGCTCAGCCGCTATCAGGGCGATGCTCGGCTGAAGCTGGTGCAGGTCGGCGATATGTACGATCTGTGGATCGGCCTCGACCGCTACTTCGATGTCCAGGCTGACGAGGCGGTGCTGCTCAGCGACCGGCCGGACGCGCTGGGCATCAGCGCGCAGCGCTTCATCGACTACTGGGTCGAGCGCACCAACCACGTGCGTCGCAACGCCCGCGCCATCCGCCGACTGCACGAGTTCGGCGACGGGCGCCACCTGACCGACTGGCTGTATGGCAACCATGACTGCTACCTCGGCGCGCACACGCCGGCCGGCCTGCCACAGCGCAAGAAGTTCCTGCTTGAGCGCGGCCTGTTTGCCGAGCACGGCCACCGCGGCGATGCCAGCAACCGCGACGGGGCCAAGGACGGCCAGTTCCTGACCAACGAGGTCTTTGAGTATCCCTTCCTGCGCAAGCTCGACCCCGATCGGCGGCAGGTCTTCCTTGATGTCGCTGCCCACCTCGCCGTCGACACTGCGCTGCACGCGCCCGAGCAGGCCTTTGGCGTCTACGTCATGGGCCACACGCACAGCGGCTACCTGTCGCGCGTCCGGCTCAGCCCGTCCAGCTTCCGCGTCCACGCCAACTCCTTCTGGCTGAAAAACTCGGTCTTTAGCGTCCTGAACTCGCCGTTTCAGAAGTAGCGGTGGGCGGGACGCGCCGGGGCGAGGCGCGCGGCTCGCGGTCGAGGTTGCCTGCCTGCTCGGCTCGTGGTAGCGCAGGACGATGCGAAGCGAGCCGCGCCAGCTTTTCTTCCTCCTTCTTGCCACGCTCCTTTCCTGCGCCGAGCCGATGCCGGCGGTCGAGGAAGCGGTGACCTACCACCGGGACATGGTGCCGCTTCTGGCCCGCTACTGCACCGGCTGTCACGTCGCGGACGGCATCGCGCCGTTTGCGCTGACCGACTATGACAGCGTGGCCCGCTACGCCGCCTCGATCCGTCGGGCGGTGCAGGCCGGGACCATGCCGCCCTGGCTGGCTTCCGAGGCCGGTCTGCCGCTGCGCTACTCGCACAAGCTGCGGCCGCAGGACAGCGAGCTTTTATTGCGCTGGCTCGACAGCGGCATGGAAAAAGGGAATCCGGAAAGCCCGCCGCGCAGCGACATTCCACCGCCCGAGACCGTCGAGCTACCGCGTCCGGATCGGCGCCTGATGCCGGAAGCTTCCTATCTGCCCAACGCCAAGCAGGCCGATGACTATCGCTGCTTCGTGGTCGGCGACGAGCTAGCGAGCGACCTCTATGTTCACGCCGTGGCCATCCAGCCCGATCAGGTGCGCATCGTCCACCACGTCGTCCTGTTCGAAGTGCCAAGCAGCGGTGTCGCCAAGGTGCGGGCGCTGCTCGGCAAGGATGGCCAGGTCGGCTACAACTGCTTCGGCGGCGCCGGCTCGGGCGACGATGCGCGGGTGGTCATGGCCTGGGCACCCGGCGGGGTCCCGGCGCGCTTTCCGGCCGGCACAGGGCTCAAGCTGGCGCGCGGATCGATCTTGGTCATGCAGGTCCACTACAACCTGGCGAACGGCGCGCGAGCCGACCGCACCTCTGCCGTGATGGAGCTATCGGCGACGCCGCCGCCGCGCCTGGCGCAGATCTGGCCGGTGGCCAATCCGCGGGGACTGTTTATCAAGGCCGGCGACGCGGCGGCGCGACAGACGGTGGAGTTTCCAGTCTGGCAGCTTGCGGCCTACTACGGCTTCCCGGCCGGCAACCTGCTGCTACACGGCAGCGCGCCGCATATGCACCTGTTGGGACGCAAGCAGACGGTCGCCGTCGTCGACGGTCCGCTCCTGCTGGAGATTCCGCGCTGGGACTTCAACTGGCAGCTGCCCTATGCCTTCCAGACTCCCTACGAGCTAAGGCCGCAGGACACGCTGCAGATCACCTGCGAGTTCGACAACAGCGCCAGCAACCAGCCAGTGGTCGACGGCCAGCGTCAGCCGCCGCGCGATGTCCGCTGGGGCGAGGGCACCCACGACGAGATGTGCCTGAACTTCCTGTACGTCGCGCCGCTGTAAAGCCCTGCCTCATAGATATTCCAGTTTACTGGACTATGCGATTTATTGCGGTCCAGTAGATAGATAAAGTATTTATGGCAAGCCATATTTATTCATCATGGTATTCGTACGGATCTTGCTGCGACCCAGCTGCTGCGGCGTATTCTCGGCGTATTGGTCCCAGCCCACAGAGGTATTCCAGTTCGAGCTTGCGCCGCAGGCGCGGTCTGGAACGGACATGCCGCCGCTGGCCAGAGGAACAGGGAAGGCAAACCGCGCTGGGCAGTTCAGCCGCACGTATTCAAAGTCCGGATTCGCGCTACTCTGATTCATGGCCAGGCTGCTTAGGGTATTGGGCATCCAGCGCGTCATATTTATGCAATGGGCACCGTCGGCGTCCCACTCCGATTCAAGATAGAATCCATCTTGCCCGTCGCTCGCCGTGACGGCTTGATTGCCACCCACAAGATGGTCGTAATAATTCACACTGGCCCCCTCGAATGTATGAGGGATTGCGTTGCCACAGTAGTCGGCCCGCATCATCTTCACACAAGCAGCATGGTAGTCGCTCAATCTACGAATTCGATCCACACCGCTCTTTCTTTCGCGCGCCGTTCCATTTTTTAGGTAACCAGCTTCTTGACATTTTTGAATTGCGCCAAATCGGCAACTGAAAGTATATTTATTTGGATCGCCTGCTATCTCATCGCCAGTCGTTCCGTCAAATAACTGCGGCAGTATGGCGGTCCAGATGGGCAGCCCGTCGCGATTCCCACACACGGACTCGCCACTATCGGCATAGTTAACCAAGTACAAGTGGGCGCCCGGCACAGTGGTCGCATCATACCCCGCGAAGCGCAGCTCTCGCGTCGAGCCATCTGGCAGCTGTCCGGTCACCGCAGTGCCGACGAGGCCGGGGCCCTTATAGGAGGCTCCGGCTACCGTATCTACATAAACCAAGGAGATGGGTTCGCCATTTAGGACATTATTTTCAAATGAGCCATTGAGGATTCGGCCATTTGCCAGCCGGCTATTGAGGAGAGTCCCACGGACTTGTTGTCCGTTGGTCTGCCTGCCGTTGACGTACACCCTGTCAGGTCCGGCATCATACCTCTGGGGAATTTTGTAATCCGCTGCAGAGACATCGGGTGACCCCATACTGGAACATGCGGACACAGAGACCGCAGCGAAGGTGCTAATTAGAAAATAGTCAAGTTTGGTAGCGCTCATGAATATGCCTCCTCGTAGAGCTCGCGGTCGAGCCAGGGCCTTTCCCATGGTCACAAGTGAAAAACTGCCCCGGCGTGGGGCCCC
>CAZVMD010000432.1:0-5372 GCA_964628555.1 uncultured Myxococcales bacterium | reverse complement strand
CTCCCAGCAGGGTCTCGGTGAAGCGGCGCAGCGGCTCGCGCAGGGCTTCGACCTCGTCGGGAAAGCCGAGCACGGCTTCGCGGGCACTGCGCTCGCCCTGCACCAGAACGCGGCTGCTCAAGCGGGCGCGCAGGGACAAAAGGAGAGAGTCGAGGCCCGCGTCGAAGCGCTCGCGCAGCGAGGTCGTGCGTCCGGGCTGCGCGGTCTCGATAGCAAAGCCCCAGGGCTGGCGCCGCTCATCGTCGCTGAGATCGGCGAAGAATTCGAGAAAACCATCCAGCAGATCGCACTTGTTAAACAGGACATGCACCGGCGTCTGCACGCCCAGCAGATCCGAGATCTCGTCCAGGCGCTCGCGCAGGACCAGCGCGGCTCGCTCGATCTCAGCGGGGGAGCGATCGAGGATTTCATCGAGGCCGACCTGCAGCACCACGGCATCGAGCGGCTGGCTGCGGCGGCGCTGCAGCAGGCGCAGGAAGGCTGCCCACTCCTGCTTGTCTTCATCGACCACGGCATAGCGACCGGCGGTATCGAGGAAGATGGCGTCGCTGGCCAGCCACCAGGTGCAGTTGCGCGTCGGACCGATGCCGTGCAGGCGCCGGCCCAAGCTGGTAAAGCGCAGGCCCGAGCGATCGAGCGCCGTCGTCTTGCCGACGGCCGGCGGTCCCATGACCAGGATCCACGGCAGGGCGGCCGCCCCCCCGACGAGGCCACGCTTGCGACAGGCCTCATTGAGCTCGCCGAAGGCGCGCTTGAACTCTTCTTCAAATGCCTTGAAGTCGCGCAGCGCGTCGGGCCCGGCCACCGCGGCCTGCTTGCGCGCTTGGTTGGCTAGCTCGCGCGTCAGGCGGCGGTCCAGCAGGAAGCGGCGCAGCCAGTAGGTGATCAAAAAGATCGACAGGGGTGCGCCCACCAAGAGCTCAACCAGCCAGCGGCTGTCCTCAAGGCGCAGCAGATCGCAGATGAAGTACAGCGCGAAAAGAAGCAGCGCCAGGCCGAGCGTGGACCAGACGATTGGGCGAGCGAGAAAGGAAAACAGCTTGCGCATCAAACGACCTCAGAGCGTGAAATGCGGGGTGGAAACTCTTGGAGAACTGATGGTCAAGGCCTGCCGCTCCTCTGTTGGCGATGACTTCTAGCGGGGGGCTGCGCCGTTCTCCCCCTCGCTTCCGCCGGCAGGCGATGCCGAGAGTTCGTGGCTAACATCTCTTGCGTGACATCGCAGGAAGAGCGTTAGCACGAGACCCAGCGCCAGAAGCAGCGACGTTCCCATCCCAAACACCCATGGGGCGCGCACGATCGGCGGCGGCAGGGGCAGCTTGGCCAGGGCCGACAGCGGCGGGGCCAGGGGCGGCAGGCTGCCGCTGCGGCGGACCAGATCGTTCTGCAGCGACTCGCGCAGAGTGCGCAGATCGCCCAGGCGATTCTCTTCGCGGTAGCGGCCCTCAAAGCCCCAGGCGAGCACGCGCGCGAACAGCTCCAGCAGGCCGATCGGCACGTCGGGACGCCGCTGCCAGTAGTCCAGTCGCTCGAAGAAGTCGCGACCGAGGTTGTTGTGCTTGTACTGGGCATACTGCAGCGTGTCGCGGCCCCACTGCTCGGCGAGATCGCGGGCCGGGCCAGCCTGCACCGCTTCGTCGATCAGGGCGATGGCGATCAGCTGGGCGTCAGCGACCAGCTCTTCATCGAGGCCTGCCCGCAGGAGCTGCGAGCGCTCGGCGCGCAGGCTGCGCTCGACCCAGGTCCGCAGCTCTGTATATCGGCTGCTTGCCAGCTTGCCCTCGCGCACCCAGCCGGCAAACAGCAGGATGTCACGATAGGCGCGGCGCAGCGGCAGCGAGTCCACAGCGCTCGGCTGACTCATCGCCCACCTCCGGCCACGGCATCGCGCAGCACCACCAGCTCTAGGGTCAGTCCCTCGGGCGCGCGGGGCACAAACAGGCCGATCTGGCCGCTCTTTTTGACCTCATCCCACAGCGGCCCCTCGCTATACAGGCGGAAGTAGGTGGCGTCCTTGCGCACCGGGATCGGCTCGCGCGGCCGCGGCACCGGATCCAGACGCAGGCCAGGGTTGGCGGTGCGGGCCAGGCTCTCGACGCGTCCGCTCTCGGCGACCTTGCAGGCACCGGGCAGGCGATCGATCTCGCTGCGCGGCACATCGCCGGTAGCCACCAGATAGAACTCGCCGCGTTCGAGCAGGGCTTGTTCGTCAATGCGGCCATCCCAGACATAGCGATTCTGGGTCAGGCGAATGACGCTGTAGCGCTCGCGCACCACGACGCCCAGCAGCTCGTAGATGCGGGCGAAAAGCGCCGAGAAGCAGGCGCCGATGTGGTCGTGCTGATAGGGCGGGAAGTCAGGGCTGGCGTCGGCCGAAAAGATCAGCAGTCCACCGGCCAGCCGCAGCAGCTCACCGTAGAGCTGAGCCGGATGCGTCTCGGGCAGGCTGAGCAGGTGTCGCAGCGCGGGCAGCGACTGGTTTAAGGTCTGCAGCAGCCAAAACTGCGTCAGCGTCGCCGCATCGTAGACCAGCGCTTCGCCGGCCTGGCGTCGCTTCGCCGTCAGCTCATCGGCCTTGGCGCGGACCCGGCCCAGCACCTCTTGTACGCGGCGCACAAGCGTCGCCGACGAAGACAAAAGCGGCGTCGGCGGCACGTAGTCAGCGCGCAGGCCAAAGAGGCCCTCCGGGCTGCGCTCGATCTCGGCCAGCTTCAGTGCGATGACCCCGTCCAGCGAAGAGCCGCCCAGGCCCAGCCGCAGGTTCTTGACCGCCACATCGATCGTCTGCGTCTGATCGGGGTCCAGATCATCGGCGACTTCCAGTGCCCGCTCGACAAAGCGGATCTCGGCCCGCTCGCTGCTCGCGGCCAAAAGAGGGGTGCGGGCGCGTCGGGCCGGCAGCGTCAGGTACACCTGCACCGCTTGTCCGCTGGCATCGCCACGCAGCGTCGCCGACGGTGGCGCGGGATCGGCGCCCGGGATCTCGACCGGCGTGCCGTCCGGCATGATGGCGCGGCAGCGCTCGATCTCGATGCGGCCTTCGCGAATCGCCGCCTCATTGATCGCAAGCTCCAGCACCCCCCAGGCCAGCGGCCGCGGTCCCATGATCTGTGTGCGCAGCGACGCTTCCAGGCTGCGCTCGGCCTGCTGAAAGTGCTGCGGCAGCAGGAACATCCCGTCCTTCCACGCGACCTTGCTGTACTGGCTCATGGGCACTCCGACTCCATGTTGATCTCGCAGGGGCGCACCAGGCACAGGTCGGTGCCACGGACATGGACCTGCGTCTCACTGGTTAGCTGACTCGCCATCATCTGCCGCAGCGAGTTCTTCGAGCGCGAGCGCCCCACCGCCACCGCCAGCACATAGCGCGTCTGCGGCAGCAGCTGCCAGGGCGAGAGCACGCGCGACTTGCCCTGTTCGAGGAATTCGGTCTTGCGCGTCAAGTCGAGCCGCTGCGTATCGGCCAGCGCCGCCTTCAGCACATCGAGATCTTTGCCATCGAGAAACGCATTGAAGTCGAGCTTGCAGACCTGCACCGCTTCTTTGAGCTGATAGAAGCGCACTTCCAAAATGCGCGAGTCCCCGGCTACCCCGCTTGACGGGCATAGTCCACTCGCCGGGTTTACGCAGCCCCCGGGCTCGACGGCCAGAACGGCATAGCGGGTGCAGCCGGCACTGACGAGTCCACACAGGCCCAGCAGCAGCGAAAACAGCCGACCACGACAAAGTCGAACAAATCGAGACAACGGCATCCTCCTCATCTATTCCGACCAAGCCAACCGACCAACCAAGCCAACCGAGGCAGCAATCATTTTTCGGCCGCTCAGCGCCGTCAAAGCGCCGGCACCATAGCACAGAAGAAAAATGGAAATGCACGCGCATTCCGTCGCCCGCAGGGCAAGTCGCTGTGCTATAGAGCCGACATGAGCAGCTTGCTGCGGCAGCGGATTCAGGTGCCTTATGGCCATAGGCTGGGGCTTGTGGGGGTACTGTGGCTGCTGCCCTGGTTTTCGCTGTCGGCGCAGCCGGGACCCGCCAAAGTTCAAACTGCTGCGCCTGAGCACTGCGAGCAGAACCCGGCTTGTCGCAAGCTGCTGCTGCAGGCCCGCAAGTACTCGGCCGGTGGGCGCTACGAGCAAGCGGTTGCGGTCTTTTTAGAAGCCCTAAAGCGAACTGAGCAGCGGGATGTGCGCCTTTATATGGATCTCGGTCGCGCCTATCACCTGTGGGGGCGAATCAGCGAAGCCGTCAATGCCTACAACCGCTATCTCAAGTCAGTTCCGCCCGATACCCCGGGCCGCGACATCGTCCTGCGCTGGCTAAGCGACGCCCTGATGAGCGAGGGCCAGCCCGACCCCGCCGCCGAGTCCGCCCTCCACCCCAGGCCCGCCGCCCCGCCCGCTCCCGTCGCTGTTCCCGCCCCCGCGAGCCCCGAGCCGCCCCGCCTCGCTCAAGCGCCAAGCCCACCCCCCGAGCCACCCGCCCCAGCACCGCGCCTTCCGACGGTGACGCAGCTAGCGCGGCCTTCTGAGCCCTCTGCGCCCCTCCCGGCAAGCCGTACCCAGGTACCCCCCACCCGCTGTCCAGCCGAAGCCCTATCAACCAACAAAAAACTACTAATCGCCGGCAGCACAGTCGCTGGTGCGGGGCTTTTGGGGTTGATTCCGTCGTTTGTGCTGTACGGTCTCGATCGAACGCCGACGGGTGTGCAGACCATGACCGTGGGGACACTCAATCCAGTCCTTCGCGATACGAAGTCAGAATATGTCGTTGGATTCGTGCTTTCGGGCCTAGCTGGGGTAGCCGGCGGCGCTATCCTGTCCGTAGCCGGGATCCGATCTTCCGGAGCGCGAGAAGCTCTATGTGCCACGCAAAAATCATAGGAATAATCCTGGTTGTTGCGTGTTGCTCTGCTTGCCGGACGGCAGCGTTATGTGATTTAGAACCGGACAATTCTATTTGTGGTTTATCGATACAAATAACACAGGGAGGCGTCTTTGATAAGCGCTTTGGAGCGGATATATCTGTTTATTCTGAGGGAGGGACGCATCAGTGTGTTCCCTTCTCTGTGACCCTGAGTCAGGGGGCGCGTAACAGCGAACTGGCGACACGCTGTGTGTTTATTGATAACAAGATGGGACGAGTAGTGTCGCTAGCAATCCCGGCAACCCTGTCGCAGACCTATCGCATTGGCCTAGCCGAGCTCCAGATGCACGACTTGGCGGATCGCAGGTTCCTTTATCGAGCTCCACTACAGTGGGTGCTACATCCTGTGCCCTATGCTTCGTCGTCAGCTCCCCTGAAGGCTACGCTTAACTCAAGTCAAATCCCGCGCGCCGAAAGCTTGGGAATGCAGGACGGGATCTTGTACG
>CAZVMD010000431.1:1950-5378 GCA_964628555.1 uncultured Myxococcales bacterium | reverse complement strand
GTCCATGACGCGCTCGCTCTTTCGCTACTCCCCGCTCGATGCCCTCCTGCTCCTGGGGGCGCTGCTGCAAGCTGGGCTGTGCGCGCTGTGTCTGCTGTGGCCGCGCTCGCTGCCGCAGCTTGCCCTGTCGGCGCTGCTGCTGGCCGGCACCATCTGGTGGAGCGCCAACACCGTCGCGCATAACCACCTGCACCGGCCGATCTTCCGCTCGCGCTGGCTGAGCGCGCTGTTTTCCGCCTTCCTGACCCTTTCCACCTCGGTGCCGCAGCGCACCTGGCGGCGCCGTCATCTGTGGCACCACGCCGGCGAGCGCGCCCCGGCCCCGCCGGCCACGGTCGCTGAGCTCGTCGAGATCGCGGCGGTCGGCGTCCTCTGGCTGGGCCTGCTGTGGGGGCTGCCGCGGGCCTTCCTGGGCGCCTTCCTGCCCGGCTATGGCCTGGCCATGCTGCTGTGCCAGCTCCAGGGGCACTACGAGCACGCCGGCCAGCCGGTCGCCGTCGAGCCAGGCGTGAGCTACTACGGCCGGCTGTACAACCTGCTGTGGTGGAACGACGGCTATCACGGCGAGCACCATCGCTTCCCCGGCACGCACTGGAGTCAGCTGCCGGCTCGGCGAGCCGCGACGCAGCCGAGCGAGAGCGACCTGCCGCCGGTGCTGCGCGGCCTGTCGCCGGGGCTGCAGCGCCTGCGCCGCCTCGTCAATCGCGGGCTGGGACAGGTCCTGATCGGGCTGGAGCGACTGGCGCTGTCGCCGGGTCCGATCCAGCACTTCATGCTGTCGAGCCATCGCCGCGCCCTATCACGCGTCTTGGCTCACCCCGAGCTCGCCCCCCTGCTGCAGCGTCCGGCGCTGCGCATCGGCATCGTCGGCGGCGGGCTGTTTCCGCGCACCGCGCTGCTCCTTTCGGAGCGGCTGCCGACCGCCACTCTGGTGCTGATCGACGCAAGCAGCGAGCACCTGGCGCAGGCGCAGGCGGCGCTTGCCGCAGCGGGCATCGCAGGTGAGCGGCTGGTCCTGTATCCGCAGATCTACTGCCCAGTCCAACATCAGCACGTAGATTTGCTGATCTTTCCGCTGGGCTACGTCGGCGACCGGGCCGCGCTGTATCAGCCAGAGGCGGATCAGCCGCCGCGCATCGTGCACGAGTGGCTGCTGCGGCGCCCCCCGGCCACGCTGCGAGTCGTCATTTCCCCGTGGCTGCTCAAGCAGCTCTGTCTGGTGCTGCCGGCCACGCCGCGGCCCGAAGCTGCGGCCGCGCCCACCGTCCGCCCGTCCGCCCTGTCAGAGGAGGCCGCATGAGCCTGCACACGTCCGCTCCGTTTCTGCGCGCGTACTCGTTCCTGCCGCACGGCGTCCTCAATCAGCTAACTGCGCGCCTGATGCAAGCCCAGGCCCCGGCGGCGGCGGTGCAGGCGGCGATTCGGCTGTGGATCCGCCGCGCCGGCATCGACATGACCGACTGCGAGCCGACGCAGTACGCCTCGCTAGAGGAGTTCTTCCTGCGTCGTCTGCGGCCGGGTGCGCGCCCGCTGGGCACCGGCATCACCAGCCCGGTCGATGGCCAGGTGTTCGCGACCGGCCGAATCACGGCCCAAACCGAGATCGCGCTCAAAGGGCACCGCCTGTCGCTGGAGCGGGTGGTCAACGGCTACCGGCACACGGCGACGCTGGCTCCCTACTGCGGCGGTCACTACGCGGCGATCTTCTTGAGCCCGCGCGGCTATCACCACATCCACGCGCCCTGCGACTCGACGCTGCAGCGCTGTCAGTGGCTGCCGGGGCGCTACTTCCCGCAGAACGCGGCGGCGCTCGCGCACATCCCGGGGGTGTACGAGCGCAACGAGCGGGCGGCGCTGTTCTTCTCGGCCGCTACCACCGCTGGCGAGGCACCGTATGTGCTGGTGATGGTCGGGGCCAGCCTGGTCGGAGGCATTCACCTGGCCGCCGAGCCGCAGGAGGTGTGGCGGGTGCCGCAGGCGACGCAGCTAGAGCGCCGCTATCGCCACGGCGAGCGCCTGGGTCACTTCAGCTTTGGCTCGACGGTGGTGCTGCTGTTTTCGCCCGGCCTGCTCGACCGCCTCGACCTCACGCCGGGCCAAGAGATCCGGCAGGGGCAGACGCTGGGGCCACCCGGCTGAGCCAGGGCTGCGAGCCGGGCTAGCGGGCGCCGGGAGCCGGCGCGGCGTGCAACAAGAGGCGCTGCCGCTTGGCCCAGGCGCGCAGATGGGCGCGGTAGTGCTCGACGCGGCGCGGCTGGGTGCTGGCCAGATTGTGCTGCTCCTCGGGATCGCGGCGCAGATCGTAGAGCTGAGCCCGACCGCTGTCCGGCTCGTCGATGAACTTGTAGTCACCGTGGCGCAGGCCCAGCTGAAACAGCGCGTGGTCGGAAAGAAAGTGCGGCCACAAAAGATCGCCGCGCGCCGCCGCCTCCCCGTCGTGCAAGAGCGAGCGGCCGCTCTGCCCCGGCGCGGCTGGCCCACCCGGCGCGATGCCAGCCAGGGCCAAGAGCGTCGGCCCGATATCGAGGACGCTGCCCGGTGCTCGACTGTGGCGCGGGCCAGCCGGGCTGCGAAACGGCGGCACATCGGTGATGCCCGGCACGATCAGATACAGCGGCACGTGGACGTTCTCTTCGTACAAAAACAGCGTGTGGCCGAAGTTGCCGGGATGCTGGCGGAAGGCCTCGCCGTGATCCCCTGAGACGACGATCGCCATCCGCTGCAGTCGCTGCCGAGCAGCCAGGCCCTGCCACAGCCGGGCCAGGGCCTGATCGCCGAGGTATAGATCGTTTCGATAGTGAGCGAGCTCACTATCCGTGCCAAAGGGCTGTGGCCGACCCTGCTGCGGACCGGGCGAGCGATAGGGGTGGTGGCCGGCTATCGGCAGATACATGACGAAGGCGGGCTGGCCCGGCGGGCGGGCATCGAAATAGGCCAGGAGCTGCTCGACCGTGCTGTTCTCGTCGACGCCGAAGCTGGTCTGGTAGCGTCCGCCGATGTCGCCGGCGTCCTTGAGCAGAGCAAAGCCGCGCTCGCGGACGATGTCCTGCATGCCCAGGTAGGCGAACCAGCCCGAGTGAAACATCGCCGTGTCATAGCCAGAGGCCGCGAAGCGGGCCGCCACGCTGTCGCAGGGACGCCGGGCCTGGGCATAGTGCGAAGCCGTCGTGTGCGCGGCCGGCACCGTCGAGCAGAGCTGCGAGTACAGGCCCTTGATGCTCTCGGGATAGGCGGCGTAGATGGCGTCGAACTGCACCCCGCCCTGCGCAAGCTGCGACAGCGTCGGCAGCGGGTCGGCCAGCGGGCCCGAGGGCGGCGTCGCAGCCAGCCCGGCGTAGCCCGGCAGATAGCCGGCCGCCGTCGATTCGAGCACGATCCACAGCACATCGCGCCCCCGCGCGGCCCCGATAAGCGGCCTCAGGTCAGCG
>CAZVMD010000431.1:0-1850 GCA_964628555.1 uncultured Myxococcales bacterium | reverse complement strand
GCGGCCGGATCCTCTCCCCGCTGCTGCAGCGTCGAGCGGAGCAGGGCATAGACCGGGTTGCGGCTCAGACCGGCAAGCTCGCTTGGCCGCTGCCCGATGCCCAGCAGGCTAAGCCCAGCCAGCAAGAGCCCGGCCGAGACCCCCAGCCGGCGCAGCGTAAATAGCTCGGGCCAGGCCAGGTACAGCAGGCGCCGGAACAGCCAGCGAAACAGGCGCGGAAACAGCAGCGCCGCCGAAAGCACGCCGCCGATGCCCAGCAGGTTGCCGCGCGTTAAGTACAGCCGCAGCGAGTCGAGCAGCGCCGGCCCGGCCGCACTTAAGATCGGAAAGGTCAGCGGCGTGCCGAACATGCGCATCACCGGCACGTTGCTCGCCGAGTACAGCGCGGTGGCGACATAAAACAGCGTAAACAGCCGCCCGCGTGGCCACAGCTTGCGGCTCAGCCACTCGCCGGCCACAAACGACAGCACGAACAGCAGATCCTGACCCCACAGCGCGGCGGGCAGGCTCAGGATCTGGCTTGGGCTCAGCGTCGATAGCGGGCTCTCGCCGTCGGCCAAGCGCAGGCCCAAGACGATGGCCTTGCTCAGCGCCAGCACCAGAAACAGCGACAGGCCACGGCGCAAAATCGGGGAGTCGTCGCGCACGCGGTCAAGCTAGCACGTGCCCCGGTCAGCCGCGCGCGCTCCGTCGGAGGTTTGGGCCCGGTGAATTGTGCATTGGGGGGCGGTGACCTGCATATAATGCCGCCGTGTCTGCCCCCTCCCTCGACGAAACTGCCCCTGCCCACCCGGCCGGCGCCGACGCTGCCGTCGATGTCGCGCTGATCTATCCGCCGTCCTGCGATCCGACCGCGCCCTATCTGGCGGTGCCGATGCTGACCGGCTTTCTGCGCGCCCACGGCGTGCGGGTGCTGCCGATCGACGCCAACATCGAAGCCTACGACGCCCTGCTCTCGCCGACGGCGATGGCCGGGCTGCGCGATCGCCTGGAAGCGCGGCTGGCCAAGCTCGATCGCAAGTCGGCCCTGTCGCATGTCGATCAGCTGGCGTATGGCGCGCTATGGAATGCTCGCGGCGATGCCTTCGCGGTGCCGGATCACGTCGCGGCGGCCAAGGCGACGCTGCGCGATCGCGAGCGCTTCTACGATGCGGCTGCCTACGGTCTGGCGGTCAGCACGATCGATGCCGGGCTGCGCGTGATCTCGGCCGCCTACACCCCGCTGTCGCTGGACTTCACCGCCTATCGCACGCCGTTCGCCCTCACCTCGCCCGAGGAGATCGCGCACGACTCGGAGCCGGCCCACGATCCCTTTTCCGCCTATGTCACAGGTGTGCTGATCCCGCGCCTGCGCGCCGCGCGTCCGACGGTCATTGGCCTGTCGGTGTGCTTCCCCGGCCAGCTGCAGCCGACCTATGCGCTGGCGCGAGCGATCAAAAAAGCCCTGCCGGAAGTCCACCTGACCGTCGGTGGACCGGCGATGACGCAGCTCCTGATTCGCCAGGTGGCCGCGGGCGGCGGGCCCAGTCCAAAGATGGCGGCGGCCCTGGGTCCCTTCGACAGCGCCGTGGTCTACGAGGGCGAGCACAGCCTGCTTGCGCTGCTGCGAGCTCTGCAGGCCGGACCGACGGCCAGCCCGGCGCTGGCGGAGCTGCCCAACGTCGTGCAGCGCGACGGGACGGGGCAGGCGGGCTATCGCGCCGGGCATGGCATGGAAGATCTAAAGCAGCTGCCAGCCCCTGACTTCGATGGTCTGCCGCTGTCGCTGTACCTGTCGCCGCAGCTCGTCCTGCCCTACGACCCGACGCGCGGCTGCTACTGGGGCAAGTGCACGTTCTGCCACTATGGCC
>CAZVMD010000430.1:0-5394 GCA_964628555.1 uncultured Myxococcales bacterium | reverse complement strand
GCGCGGACGATCGCTCCACTCACGACGCGGCGGACCCGAGCGCGCAGGACGGCGATCCTCACTGGCGGAGCGGCCGGCTGGACGCGAGTCACTCTCCCAGCCGCGATGCGAGGAGCGCGGGCGATCGAAGCCGCGGTCGGCTGACGCCAGCGGACGCCGTGGCGAACGACGCTCGCCCGGTGACTGCAGCGCCGACTCGGCTGGCGGCGCCAGGCCAACCTGACTCCGCAGGGCCGCGATCTCGCGCGGGGTTAGCGAGCGGGCCGAGCCAGTCTCCAGCTCTCCCAGCTCCAGATCGGCGTAGGCGACGCGCATCAACTTGAGCAGCGAGCTGCCGATCGCCTCTGACATGCGATGAATCTGACGGTTTTTGCCCTCGTGCAGCTCAAACTCAAGCCAGGTGTGGCGGCCGGTGTGCTTGATCAGCCGCACCTCGCAGGGGGCGCTGTGCTCGCGCACCGGCTTGCTGCTGGCACCTCGTCGGGCGGGGCGCGGCACCTGGTCTTCGACCGGCTTGCCGTCGGCGTCCAAGACGCGGGCCGGCGGCAGCTCGACCCCGCGCGACAGGCGCAGGATCTGCTCGCGGTCGATCTCGCCGCGCAGCTTGGCGTGATAGATCTTGGTCACGCCGCGGCTGGGATGCATCAGCGCATGCGCCAGCTCGCCATCGTTGGTCAATAGCAGCGCGCCCTCGGTGTTGTAGTCGAGTCGCCCCACCGCAAACAGGCGCAGCCCGGGGGCCGGCGGCGGCCGCGACTTGCCCGGGTCTAGCACCGGGCCGGGCGGCGGCGCCACGCGGCAGGCGATGCCCTGCTCATTGAGCAGATCGAAGACGGTAGCCCGCCCCTCAGGATCCGAGGCGGTGGTGACATAGCCCTTGGGCTTGTTGAGCAGGTAGTAGGCCAGAGGCTCGCGCGAGACCTCGCGGCCATCGACGGTGATGCGATCGACGGCGGGATCGACGCGGGTACCCAGCTCGCTGACTACGCGACCATTTACGGTCACGCGCCCGGCTTGCATCAGCACCTCGGCCGCTCGACGTGAGGCCACGCCGCCCTTGGCCAACACCAGCTGTAAACGAACTCCTGTCATTCCTTCGTACTCCCTGGCTGGCCGGGCCCAGCCGCTTTCTGCGCGACGCTCTCGTCGTCGGCTTCTTCTTCGTCTGCTTCGCCGTCAGGGCTGGTCGCAGCCTCGGCAGTCTCGGCCTGGGCGGCGGCCTCGGCCATTCCTAAAAGGACATCAATCGGTGGTGTATCGACCCGCACCGAGGCGATTAGCTCGTCGATCTTGGTCAGCTGCTCGACATCATCGGCCAGCTGCTGATCCAAAATCTCGACGCGGCTAAGGGGGGTATCTAGCGTCGGCGCTGCGACGGCAGGTGCGGCAGGCGCCGGGGCATGGGCAACGGTGGGAAGCGGGCTGGGGCTGGTCTGCGGCAGCGCGATCTGCTGCGGGCCGGCGGGCTCGCCGTCGGTCGGCGGCGCGCCGGGAGCAGCGGTGACAAAGCCCTCGACCAGGGCCTCGGGATGGGCCGCCCGCACCCGCGCCTTGTTCTCGTCGTTGAGCTCGTAGTACTCGCGCAGCGTCGGCAGGTCTTTGAGATCGCGCAGGTTAAAGAACTCCAAGAACTCGCGCGTGGTGCCGTAAAGCAGCGGTCGACCGGGCTCCTCTTTTTTGCCGAGGATGCGCACCAGGCGACGCTCCAGGAGCGTCTTGAGCGCGCCGCCGGAATCGACGCCGCGCACGTCATCGATCTCGGGCCGGGTGATCGGCTGGCGGTAGGCGATGATGGTCATCGTCTCAAGCTGAGCGCGCGACAGGCGCTGCGGCTTCTGCTGCAGCTGTCGCTGCACCCAGGCCGCGTTCTGCGGCGCCGTGCGAAGCTGCCAGCCGCCGGCGACTTGGTGCAGCTCGATGCCACGTCCCCCTTCGGCAAGCTCGGCCGCCAGCTCGACCAGCACATCCTGAAGCTGCGCCGCCTGATACAGCGGTGGCCCGCCGCGCCCGCTGGGCTCCTGCGCCTGCTCTTCGAGGATTTCGAGCAGGCGCTGCAGCGGCAGCGGCTTGTCGGCGACGAACAGCAGGCTCTCTAAGACCGAGCGCAGGCGCTGCCGTGGCAGGGTCTGTACCGCGTCCTCCTCGGCCACCTCGGCTTCAGGCGGGAGCGCGGCGTCGGGATAGTGGGCCGGCACCGCGTGCTCGGCGATGGCCTCGTCGTACAGCTCAGGGGGCACAGCCTCGTCGGAGGACTCGGCGTCAAGCAGCTCCTCGCCATACGGCAGCGGCTGATGCTCGACGATCGGGGAGCCCTCGTCACTTGGGCGCTCGACTTCGGGGTCCGCTTCGGGACGATAGATACTCATGCGGCAATCGGCTCCATCGGCTCCGCGACAGCCGCAGTTTCCGTCGGCATCGACGCCTCATCGGCAGCGGAGGAAGGAGGGGTTGGGGCGGCAGCCAGGTCAGAAGACGCGGAAGACTCAGAAGCCTCAGACGCCGGGTCGGGCGCGCGCTCAGGCGGCGGTCCCCCGCCCTGCGGATCGACGCCGGGACGACAGACATAGATCGTGCCGCGCTCCTCGGCCTGATACACGGCGACCAGGCGCAGGCGGGCCATCTCCAGCACCGCCAGCAGCGTCAGCACCGCCTGATACATAAAGTCGCTCTCGGGCTCCTGGGTGGCGAGCTGGGTCAAGAGCTTGTCGTAGGTGTACACCGTCTGAATCAGCGGCGCGGCGCTGTCCAGCGCTTCGTTGATCTGGTTGATGCGGTCGGCCAGCGACAGGCGCTCGACGGTGACTTCGTGCGTCAGCTTGCGCTGCCGCTTGCCGTGCAGCTTGGCCAGAAGATCGATCAGCTCCCACACCGGTACCTCGGCCAGCGGCGCAACCGGCACGATATCGCTGGCATCGGGCAGCACATCGCGCGTCCAGACGTTGCGGCCCACCACCGGGCGCTCGGCCAGCAGCGCGGCCGCCGTCTTGAACTTCTGGTACTCAAGCAGGCGCTTGACCAAAAGCTCGCGCGGATCGCCCAGCTCCGCCTCTTCCCCCTCCTCGGCCTCCAGCACCGCCTGCGCCTCGGGCGGCAAGAGCTCGCGCGACTTGATATAGGCCAGCGTCGCCGCCATCAGCAGGTACTCGCTGGCCACATCCATGTTCAGCGCCTGCATCGCCGACAGCGTCATCAGGTACTGCTGGGTGATAAACGAGATCGGGATGTTAAAGACATCCAGCTCGTGCTTGCGCACCAGATGCAGCAGCAGATCCAGCGGCCCCTCGAACTCGGGCAGCACCAGGCCAAGGTTGATGGGGTCGAGGAGCTCGCTTGCCGGATCGCTGGTGCCCGGCGCGGCAGCGCGCGAAGCCAGCGCGGTCGCCGTCAGCTGCTGTACGACGCTATCAACACTTGAACGATCCATGGGCGATGACGATGGGGACAGAGAGACCGGGGCTCAGGCACAGCTGGCGTCGGGGACGGCGGCCAGGGCAGCGCCAAGGAAGGCGGACCATACTCGCTACCTCCCAGCCAGGCAAGGCGTTTGTCGGTCCGTCTTTTCCGAGGGGCTTATCGCCGCATCGGCCGGCCAGCGCAGCCCGGGGCGGGGCGCTGGCCGGCCTGCGGTGACCCTTCCGGTCTCTCGGAGACAGGGCTTGTCGCAGCGTCCTTGCCTCGATACATTCGCGCTATGGTTGACTCGGTTACCTGCACGATTGCGGAGCACGGCGAGGAGCAAGGCATCGCCACCATTACCCTCGACGATGGCAAGGCCAACGCCCTGTCACCGGGCCTGATCGCGGCGGTCCACGCGGCGCTCGATCGCGCTGAAGCCGCGGCGGCGACAGTGGTGCTGCGCGGACGACCTGGCCGCTTCTCGGCGGGCTTCGATCTGACCATCCTGACCGGCGGGGGCGAAGGTGCGGTCAGCCTGCTGCGCGCCGGCTTTGAGCTGTCGCAGCGCCTGCTCGGCTATCCGCGCGGCGTCGTCGTGGCATGCACGGGTCACGCCATCGCCATGGGCGCCTTCCTGCTGCTGTCGGGCGACCATCGCATCGGCATCAGCGGCGGCGGCCATCGCATCTGCGCCAACGAAGTGCAGCTCGGCATGACCATGCCGCACGCCGCGATCGAGGTCTGTCGCCTGCGCCTGTCGCCCTCGGCCCTGCAGCAGGCCGTGGTGCTATCGACGCCCTACGATCACGATCGCGCCGTCGCCGCCGGTTTTCTCGACGAGGTCGTGGCCGAGAGCGAGCTTATGACCGCGGCGCGGAGCGTGGCGCGGCGTCTGCACGCGCTGCCGGCCGGTGCGCTGCAAGCCACCAAGGCGCGGCTGCGCGCTCCGATGCTGTCGGCGCTGCGCGAAGCCATCGAGCGCGACGGACGTGAGCTGCGCGCGCTGATGGTGGGTTAGCGTCGCAGTCCGGGATGAGCCGCGGCTGGCGCTGACCGACGGTCGCTACACCTGACCGACCCACCAGCCGGGATCGCAGGCCGAAAAGCGCTGGCGCCAAGCCCGGACCTGCTCGACGGGCAGCGGCCCACGAGCCATCGCCTGTAGCGCCGCCTGCAGGTGGGCGAGGCAGGTGGTTCCGACCAGCGCGGTGCGCACGGCCGGGGCGAAGGCCGCAAAGCGCAGCGCCACCTCCGCCGGCTCCAGCCCAGCCAGAAGACCGCTCGCCGGCGGCGCCATCGTCGTCCAGCGCCACCAGTACTCCTCGACATAGCTGCCCCGCGGGCAGTCGGCATAGCGCCAGGGGGCATTGGCCAGCGCGCGCTTGGCCAGAACCGCGATGCCGCGCGCCGCCGCCAGCGGCAGCACCTCGTCGTAGACCCGCTGATCGCAGACGCTGACGCTGCACTCTAGGACCTCGAAGCAGCCCGCATGCAGGGCATAGGTCAGCGGCGCGCCATCGCCCGAGTAGCCGACCGCGCGCAGCTTGCCCGCCGCCTTGGCATCGAGCAGCGCCTGCGTACACTCGCCGCGCGCCAGGATCTCGGCATCACAGCTATGCAGCAGCACCACATCAAGGTAGTCGGTGGCCAGCCGCTGCAGCGCCGCATCGACCCCGCGTGCGACGCAGTCATAGGTCCAGTCGGCGACGCCGGCCACGCCATAGCCGACCTTGGTCACCAGCACCGCCTCGGGTCGGCGCCCACGCAAGCTCCGTCCCAGCCGCGCCTCCGACTCGCCATAGCCGCACGCCGTATCGAACACCGTCACCCCAGCCGCCAGCGCCGCCGCCACTAGCTCCGCCGCCGCCGCCGCCGAGAGCTCAGCCGCCCCCAGCTGTCCAGTTCCCAGACCCAGCCTCGACCACTTCATCCCCGCACCCTGCCGCGTTTCCCCCCGCATCACAACCGCAAAACCGCGCACCGGACGGGCCGGGCGAC
>CAZVMD010000429.1:0-5428 GCA_964628555.1 uncultured Myxococcales bacterium | reverse complement strand
GCCGCGGGCAGGGTCAGCGGCCGGCTGGGGGCGCCGCGGTCTTGTGCTCGCGGCCTGGGCTCATGCAGTAGCGCAGGGCTTCTTGCAGGCTGCGCAGGGTGATGATGTTGCGCAGGTCGACGCCCAGCTGGACGACGATCTGCGCCACCGCGGGGTGAATGCCGGTGATGATGCCGCTGGCGCCCAAGAGCTGGAGCGCCGACAGCAGCCGAATTAGCTGCGCCGCGTTGTGGGTGTCCACGGTGTCGACACCGGTCAGGTCGAGGATGACGTACTTGACCCGCCGCTCGACGATCGCGCCCAGCAGCCGCTCGACCAGCGTCGAGACGCGCAGGCTGTCCAGGCTGCCGAAAAGCGGCACCGCCAGCACGCCCTGCCAGACATCCAGAAGCGGCGCCGACAGGGCGGCGATCTGCTGCTGCTGCCGCGAGATGGTGGCCAGCTGTTCGTTCAGCTCGGACAGCAGCCGGCTCTTGTGCTCGGCGTCGTCCTGGGCCGCCGCGATGCGCGTCTTTAGCTCGGCCGAGATCCGCCGCTGCTCCTCCTCCAGCCGCTGCCGCTCGCTGATGTCGTGCACCAGCGAGATGACGCCGACGACGCTCTGATCATCCCGGCGCAGCGGCGTGTTATGCCACTCGCAGGTCAGCATGTTCCCGTCGCGGCCAACGTTTTCATTGATGCTGTGCGTGCCGCCGGCGGCGTGCATCAGGCTGCGGAAGATGTCATCGACCAGCGGCCGCACCGGCACCGGGATGATGAAGCTCGCGTGCTGGTTCAACGCCGCCTCGCGCGGCCAGCCAAAGATGCGCTCCGCCGCCTTGTTCCACTCCGCCACCCGGAACGTCGTGTCCCAGATGATGACCCCCAGCGGCGCATCCTCCAGCACGCGCAGCGGCAAGCGCTGCAGCATCCCCGACGCCAACAAGGCCTCGCGCCCCACCTCCCCCTGCGCTCCCCCTGCTTCGTCTTGCATGGTGCCGGCTATTTTAGCGCCAGACGAGTGCGCTGTGTGCGGCCAAGCGGCTAGTCACCAGGGCGGCTTACCCACAGGCCGTGCGCTCGGCCACTCTTCTGCAGCGCCGCGGTCGTCGCTGCACCGGGCACGCCGTCTACCTGCAGCCCGGCGTTGAGATCGCGATTTAGCTCTTCCTGGCGCAGCTTCCAGGTCTGCAGGTCTTGCCCCAGCGCGACATCGTAGGCCTCATACCCCGCGTCGGACAGCCGCTGGAAGATGGCATCCCCGGGGTCACCCAGCCCGCGATTGGTGGTCACGTCACGGTGGCCAAAGATGCCCACGACGTCCTGTGCTCCCGATGCGATGCGCGCCGGTGGGTGGCGACGATAGGGAAAGTGGTACTGCCGCTGAATGCGAAAGCGGCGGGTCAGAAAATCGACCAGCCTGACCACCTGGTCAAGCTGCCCTTCGTACAGCTCACCGTCGCTGCCTTGGTAGATCTCGATGCCGATCGAGACCTCGTTCACTTCGCCGGCATGATACGAGACCTCGTCCGAGAGGTCGGCGAGACAGGCCACCGAGCCATCGTGGTCGACCACCAAGTGAGCGCCGGCCTGCCGCGAGCTGCGGGCCCACGACAGCGCGACGCGAATATCGCCCTGCGCATCGGCCCCCAGCCCCGGCAGGATCTGCTGCGGTCGCTGGTCTCGGCCACCAGGAATTCCCTTGGTGGTGTGCAGGACGATCGAGCGGATCCAGCGCGTATAACGAGCGCGTCCGTCTTCCCCCATGGTCAATCGCAGGAGCGACTTGTCTAGCCAGCTGCGTACTGCGACGCCCGGCACCTCTTCTACATTTCCGTGAATTACAACACCCATAGGACTTGCCTTTCTTCCGTACGCACGTACGAAGTTCGCCACTTAGGAATCATGAAGCACATCTATGTTTCAACATAAATAGACTAATATCGGACCGGATCTCTGCCCCTGCTGACTAGGGCTCGCGCGGCTTGTGGCTGGGCAGGCGGGTGGCGGCCAGCAGGCGCTCGATGGCGGCGCCGATGCGGCGGCTGCCAATCGAGCCGACGAAGGCCTGACGCACGACGCGGTTTTCGTCGAGGAGGAGGGTGACGGGCTGGCGCTCGGTGGCCAGGGCGGCCCGCAGCGCGTCCGAGTCCGAGCGGGCCGGGTCGACGGGCGGCAGCGCAGCGAGCGACCGCTGCCAGAAGGTGGTGAACTCTAGCTCGGTTGTCGCATCCGGCGGGTCAGAAATGAACAGGAACTGCACCTCGGGATTCGACTTCCAGCCGGCCACCAGCTTGCGTAGCTGCGGGAATTCTTCAATACATGGGGCACAGTGCACCGACCATAAATTAACAACATAAACCTTGGCCTGATTTAGCTTCAGATTGCGCCATTGTCCGGTCGCGGGCGACCACTGGCGTATGCCGGTTAGCGGCACCACCCGATTCAGCAGTTCGCCTTCCCAGTCCGCGAGCTTTGACTCAGGCTGGGCGCGGGCCGGGGTCCAGCTACAGACCGCGCTAAGCACTATCAGCAAGAGAGCATATTTAGCAGTCCGCACGGAAAATCCAGACCCCGTGATTAAGGCGTGGATCTTCGCCCAGACCGGGTAAATCAGATTTCTTTTCGATCTCGGCACGATTGGCAGGAAACGCATAGATCCATCTCCACAGTTTTTCGCGCGGAATGCTCAAAGAGGTCAGCTTCTGGAGCAGCACCTCGGCGCGTGCTTCGGCCTCGCGGACGCCGCTCTCGGGCGAAGAAACAATCAGAAAGACGGTGTTCTTCAGCACCGCTCGCCGGGCCAGGCGCTGTAGCTTTTCCAGCCGGTGCGGCGGGATCTCCGTCGCGCCCGCCGCCAGATAGACGACCTCGTGCGGCAGATGCGACATGAACTTGAGAAAGCGGCCCTTGTGCTCGGGATCGGCATGCACCACCGAGCCGCGCACCTGCTGGGTGGTACACATGGCCGGTCCGCCGCCCTCGCCGGCCTCACCGCACTCCTTGCGCACACTCTCTAGCAGATCGCGTAGCTCGGTGCTGCACAGGGCCAGGGACAGGCCATCCTGCATTTCCCCCTCTAGCTGGCTGACACTCTTCTGCAGGTTCTGAATTTTGGCCTCTTGTTCGGCGATCTGGGCCACCAGCTCGACTGGAATACAGCTCAGCTGGCCTGATGCACATAGCGCAAGAGAAATCGAACATAACCCAGAGCGTAGAATCGTCTGCAGGGCCGGCGGCATGGGCTATCTCTCTCCGATAATGGTTACGTTCTGCGGCAGTAGATGCGTGCCGATTAGCAGCAGCGCCTGATCGAGGCAGGTATTAAAGCTGCTCTGCAAGACAGGCTGTGGCGCACTGGTGACTTTTAGGCGACCGCTGCGCTCTAGGCGAATCGTCACATAGTTCGATAGGCCAGCCAGCCGGGCGACGTGGTGATCGAGGCAGACGCGGATGCCCTGCTCGACCGGGCGGGACAGCTTGCCGCGCAGGCTGAAGCTCAGCGAGCGGGCGCGACGCGGCGGGCTGGGGTCAACTGGATCCGGCGGACTCGGCGACGACTCGGCGAGATCGGCGGCCGGGCCCAGATCGGTGGACGACAGCGACTCGTCATCGACTGCGCCATCGCTGACCGACGTCGGCTGGCCCGCCAGATCGGCGACCGCGGGCGGCCCGGGCGGCAGGCGCGGCGGGCGCTGGGCGTGGCTGGGCAGGCGGAACAGCAGCGCACTCAACAGCCCCATGGCTGCCGCGCCGCCGGCAAAGGCCAGCCAGAAGCGCCGGCCAGGCGGCGGCTGGGCCGACTGCAGCTCACCCGAGCGGACGCCGGTGGTGTTGGCCAGAAGGAGGGCCGGCATGGCCTGAAACACCGTCTGGGTGCTGGCCCCGATCGCCCCCATGAACTCGCGCAGCGACGGGAAGCGGGCGGCGGGGTCCTTGCTGAGAGCTCGCCGCAGGACGCGCTCGATCTGCGGCTGCTCGATGCCCAGCGGCGGCGGATCTTCGCTGACGATGCGATGCAGGAGCGCCAGCAGATCGCCCTCGTCGTGGGCCGAGACGAAGGGGTGACGCCCGGTCAGCATCTCGTAGAGGATCACGGCCAGCGCGAACTGGTCGCTGCGGGCGTCGATCAGCTCGTGCTGGCTGCGCGCCTGCTCCGGCGACATATAGGCCGGCGTGCCCATCAGGCCCATCTTGGTCGGGCTGCTCTTGCCGGCCGGTAGCTGCGTCACCTTGGCGATGCCGAAGTCGAGGACCTTGACGAAGGTCGCCGAGGCTCCGTGCTTGCACAGGAAGATGTTTCCCGGCTTGAGGTCGCGATGCACGACGTCTTGCTGATGGGCGGCGAGCAGCGCGTCGCCGATCTGGCCGCACAGCCGCATCGCCACCGGGATGCTCAGCGGAGCGCTGCGGGCCAGGAACGAGGTCAGATCCTCGCCCTCCAGATACTCCATCACCAGATAGGGGTTGCCGTCGGGCAGGCGGTCGTTGTCGGTGATGGCGACGATGTTGGGGTGCTTCAGCGTGGCCAGGACATCGACCTCGCGCTCGAAGCGCTCGACCAGTAGCTCGCGGCCGGGGTTGCACAGCCGCATCACCTTGAGCGCAAACTGCTTGCGCATGCGGGTATGGGTCACCAGATAGACATCGGCCATGCCCCCCGCGCCCAGGGTCCGCTCAACGCGATACCGTCCATTTATAATCTGGCCAGGCTGAAGCATAGTGCCCCCGCTAATTACGTGTTACATGGGCCGGTTGATAATGGCGGCTAACAGTCCGCCGGGGAATTGGCTCACTTGCGTACTCGTTTTTTCCGAAATGATCGCAATATCCATACAACCAGTCAGACTGTCGCTGGTCTGATTGCGAATTAGCCCGGTAGCAATGCGGTCAATCTTGCTAAACGCCAGGCCAGGGCGGGCCACCGCCGAGACATCGGCCAGAAGGGCTGGTTTGGCGAATACCGGCAGCTTGCTATCGACCGTCTGATTTTCAACATAATAGAGCTCAGGAATGCCGACTTTGGCGAACACCAGATCGTCTAGCTGGTCGCCGTTGAAGTCCGCGATCGCCAGGGCGCCGACCGGGCCGACCCCGTCCAGCGCCACGGCGAGCGCCTTGGCCACATCCTCTTCTACCAGGAGAGTGCTGCCGCTGCGGCGCAGAACCTGGGGCACGGTGCCTGGCCGGTTGCCGTCGGTGTTTTGCAGCACGACAAACATGGCAGGGCGATCGGGCAGCAGCGTTCCGGCGGCCAAGCGCAGCGTGCTGGCCTCGGGCAGGACCATGCCATCCAGTACTTCTGGTGCCTGGGGCACCGCGCCCGACTGCTGCGGCACGAGGGCGGCCAGGAGCTTGGGGGCACCCGGCGCTGGACTATGGGGAGCCATCAGCAGGTCGGTGGCTTCCGTGTTGGTAATCATCGCATCCTGATATTTTGCACTATCAA
>CAZVMD010000428.1:0-5442 GCA_964628555.1 uncultured Myxococcales bacterium | reverse complement strand
GATCGGCAGGCTGGGGTGCAGCACCATGCCGCGGCCGATGCGCTGGTGCGGATCGCTCAGCTGCGAGCGCTGCAGCAGACAGGGTGACTCGACGGCTCCGGCGCAGACGATGACCAGCTTGGCGGCGAAGCGGATCGGCCCTGGCTCGACGGAGTTCGGTCGCGAGCGGGGGTGGGTGGGCTCGATCTGACCGACTGCCCCGCTGGCTCGCTGCTTGTCGCCGCGCCCGCTGGTCTCGATGTGATCGATGCGGCAGTGGTGCACAAGCTGCACGCCGCGCCGCAAGGCATCTTCGATATAGGTCAGCATCGTGCCCTGCTTGGCGTTGTAGGCGCAGCCCTCGGCACAGTAGCCACAGCCGACGCAGCCGCGCGTATTGAGGTCAAACGAGCGGCACGAGATCCCCAGTCGGCGACAGCCCTCCGCAAAAACGCGGTTGTTGTCGTTGACCTCGCCTTCGCTCACCGTGCGGACGCCGAGGCGCTCGCGTACCTCGGCGATGCAGGAGCGTAGGTTGAGGCCGGCAATGCCGTAGTCATTTTCGCTGGCAGCGAAGGAAAAGCCGCTCAGCCCGAAGTCACGCCGCCAGCCTTGCCAGACCTGCTCGACGGGGTCGATGCAGAACATGACGTTGACCGTGGTGCCGCCCCCAACGCACTGCCCGCCAAGCACCGGAATCGCCCCGTCCTCCGTCGAGCGCAGGCCGCCCTCGGCGTACAGCAGGCTGGTCATGTCCCACTCGCGCTGGTTGAACGCCTCGCCGCGAAAGTAGCCGCCGCGCTCGACTAGCACGACGCGGGCCGCGGTCCGCTCGGCTAGGGTGGCGGCGATCACTCCGCCACCGGCGCCGCTGCCAATCACCAGGACATCGCAGGAAAGTGTGCGCATCAGGTACCTCGAATTCCGCTGACCGGAACCAGCGGTCCGGCGTAGCCAATCGCCAACCAGTGACTCGGCAGCGAATAGGCCGCGACCAAGACCATCGATCGCAGCGCGCGATAGATGCGGCGGCGCATCAGAAATGCGCTGTGTCCCCACAGCAAGAGGTAGGCGCGGGCCTCGGCGAGCGAGCAGGCCGAGAAGTGAGCCGGCGCCTGTCTCGGTCGCATCGCCTGGTAGGCCCGCAGGTCGGTCGCTTCGCGGGCCGAGAGAGCCTCCTCAGCCGCCTGACCCACTAGACCCTCGGCCGCGATCAGCTTGCGCTCGGCACTCCGCATCGGGGGTGGCAGCGTGGGAAACAGATCGATGCGATCGAAGATCGCAAGCGCGGTCAGGAGCGGCCTTAGCTGCGGGTCAGAGTCGAGTGGAAAGTATGACAGCAGGCGCTGGCTGACCTCGGACTGCGTGCCGGCTGGGAAGTCAGGATGGTCGTAGGCCAGGACGGAATCGATCACCGCGCGCAGGATCCCAGCTAGCTCTCGCGGGTCGAGCCCATCGCTGGCTACCCCTGCCAGGCGCAGGGTGTTGAGAAGTGGAGCGCAGCCTGGAGCGGCCAAGCACAAGAGCGCAGCGGTCTGCAACAGCTCCCGGCGGCTGAGCAGCGCGGCGGGCGATGGGGCAGGGGATGTAGCGGGTGGGACGACAGTGGGCATGGCGTTTTCTCCGACTTGCAAGTCCAGTCAGCCTGGGCTCTGCCGCGACCAGAGAGCAACCGCTGGGCCAGCGCTTGACGCCATGCCGATTGCTGGCTGGTTTGAGACGCAGCTGCCCTTCTTAGGAGGCTCGGTGTCGTGCTGCGGTCGGCGGTGCGGCGCGGCCAGATCTGGTCCAGCTGTGCCACTTTTGGCACGGCCCGCTGTCCGGCTGCGCTGCGGTCAGACGCTGCAGTCGAGCAGCCAGCCCGACATCGACCTAGGGCCCGACTTGCAGATCGGCGGTGCCAAGCCCAAGCGTGCTGGCCAGTCGCAGCAGCGCGGCGTTTTCTGGCACCTGGGTCAGAAAGTCCGCGCACAGCGCAGCGTCGGGAATGTCGCACTGCCGCCGGCGGAGGATGCGCAGCGCCTGGGCCACGGTGTGCTCTGCCTCCGCCTGCTGCCCCAGGCTCAGCCGTACCGCGGCCAGCTCGGCGTAGAGCTCGAGGATGCGTAGGGGCTCGATGCCCATCGCGCTCAGCTGCCGCTGCACCTCCACACAGACCTGCAGCGCCTCGCGGCAGCGTCCCGCCTGTCGCAGGATGCTAGAGAGCAGCGCACTGGCGCTCAGCGAGTAGCCGTGGAAGGCGGCATGGATCAGGCAGGCTGTGCGCGCCTCGTGCTCCGCGCCCCCGAGATCACCGCGCTGCTGCGCCAGCAGCGCTAGGGCCGCATGGGCCCAGCCGCGCGAGCTGGGAAACGTCGCCTGGCAGGCTTGCCGCGCCAGCTCTTGGCCCTGCTCTCGATCGGTCAGGCGCGGGCTCTCGGCCAGATGCCGCGAAAGATAGGATCGGGCATGTCCGAGCGGCAGCGAGTCGCAGGCTTGCTCAGCAAGCTGCACGGCGCTGCGCAGCGACTGCAGACCGCGCTCGGGCTGGCCGAGCTTGACCCAGGCCTCGCCCTGAAACGACATCAGCAGCGACTGGATCTGTTGATTGCCCGCCTTGTGGGCGGCTTCGAGCGCACGCTGGCAGTACTGCAGCGCAGTGAACGGCAGGCCGACCTCAGCGTGATAGTAAGCCCCTTCCATCATGTAGAAGTGGGCCCACACGTTGTGATCGTGCTCGGTCAAGCGGGGCTGCAGCTCGTGCGCACGCTTGCGCACCCGCCCGCCCAGCTCGCGCTGCCCCACCGTGACAAACGTCGAGGCAAGCATGGCCACGGCGTGGCAGTAGGCGAACAGCGCATCCGCATCGGGCTCAAGGGGCAAGAGCTGGTCCATGAACTCGGGCAGCCCGCTGGGCTCCAGGAACATCGTGGTCATGGCCAGCGGGTAGAGGACCTGGCAGTAGGGCTTGCTGCCCGGCCGCAGCAGGGACAGCGCTTCGCGACCCGCCGGGAGGATCTGATCGTGCTGTTCGCGGAATGAGTTGACCAGGCAGCGCAGGCTCAACAGTGCGCCGCGTGCCTCCCCCTGGGCGCCGCAGCCTAGCCCGCGCTCGACACAGAGCAGGGTGGCTTCCAAGTTGCCAGCGTCGTAAGAGCCTTCAGCAGCGCGCAGGTAGCAGCGGATGGCCTGCGGCAAGTCACGTCCCAGGCGATAGTGATCGGCCAGCAGGACCGCCTCGCGCTCGCCTGCCTCCTCTAGGTAGCGGCCGGCCGCGGCGTGCCACATCCACTTTTCTTCTTCGCTGGTCAGCGCGTAGATGGCATCGCAGAGCAGCGTGTGACGAAAGTGGTACGGCACAGGACGCGGCTGCAGGGACTCGAGAGCCGGCTCGGCCAAGGCGTGTGTCTCGCCGGTGGCCTCGGATGCGGGCTCGATGACTTCGTCTGCAACCAGCTCGTCGAGGATGGCCTGCGCTGGCTCTTCGATCTGCGTCGCCCGCAGCAGGCGAACGACGCCGGCATGGGTGAAGCGACCCCCGAGGATGCTGGCAGCGCGCAAGACACGACGAGTGCGGGCCGGGAAGCGGCTGATCCGAGCCTGGATCATCGCCAGCACGGTCTCCGGCAGCTCGATCGCCTTGTGCTCGGCGGCAGCGCGAATCAGCTCTTCCAGAAACAGCGGATTGCCAGCCGACAGCTCGACCAGCCGGGTGATCTGCGCCGGCTCGGCAGCACTTTCCAGGACCTGTCGCACCAGTCGCTCGCTGGCTCGCCGCGGCAGGGGATGCAGTGGCAGCTCTTGCACTCTGCCTGACCATAGATCTGGATGCAGCTCGTACACGTCCGGCCGCGCCAGCGCGAGCACCATCAGCGGCTGATCGCGCAGCCGGCGCAGCGCCGCGCCGACCAGCCGGATGGTGAGCGCGTCACTGAAGTGCAGGTCTTCGAGAATCAGCAAGAGTGGCTCGTCACCCCGCAGGAGCTTGAGGGTATCGAGCCAGGCGCGCTCGACCTGGTCGCTCATGATGCGCGGATCCTGACGTGCCGCGCGCAGCAGTGGACTGTCGCTGTCGGCAAACGGGGCTCCGCAGATCTCGCCTAAGAACACCGCAATCCGCTGCGCTTCTGGCGGTGGCAGGGCGCTAAGGAGTCGCTGGCGGATGCGAGTCTGCTGCTCGCTGGGCGACTGCCCGGCCCGCAGCTCAAGCTGCTTGCGCAGCGCGTCCGCCAACAGTCCATAAGCCGACTTGATCTTCATCGGATCGCCGCGTCCGCTCAGCACGTGAACCGGCAGGCCGGCTCGGCTGATGCGGCGCAGAAACTCGTGCCGCAGGCGCGACTTGCCCAGGCCGGGGGGGCCCAGCACCAGCACCGCCCGCGCTACCTGCTCGTCTTTGCACTCGCTATAGATCGACTCCAGCGTAGCCAGCTCGCGCTCGCGGCCGACACAGGGCGTTGGCTTGCCGAGCAGCAGGCGCTCGCGGTCGGCATCGAGTCGCTCACCGCCCAACAGGAAGCCCTCCGCACCCGGCAGGGGCGGCGACAGCTCGAAGCGGTCGTGCAAAAGTCCAGCCGACACGCGATCGATGCGGATCTGCGGCAGCGAGGTGTGCGGCTCAGTCGGGGCTGGCGTCGCACAGCTGAGCAGGCGCCAGGCGCGCTCGAGCACCTCGCCGGAGAGGCCGCGTCGGCTGCGCGTGCCGCGGCCAGTGACCACTGCCACCTCGGCCTCCGGCCACTGCGCCTTGACCAGCAAGGCCAGGCGCACGGCTTGCACCGCTTGATCCTGCGCGCTCGGCAGCTGCGCAACTGTGAAGACCAGCGCGCCGCCAATCAGCAGATCGGCCTGCGCACCAAACTCGCGGAGCTTCGCCAAGACCGCTTGCCGTCGCGCCAGCTCGACCGCGCTGTCTGACGACGGTAGCGTCTGGTTGTCGGCGGGCGACTGCGGCGCAGCGATGGCCAGGACCAGGCTTAGGAGCGCCTGCTCAGGCTCCTCCTCCCTGGCTGCGCCAGCCAAGCGGGAGGCTGGCAGCAGCGGGACCTCGGCTACCGGACCGAGCGCCGCAAGCACGTGCGCAACTGCTGCCGCCTCCCCGAGGCGACGACTCGCCCCCTTCTCGAGCAGGCGTTCCAGCAGCTGATACAGCGCCGCTGGCAGCCCAGGCCGTCGCTGCGACAGCGGCACCGGGTCCTCGAACAAGATGCGCACCAGCACCGCCGCCAGATGATCCGCCACAAACGGCGCTTCTCCCGTCAGGCACTCGTACAGCACGCAGCCCAGCGAAAACAGATCCGCCTCGGGCCCTAGCTCACGCTCGCCTCGCGCCTGCTCTGGCGCCATGTACTCCGGCGTTCCCAAGACCACGCCAGTGCGCGTCACGGCCTCTATCAACCCCACCCGCCGCGCAATGCCAAAATCTAGCAGCTTCACCTTGCCAAACTCCCCCGCCGGCAGGAACAGATTGCTGGGCTTGAGGTC
>CAZVMD010000427.1:0-5452 GCA_964628555.1 uncultured Myxococcales bacterium | reverse complement strand
CACCGCCGTGCGCTGCACCCACGCATCCGCCAGCGACTCGTAGACTTCGGCGTCGCTCTGGCCGATCTGGGCCGCCTGCTCGAAGGCGGTGATGGCGCGGCCGAGCTCGGCGTCGGCTTCGGTCATGTCGGCGCGATCCCAGGCGCGCAGGCCGCGCTGCAGGTGGACATCGCCGATCAGCTTGTGACCTTCGTACAGCCAGGGTGCCGCCTGCAGCGCCTCCGCGGCACGCTGGGTCGCGATGTCGTAGTCGCCGCGGTAGTAGGCGATCAGGCCTTCGAGATATGCAGCGGCATCCAGCTTGACGCCGCGGCTGCTCTGCAGCGCTGCGATGGCCGGCGTCAGGTACTTCGGCTCGATGTCTTTAAGCTGCTTTTTGGCCCACTCGCCACCACCGGCCAGGCGGGCTTCGGCCATCGCCTGCTCGTAGTGCTTACCCAGCACAAAGCCCAGCGCATACTGCACCTCGGGGCGATCGTTGCCCGCCGCCTTGGCTTGATTCAGCTGCGAAAGCGCAGCGCTGTATTCGTGCAGCGCCATGTGGCCGCGTCCCAGCGCGTAGTAGCCCAGGCTGCGGCCAAGCTCGCCGTAGCTCTGCAGCTCAGTCTGCAGCGCGTGCATGCGATCTTGCATGATGCGCTTTTCGCGACCCAGGTCGTGCAGGGGTAGCTGCCGCGCACTGCGCAGCATCCACTCCATGTCTTTGATCTCTTGTCCTAGGCGCTGCGCAAGCTCGGTCTGCTGCCGGGCTTGGCGCTCGCGGGCCAGGGTCTGGACGCGGGTGCGGATGCCGTAGCCGATCAACGTCAGCACGGCGAGCAGCAGCCCGAGCACGCCGATCGCAGCCGGCTTGTTGTTCTGGGCCCGCCAGCGCAGCCGACGGTAGAGGCTGAGCCGTTTGCCGACGATGCGGCGGTTGCCGAGGAAGCGTCCCAGATCCTCGGCCAGAGCGCCGGCCGAGGCATAGCGCTGGTTGGCTTCTTTGTTTAGGCACTTGCCGACGATGACATCGAGCGTGTCAGGCGCCTCGGGGGCGAGCTGACGCAGCGTCGGCGGCTCCTCCAGCATGACCTTGAGCAGGGTGTCGGCCATGCTGTCGGCAACAAACGGTGGGCGCCCAGCGACCAGATCAAACAGCGTCGCACCCAAGCTGTACACATCGCTGCGCCGGTCAAGCGACTTGGCGTTGCCGCGCGCTTGCTCGGGAGACATAAACGCCGCGGTGCCCATGACCGTGCCGGACTCGGTCATCCCCTGCCCATCTGTGGTGTCGCGGGCCAGACCAAAATCCATGATCACCGGGTGATAGGCCCCGTCGCTGTGCCGCTCGACCATGATATTGGCCGGCTTAATATCGCGATGGACGATGCCCAGGTCGTGGGCCGCGTGCAGGGCCTCCGCAGCTTCCTTGATGATGTGTACTTTTTCGAGCAGCGACAGCTCGATCTTGACCTGCTGCAGCGAGGGGCCGTCCACAAACTGCATAGCGATGTAGAACTTCCCTTCGACATCGCCGACCTCGAGCACTTTGCAGACCCCAGGATGATCGATGCGCGACTGGGCCCGCGCTTCCTGCATGAAGCGCTGAGTCAGCCGATCATCGCCGCCGCGGATGAACTTCAGGGCCACGATGCGGCGCAGTCGCCGATCGCGAGCTTTGTAGACCGCACCCATGCCGCCCTGGCCGAGCAGGCCGAGGAACTCGTAGCGGTCCCAGTCCTGGACGGGAAACTCGCCGGCCGCCTGGCCCTCGGCACGCGAGGCGCCAGGGCTGCCTGAGGCACCGCGGGCGGGCTCGCTGCGGATGGGGGGAGCGGGGTTGCTGGGGATGCCATCTCGCGACGAAACCGCCGGGGCCATGATGCCCTCGACCGACTGCGAGCGGGCGCTTGGCACATCGACCGTGCGCAGCGAGTCGTCGTCGTCATCGTCTGCGTCGGCTGGCCCTCTTGGCGCGGCCGGCACCTGCGCGAGCCCCGGTTGGCTGACTGCCTCGGCCACGTCACCCTCGCCGCGCGGCGAGTGATCGCTACTCGCTGCAGGCGGGATCGCAGGCTTGCCCATAGAAACATTATCCGCGAAGTTCGCGGAGGTCCGCATAGGAAATCCGGGGCCTGCTCAGCGACGCGGAGTGGGCGGGGGCGGTGCGCACCCGCGTCGGGCTGGGGCGGGCTGCCGATCGCGCCGGGCAGCGCACTGGTCTGCCAAGCCGCCCTCCAGGGCCCGGAATCGGCGAACGCCGGCTGTCTGCGCGTGGCTTTCAGGCGATGGTTCGCACGGGCCCGCATATCTATCGGCAACTGCCGATGGCCAAAGACCCGTGCGCGAGAGCCCTGCATTCCTCCCTCGGGGCGGCCGTGAGCTGGGGCAGTGATGCAACCAATCGCCGCCTGCCGAACAACAAAAGCTCCGTCGCTGGGCTTTGATAACCTGAGAGGCTTGCGAGCGGCTACAGCATGACCCTGGGGGGCCAGCTAAGCAGGGCCGCGGTGCTGCGGCGGAGCGCGATTGGATGACGTGGATTGTTCTCGCCATCGTCCTTTTTTTGGCGTGGTCGAACGGTAGTAACGACAACTTCAAAGGCGTCGCGACGATCTTTGGCTCGGGTACCGCCTCGTATCGCACGGCGCTGATCTGGGCCACGGTCACCACGCTCGCTGGTTCGCTGCTCGCGCTGATGCTTTCGGCCGGGCTGGTGAAGACCTTCTCGGCCAAAGGCCTGGTGCCGGATGCCGTCGCCGCATCCCCCAGCTTTCTGGCTGCGGTCGCTTTGGGAGCGGCGACGACCGTCGCTGCAGCCAGCCTGCTGGGGATGCCAGTATCGACCACGCATGGCATGACCGGAGCTTTGATCGGAGCCGGCCTAGCCAGCGGCAGCGGCGTCCAGCTCGGTGTGCTCGGTAAGAGCTTCTTCCTGCCGCTGCTCGCCAGCCCGTTGTTGGCAATGACCAGCACCGTCGTTCTGTACCCCCTGGCTCGCTTCGCTCGGCGGTGGGTCGGCATCTCGCGAGAGTCGTACATGCACACCGACCCCGAGCGGCTGCTGGTCTCGGCTGGGGCCCATGGGGCTGCTGCCGCGAGTGAGCGCGTTCGCCTCGCGATCTCAGCGGGGGCGCGTCCGCTGGAGCGCTATCAGGGCTTGGTTGGCGGCAGCCCGGCTCAGCGCGCGCTCGATGCTCTGCACTTCCTGTCGGCCGGTGCGGTCAGCTTTGCTCGTGGCCTGAACGACACGCCCAAGATCGTCGCGATCTTGCTCGGCGCCAAGGCGGTCTCAGCGCCAGTCGGACTGCTAGCCATCGCTGGGGCCATGGCGATCGGCGGGGCGCTCGGCGCGCGCCGGGTCGCCGAGACGATGTCGAGCAAGATCGTGAGCCTCAACGCCGCCCAGGGCTTGGTCGCCAATCTAACGACAGCGTGCCTGGTTATCGCGGCCTCGCGCTTGGGCTTGCCGGTCTCGACCACCCATGTCGCGACCGGTGCGCTGTTCGGGATCGGCACGGTCACCGGTACGGCGCAGCGCAAGACTATTTTCACCATCCTCTTGGCCTGGGTGACTACGCTGCCGCTCGGGGCGCTGCTCGGCGCGGCGGCGATGCTGCTGTTTCAGAGGCTGGCGTGAGCCGCTCTGCGCACCCAGCAGCGCGAGCTCTGGTCTCAAACCGCCGGGCAAGGTGCGGAAAAGCTGGCTGCCGCGGTCGCGCAGCCCGGCCTGCCTGACGTGGTCACTGGCTTCATTCGCGAAGGAGCGCTCATGTGTCGCGCAGTTGTGATGGGTCTGTGCACTCTGTCTTTGGTTCGCTTGGCGAATGCGCAGGCAGTGCCACCGGATCGGCCAGCTGAAAACACCGCCCTGTCGAGCACAGACTCGGCGCCGAGCCAGATGTCCAGCGCACAGCTAGAGTCGCGGCTCGCGGCTCGCTTCGGCCGGCAGCAGGCCGAGCTTGAGCGCCTGCAGCGCGAGCTTCAGGCCGAGCGGCAAAAGCGTGATGCCGAGCGGGTGGCTGTCCAGCGCGAGCTGCGCGAGCTGCGGCAAGCGACCCAGGAGACCATCGAGCACGGGCCGCTGGTGCACGCCAAGGTGCGCCCTCGACTGGTGCTCACCGGCTTTGCTGACTTCGACTATGTGCACCGCCAGTCTTCGAGCGATCAGCTCAGTAGTGCAGGTGAGCCCTTAAACGAAGATCGCTTCCTTCTGCGACGGGCTCGTCTAAAGGCCTTGGTTGAGTACCACATCCTCTCGGGGACGCTGGAGCTCGATGTAAATACCGTGCGAGGCCCCCAGGCTCGCCCGATCGGGGTCGATGTCTCCCTGCGCTGGCCGCCACCCGCTGGGGAGCAGCCGCCAGCGGTGATGGCGACGCTGGGCATCTTCAAGATGCCGTTTGGCTCCGAGGTCATGCTGGAAGGTGATACGCAGCGCCACTTCACAGAGCGCAGCACGATCGTCCGCGCCCTCTTTCCCGGCGAGTACGATCTGGGCGCGCGCATCCAAGGCGCGTTTCGGAGCTTTCGCTATGCGGTCGCGCTGATGAATGGCAATCCCCTGGGTGAGCGGGCCTTCCCAACGCGCGATCCCAACGGAAGCAAGGACTGGCTGGGACGGGTGGGCGTGGATCTGATGGCTTGGGGGCGCCTCAAGATCGTGGGTGGCGTCTCGGCGCTGTTTGGCACCGGCTTCGATCCCGGCAAGGCCGCCGTCAAGGACAGCCTGGCTTGGCAGGACAACAACCACAACCAAGCGCTTGAGCCCGGTGAGGTCGTTGGGGTTGCTGGTAGCGGCGCGGTCCCCGCCAAGAACTTCAACCGCTCCGCGTTCGGCGGTGATCTGCGGATCAGTGTCGCCCTCCCGCGGCTCGGCGCGCTTTCGCTCTATGGCGAGCTGATCTGCGCCACCAACCTGGATCGCGCGCTACAGCCGGCCAGCCCGGTCGCGCAGGGACGCGATCTGCGCGAGCTCGGCGGGTACTTCGCGTTCACGCAGGAGCTCACTCGCTATGCCATGATTGGCATGCGATACGATGTCTACAACCCCGATCTGGATGCCAGCATTCGGCAAGGCAAGAGCAGCAGCACATACGATGCGAGCTATTCGACGCTAGCCATTGCTGCGTCGCTGCGCTATCCCGCCATTGGCCGCCTAATCGTTGAGTACGACGCCAACAGCAATCACCTAGCGCGCGATGACCACGGCCTGCCGCTGGAGCAGCATGACGATGCATTTCTACTGCGCGGGGAGGTGGCCTTCTAGGGGCAGCTGCCGCTCGCTTCTGCTGACAGCGCAGCTGGCGGTGCCTAGCCGTAATGTCGCTGCGCCTTTTCGAAAGGTCCGCTTATCCCGCTGCCGCAGCGCAGCCTGCAGGGAACAGCACCACATCCAGAGCCGCCTACCTCCTCTGCTCCTACCCTCCGCACGCCACGCCAGCGCCCACAATTCACCGCCCCTCGCCGCGGG
>CAZVMD010000426.1:0-5502 GCA_964628555.1 uncultured Myxococcales bacterium | reverse complement strand
AGGGTAGTCATCATGTGCTCACGTTACCGGGCCAGCCAGCGACTGTCATCCGCCCCGACCCGTAGCCACGTCGCGGGGGCGAGGCAGTTAACCAAGGAGGCGAAGTGGGAATAAATAATAAATTTTATTATCATGTAATATGTTGCTGTTTTATTTGCGAATCACTGATTTTATGTTTCAGTCTGATTTGCTCAGGACGAGAGCCGCGTCCTCGCAAGTGGGCTGCGGGGCTGGCCGGGCCGATCGTGCGTCGGGCTTGCTGTGGCCCCCTCTCGGCGAGAAGATGCGGGTTGCTGGACCCATGACCGCCCCGACACCTATGACATCTGTGACTTCTGCGACCGTCGCTCCCAGCTCTCCCTATCGCGGTCTGCGCCCGTATGCGCTGGCCGACGCTGAGCTCTTCTTTGGCCGCAAGCGCCTGACCCAGCGGGTCCTCGATCGTCTGCGCGGCGGCGGTCGGCTGCACCTGCTGTGTGGGGCCTGCGGGGTGGGCAAGACCTCGCTGGTGCAGGCCGGGGTGCTGCCGGCTCTGGCGGCGCTGGGTCTGCGTGGCTTTCTCATCAGCCATCCCAGCCTCGATCCCTTCGAGCAGCTGAGCCGGCAAGGGGTAAGCGGCGGCGGCGAAGATCTGGGGCTGGCGCTGCGCGAGGCGGCCGGCGGGCTGCGACCGCTGCTCATCCTCGATCACGGCGAGGAGCTAGCGCTGTTCGGCGCTGGACTTGCGCAGCGCAACCTGCTGCAGCAGCTAGCCCGGATCCTCGAAGCGCCGGCCGCGGCCGAGCCGCCCTTGTCGCTGCTTTTGGTGGTTCGCTCCGATTTTCTGGCACCGCTTGCGGCGGCGGCGCCCTGCTTTCTGCCCTGGCTCGAACAGCCCTCGATCCACATCCCGGCCACGCTGGAGCTGTCAGAGTGGATGGCGATGGTCCGCGAGCCGGCCCAGCGAGCGGGCTTTCCCGTCGAGTCCGGGCTGGTCTCAGCGCTGGCGGCGGACTTGGAAGACCTGCATCAAAAGGGCGATGAGCGCTCGCTGTCGCCGCTGCTCTTGCTGTCGTTCGTCCTGCACAAGCTGTGGGAGCGCAGCGAGGGGCACGGGCTGCGTCTTGCGGACTATCAGCAGCTTGGCGGCCTGCGCCAGGCGCTGTCGCGCACCGCCGATGCCGCCTGGAGCGCGCTGCCCAGTCACAACAGCGCTCGCCGCGCGCTTTTGGCCCTGATCGAGAGCCATGGCCAGGCCGGGCACACCCTGCTGTTGCCGCGGCCGCTGCCGCTCTCTGAGTGGCGCATGCAGGAAGGGGCGGCGAGTAGCTCGCTGGAGGCGAACTCGGCGGCGGTGATCATGGCGCTGGTTGGCAGTGGCCTCCTGCACATCGACGAAGCCCAGGACTCCGTCGAGCTAATGCACGCTGGCCTGCTTGAGCACTGGCCCAAGCTGCGGCTCTTGTATCGCGAAGAGCAGGACTTTTTGCACTGGCACCGCGAGATGGTGACGCTGGTGCTGCCGGCCAAAGACGGGCCGCCGCCCGGTGAGGCGGGCCAGGCCGTGGCGCCGCTCGCGCCCGAGGTGCCGCTGCCACCGTCGGCGTTAAGCGGTAACGAGCTGCAAGAAGCCGAGCGCTGGCTAAGCGAGCGTCCGGCCGAGATCGACGCTGCCGTCCGTCGCCTGATCGAGCAGAGCCAGGCCAGTCGCATCAGCCGGCTGCAGCTGCGCTCGCGGCCGCCGCAGGCCATGGCTCCCGTCGTCACCAGCGGGCTGCCCTGGCCGCTGGCGCTGGGCATTGGCGCGGTGCTGCTGCTGTCGGCGCTGGCGCTGCAGCGCTTTGTCCATCACCGCACGCTGCGCGGCACCGAGCTCAGCCTGGCTGCCGAGCGCGGCGCTCGCGCCTCGATCCTGGTCATGCAGCCGGGACAGGACAGCAGCGCCCTGTCGCTGGCCATCCGCGCGGTGGCCCCGACGCTGCGAGCCGGGATGCCGGTGCCACAGCTGGCCAAAGAGGGGCTGATGACCGCCTACTCGGTCGCCAAGAACAGCCGGCCGCTGCACGGTCACAGCGATCGCGTCGATAGCGCGGTCTTTGATCCCAGCGGCATGCGCGTTCTTTCCGCCAGCACCGACCGCACGGCCCGCATCTGGGATGCTCACACCGGTCGCCAGCTGCTGCTTTTTGCTGGCCATCGCGCCATGCTGACCACCGCCATCTTTTCGCCCGATGGCGCCCTGGTGCTGACCACCAGCGCCGACGGCACCGCGCGCATCTGGGAGGTCGCCAGCGGGCGCCTCTTGCACGAGCTTTTGGGCCATGGTCAGGCCATCGAGATGGGCCAGTTCTCGCAGGATGGCCAGCGCATCGTGACCGCCGGCCACGACGGCACAGCGCGTCTTTGGGACGTGCGCAGTGGCCGCCTGCTGCACATCCTGTCGGGGCACAGCGATCGCGTCACCTCGGCCCTGTTTTCGCGCGACGGGCGACGCATCCTGACCGCCAGCTGGGATCGCAGCGCGCGCATCTGGGATGGCGAGAGCGGCAAGCTCCAGCGCACCTTGCTGGGCCACAGCGACCGCCTGAACCTGGCCGCGTTCTCGGCCGATGGCACACGGGTCGCGACCGCCAGCTGGGATCAGACCGTGCGCCTGTGGAACCTGGCCGAGCCGGCTGCCGTCGAGCCTGCAGTCGAGCCAGCCGTCCGTCCGCCGCTGCCGGCGCACCCCGGCGCCGCCGCCGCCGCCGCCGCTGCCCCCGCCGGCTTTATTGCCCTGCCGCACGAGGAGCGGATTCAGGCCCTGGTCTTTTCTCCCGACGGCAAGTGGCTGGCCACCGCGGGCTCGAACGGCCTGCTCAAGCTGTGGGATGGGCGCAGCGGCAGCCTCAAGGCGCGCTTGAGCGGTCACTACGGCAGCATCTTCGGCCTCGACTTCGCCGCCGACAGCCAGCACTTCGTCAGCGCCGGCACCGATCGCACCGTCCGCCTGTGGAACGTCGGGGTCGAGCGCGCAGTCGCTGTGCTGTACGGCCACAGCGCGCATATCTACACCGCCGCCTTTTCCCCCAACGGGGCCCGCGTCGTCACCGCCAGCTACGACCAGACGGCGCGCATCTGGGATGTCCGCGCCGGTCAGCCGGTCGCCATCCTGCAAGGCCATCGCCGCGGCGTGACCAGCGCCACCTTTTCACGCAGCGGCAGCCGCATCGTCACCACCAGCGAAGATCACACCGCGCGCCTGTGGGCCTGGCCTGGCGCCGCCGAGATCGCGACCTTGGCCGAGCACTCAAACCTGGTCAACATGGCGGCCTTTTCGCCCGATGGATCGCTCATCGCCACTGCCAGCAGCGATCACGATGTCCGTCTGTGGGACGGGCAGACCGGCCGGCCACTGCGCGTCCTGCACGGCCATCGCCGCCCGGTCTTCGCCGTCGCCTTCTCGCCCTCGGGCGAGCGCCTGGTGTCGGCCGGTGCTGACTCGGTGCTGCGCTTCTGGGATCCGCAGACCGGGGCGCAGACCGCCGAGGTCAGCGGCCACAGCGGCAACACCAACTGGCTGGCCTTTTCGCCCGACGGCCGCCTGATGGTCTCGACCGGCAGCGAGGGCGAGACCTGGGTGCGCGACGGTCACAGCGGCGCCCCCCTGCGGCTGCTGCGCGGCCACACCAGCCGCGTCAACCGCGCCGAGTTCTTCCTGTCGAGCGGCACCGGCGGCGATCTGCGCCTGGCCACCGCCTCTAGCGACCGCAGCGTCCGCATGTGGGATCCGCACACCGGCACCGTACTCAGCGTGCTTGCCGGCTTCGCCGACGAGGTCTCGTCCGTCTCGCCCTCGCCCGACGGCCGGCGCCTGCTGATCGTCAGCGGCGAGCAGGGCGTGCGCCTGTGGGACGTCGCCGCCGAGATGCCGCTGACCGTACTGCCCGGCTTCTTCGAAGAGTCGATCACCGCCAGCTATGGCTGGCCCGACGGCCGCTACTTCATCATCGCCAGCAGCGACGGCCTAACCAAGGTCTACACCGACGACTACCCCGCCAACCTCGCCGGCACCCTCAGCGCCGCCTGCGCCCTCCTGCGCTATCAGCGCGAATACGAGCGCGTCAAGACCGACTGCCCCAGCAACTAGGCCGCGTCCATCCTCAGACCCGCCCTATGAAGACACCTTTCTGACGCCGCGCCGCAGGCCTGCGGGGACGCTTGGGGCGACGATCTTCCCGTGCGCCGGCTAGGTGCCTGCAAGTGCGCGCCCGGGCAAGACATCTGCGGACGCGCTATCGACTCCTAGATAGGGTGCTATGTTGATTTGCCTGCGCATTGCGCGACAGGCCCAAGTGGGGATTCCCTGCATCGAGTTTCAAAGGAGTCATTGATGAGCGAGTCAACCATACAACGCCTTATACCTAATCTGAAATCTACACTCGTCATTGCGGCCCTGGGCGTGACCGTGTCGGCTGGGTGTTCGAGCCAGCCCAGCCCATCGGGCAGCGAGTCGTTCGGCGATGTCAACCAGGCCGTAACCCCGGGGCAGGCCCTGGCCGGTCGGCCGCTGTTCGTCTTTGCCCTTTCACTGACCAACGGTCGCGCCTGTGCCAGCTGTCACCCCGAGAGCGATCACACCGCCCTGCTGCCGGCGAGCGTCGCCGCCCGCCTCGCGCAGGATCCAAACGATCCTCTGTTTAATGCCATCGACGCCGATGATCCCAGCGCTGCGGTTCCGACGTATCGCCACCTCCTCAAGGGCTTGGTCCGCATCACGCTGCCCCTGCCGGCCAACATCGACCTCATTGACGTGAACGGCCAGGTCGTGACTCCGCCTGCCCGCACCATTTCGGTGTGGCGTGGCGTTCCCTCGGTCGAGAACACCGCCTACACGGCGGGCTTTCTCTACGACGGCCGCGCCGCCACCCTGCAGCAGCAGGCCCTCGGCGCGCTTCGCGACCACAGCCAGATCCGCACCGCCGTCGGCTTCGGCGAGCAGAACCTAATCGCCGCCTTCGAGCAGACGATCTTTTCGTCTGACCGCGCCAAGAGTGTGGCTGACCAGATCGAGGCCGGCGTCCCCGTCTCGGCCATAGCTGATCCGGAGGCGAGCATGGCGCTTACCGTCGAGCAGCAGCGCGGGCGCGCGATCTACAACCGAGCCTGCACTGGCTGCCACGGCGCCGCCACCGACAACCTCATCACCAACCGAGCCGCACACGACCAGCTCTTCTTTCAGCTGCAGCCCGACGGCAACGTTGTCTACCAGAGCCTGCCTGGCGTGGGTCCGGTACCCGTCCTGGCCCCTCGCCCCACCGACGAGTTTCTCAACGTGGGCTTTGGCCTGGCATCCTACCGTGGGCAGATTGGGCAGTTTCCGGCCTTCAACGCCGACGTTGAGCTGCCGCGCTACCGCCTCCGCTTTTACGCCGACGGTAGCCGCAGCGTGCCAGTCACCGAGCTGCCGCCGATCCCCGTCACGGCCAGCGGCCAGCCGTTTGATCCCCAGCCGGCTATCAATCCGCAGACCGGTGCTCCGAT
>CAZVMD010000425.1:0-5533 GCA_964628555.1 uncultured Myxococcales bacterium | reverse complement strand
CACGGAGGGAAGTCATGAACATGGGCACAAGGCGTTCCGCGCGGCCGATTGGCGCACCTTATGACGGTACTGTCACGACTCGGCAAGCGATTGGCTACATCCAAGTCTCGACCGATGTGCAAGCGAGCGCGGGGATCTCGTTGGAGGCGCAGCAGGCGGCGATCGAGCAGTACTGCGCGCTGCATGAGCTGAAGCTGGTTCATGTGATCAGGACATCCTGTCGGGCGGAAAAGATCGACGTCCGGGGCTGCAGGATGCGCTGACGCAGCTCGACAAAAGTGGCGATGTTCTCGTCGTGGTGAAGTTCGATTGCTTGTCGCGTTCGATCCGTCACTTCTGCGAGATCTACGAGACGTACTTCAAAGATGGGTCAAACGAGCTGGTCGCGACTCGCGAGGCGATTCGGCTCGACTCGGCGCTGGGTCGCGCGCTGATCAACATCCTGCTGGTCTTCGCACAGATGGAGCGTGAAGCGACGGACGAGCGCACGCGCGAAGCGATTCGACTGCGTGACCAACATCTGCTCGGTAGTGCCTGGCGACCGCGTGATGGTCGGCAACAAGAGGCAGACCGCTGCCGGCGTCCCTCGGTTGATCGCAGACATTCTTCGTTCGCCAGTGGTCGCAGTCCGGCCGAGTTCGGGCTAGACGCCGACCAGAGTGTGCTCGGATTGCGTCGATGATGGGCGCTGAAAAACGCAGCGATTCCGCCCACCTGCGCAGACATCGCAGACGTACTGAGTCCCCACGCTATGATGTCTGGACTGCACCTGTCGGCAGTCGCCTCTGATGCAACGCTCGGCTTTTCCTGACCTGCAAGACTCGACGGCCAGCCTACCTGGCCAGGATGAGCGCCCTGGCATTCGGCAGCGCGATGAGCCCTACTTCCTCGTCATCGATCCCAGCTCGTCTGCGATGTTTCGGCTGCCCAGCAAGCCCGAGTTCACCATCGGCCGTGGGCTTGATGCTGATCTGCAGCTTCAGCACAGCTCGGTTTCGCGGACGCACGCGCGCCTTCGCTGGCACGGCGATGCGCTGTGGATTCAAGACGCGGGCAGCCACAACGGCGTGCGCGTAAACGGGGTGCGCATCCACGAGCCGCAAATCCTGGCATCGGGCGATGTCGTGCAGATCGGCGAGGTGGTGCTGATCCTGCACTGCCAGTCGATACGCAGCAGTCAGCGCCCGGTGCTGGACCGAGCCGCAGCGCGGCAGTACCTGGTCGATGAGATCGAGCGTGCGCTGCGCTATCACCATCCGCTGCTGCTGCTGCACATCGATCTGGGGGTGTCGCCCAGCGAGCCTGACATGCTCACGGCTGCACTGGGTCAGCACCTGCGTCCTCTCGACCGCTTGGCGCGGCTCGGCGCCAGCGAGCTCGCCGTGATCCTGCCGGACTGCGAAGAAGACGAGGCGCACGATCTGATCGAGCGGCTGCTGCGCGAGCTACCACAAGGGGCGCGCATCGGCACTTCTAGCTGCCCTGTCGACGGCGGCAACGCCGACATGTTGCTGTTTGTCGCGCGCCAGGCCGCGGCGGCGGCGGCGCCAGGGGCCATCGCCGATTCCGCCAGCATCCAGGTGCGCAGGCAGATCGGCGAGCACGCGATCCTGCTGGCCGAGCCGGCCATGCTGCGGGTCTATGAGCTGATCTCGCGGCTGGGTCCTAGCTCGATTCCCGTGCTGATTCACGGCGAGACCGGCAGCGGCAAAGAGATCGCAGCGGCAGCGCTGCACCATGCATCGCCGCGCAGCAGTCGTCGCTTTCTGGCCATCAACTGCGCCGCCCTGCCCGAGTCGCTGGCCGAGAGCGAGCTTTTTGGTCACGAGCGCGGAGCCTTTTCGGGAGCTGTCGCCACCAAGAGCGGGCTGCTGGAGAGCGCCCAGGGTGGGACCGTGTTTCTCGATGAGATCGGCGAGCTTTCACTGCCGGTGCAGGCCAAGCTTCTGCGTGCGCTAGAGACCCGGCGCATCCTGCGCGTTGGCGATGTACATGAGCGCCCGATCGATGTTCGAGTGCTCGCCGCAACCCACCGCGATCTAGAGGCCGATGCTCGCGCCGGTCGCTTCCGACAAGACCTGTACTTTCGCCTGGCCGCAGCGGTTGTGAACCTGCCAGCGCTGCGTCACCGCCCAGTTGAGCTGCCCCTGCTGGCTCGCTGCTTCCTGCGCGAAGCGCGTGAGCGCCTGGGGGCAACACCGCTTGCCATCTCGAACGCTGCCATGTGGCGCATCGTTGCGTACGACTGGCCCGGCAATATTCGCGAGCTAAGAAACGCCATGGAGTTCCTGGCCGCCACGGTGCAGGAACCGCTGATCGAGACCTGGCACCTGCCCGCCAAGCTGGGTGGGCCCCAGGCCGCTGCGCCGTCGAGCCCAATCGGGGCCGCAGATGCGCTGAGCCCGCCCAGCGGAGCCGCGCTGTCGTTCCGGCCGTTGGAAGCCGAGCTGCGCGAGATCGAGCGGACGCGGATGCAGGAGGCGCTGATCGCAGCCGAGGGCAGTCAGACCCGCGCTGCCGAGCTATTGGGCATGCCGCGACGCACGTTCTTCGCCAAAAAGAAGCAGTACGGCCTGGGCCTGCGGGGCTCGGACACAGCCGACAATCCCAGCGTGGCACAGAAGCCGAGCAGCGATCGCCGCAGTACTAGCCGCCCGGCGTAGTGCCCTCAGCTCCGGGGGCGCGGACCATCGGGCTTGATGGCGCTGGACTCAGGCTAGCCAGCCGATGCTGCGCAAGCGGCCACTGCGGACGATGACGCAGCGCCTGCAGCAGCAACGAGCGGGCCTGATCAAGCAGTTGCGCACGCATGACGCCGCTCTTTCGCTCTGCCCGCATCCGCGCGGCTTCGCTTCGCAAAAACGGGCACGCCGCGGCCAGCCAGCCCACCTGGGGCACCACGGCCAGGGCCTGCTCAAGCTGTGCCAGGTGGGCCTCGGGACTGTGCCCCAGGCGTCGCTCGCACTCGGCCGACAGCAGCAAGAGCTTGGCGTGGGCAAGCTGCGCAAAACCATCGCGGGAGTTCAGCGCCAGGCTGCGCTCCATGGCGGCGTGAGCGGCGCGCAGCAGATCCTGGACGCTCGCCAGCGGCTGGCCGGCGTCTAGGGCACGCTGGGCCCGCAAGCGGTACAGGCTGGCCAGGTCGGCATGACTGGGCGCATGCGCTGGCAGCAGGGTAAGCGCCTGTTCGATATGGGGCTGCGCCTTGGCCAGAAGCGCCTCTGCATCACGCGTACGGCCAGCGTGCAGCCAGACCTCGGCTATATCGACATATAGACCCCCGAGGTGATGATGCACGCCAAATGTCGATTGCACATGCCGCAGACCCTGATCTGCATCGGCCTCTGCATCGAATAGCCATTTGTCGGTTAGCTCATTGCGCGCTGCCAAGCCCAGAACCGCTCGTCGCGCCACGAATAGAGCACTTGCATAAGAAGCTTCACGTTTTGGCGAAAGCGTCCACGCCGTGCGATATGATTTAATAGATCCGCTCAATTTTTCATAAATCGGATCGCCGTCGATATCTCCCTTATACCCACTTAGCGCTTGCAGATCGCCCAGGATCTGATGCCCCAGAGACGGGTGCTCCGGCGAGGCCGCCGCTTGTGTGGCCGCCGCATCGGCCAGCGTCGGTAGATCACCCAGGGGCAGGCCGCGATTCAGGCGCGCCTCAGCCAAGCTGGCGTACAGCACCGCCTGCAGCTGCGTCATCACCGCTGACAAGGGATAGCGACGAACATAGGCCAGATCGGCCATCGCCTGAGCTTCAATATGTTCAAAGGGCTCGCGCCGGTCAGAATGATATCGAATCATAATCAAGGCAGCGGTCAGCCGGACGCCCCTGGCATCGATGGATTCGGGTTGCAATTGTTGCAATTCTTGGCTCAATTCCGATAAATGCGCATATGTCTCAATTGGTGATCGTCCGAGATAAAGCTCCAAGCTAAGTTGATTTAAATATAACTTAGTGGCCCCATGAAAATAGGCAGGATCACTGCGCGCCATGCGCAGTGCCGCCTGGTAGTGATCTTGAGCCTTGGTCAAGGCCGCCAGAGCCTGCTGGTACTGGCCACTGCGTCGATACTGTGCCGCCGCCGCAGCATGGACATCGCCGATCAGCTTCTTCGCCTCGGACCGCCACGGCTCGCTGGCGATGACCTGGGATGCCAGCTGCAGGGCGTCCTGGTGTTCGTCGCGAAGCAGCGCGAGTAAGGCGCGGTTCAGCAGCGACTCGCTGGCCTGTGCCGCCTGACCCCTTTCGAGGAGCTGTCGCGCCGGGACTAGGTACTGCTCGCGCAGCCGCGTCAAGCGCTCTTCGATCCAGTCATCGCTGAGCCAGCCACTGAACTCGGCCTGTGCGTGCTGGTAGCGCTCAACCAGAGCCCGGCCGAGTATCTGCGCCAGCTCTGGACTGCTGTCCCCTGCGTAGCGCGCCGCCTGTAGGTGAGTAATCGCTGCGTCGTAGTCGCGCAGCATCAGCCGCGAGCGGCCGATGGCGTAGTGCGCCAAGGCCACCTCGCTGCGCGGCATGCTGGGAAGCTGTCGCTCAATCGAGGCGACGCGCGTGCGCACGAGCGACTCTTCCTGTCGCACGTCGTGCAGCGGCAGCGCGTAGGCCATGCGCAGGAACATGTCATTCAGCTCAACCTCGCGCCCCAGCCACTGCGCCAGGCGGGCGCGCTGATTGGCCTGGCGCTGCTCGCGGATCGACACACCCAGCAGACCCGCGCCACTGACGAGCAGCAGCGCGGCGATGCCCAGCGGCGCCCAGTGACGTCGCACAAAACGGCGGGCCCGCAGCAGCACGGACTCGCGCCGCGCAAGGATCGGCTCGCCGGCCAGAAAGCGCCCGAGATCGTCGGACAGAGCCTGCGCCGATGGGTAGCGATGACGCGCCTCTTTCTGCAGGCAGGTCATCACGATGGTCTCTAGATCCTGCGGGATGCTGGCGTTGGTCCGTCGCAGCGGAACGACCTCTTCATGCAGGGTTGCCCAGGCGATCAGCTGCGCATCGCCGACAAACGGCGGTGCCCCCGTGAGCAGCTCATACAGGACTACGCCCACGGCGTAGACATCGCTGCGGCGATCGATGTGCTGCCGATCGCCGCGAAGCTGCTCGGGCGACATATAGGCAGGCGTTCCCATCAACACGCCACTTCCTGTCAGCTGCTCGGCTGCTTCCAGATCGTGGGCCAGGCCAAAGTCCAGCAACACCGCGTGCCAGCCGTCCCCATCGCTGCGTTGCGCCAGGATGTTCGATGACTTCACATCGCGGTGGATGATGCCTAGGCCATGCGCAGCTTGCAGAGCATCTGCCACCTGCTTGATCAAAAGGACTTTTTCTTCCAGTCGCAGCGCGGCGCGCAGCGTCCGCAGCGAATCGCCGGGATGGTATTCCATCGCGATGTAAAGCTGGCCGTCCTGCTGACCGACGTCATAGACCTGGCAGACGTGGGGATGCTTGATGCGCGCCTGGGCTCTGGCCTCGCGGAACAGCCGGCGTGCGCGCGTGTCGTCGGCGATGTTCAGGAAC
>CAZVMD010000424.1:0-5540 GCA_964628555.1 uncultured Myxococcales bacterium | reverse complement strand
CTGCAGCCTGGAGCACAAGCTGACCGGCCGCCGCATCGAGCGCCAGAAGTTCCAGGCCTACGACACCGGCAATCCGTAGCTCGCGCCGCAGGCGACCTCTTCAGGTCGCCTCCCCATCACGACGGCACCTGCCGTCAGACTCCCGCCTCGCTTCTTTTCCCTCTCCCATTTTTGAGTCGTCGCTGGCTCCCCGATCGGGGGCCGCGCTGGTTATTGCTTGAGGTCGCTGCAGCGCGATCGACGCGCTGATCGTCGGCTCGGGGATTGCCGCGCGACGGAGCTTTGCCGTATGGTGCCGGCCATGGACAGCGCCGGTGCCAACAACCAGGCTATCTACGACGATCTGTGGCAGCACTACGACCTGTTTCCGCACGACGGCTGGTCGAGCTGGAGCGAGATCGCGCCGCACTATCGCCCGGGGCGCACGCTGGAGATCGGACCTGGCAAGTTCCCGCATGTGCCGATCGAGAGCACGCACTTTGCCGACCTGTCGCGCGCGGCCCTGTCGGAGCTCAAGGGGCGCGGTGGCCACTGCGTGCGGGCGACGACGCCGCTGCCCTATCCCGACGCTAGCTTTGACCTGGTGTGTCTGTTTGAGGTGCTCGAACACGTGGAAGAGGACACCGCCCTGCTGGCTGAGGTGCAGCGCGTGCTCGCACCTGGCGGTCGGCTGTTCTTTTCGTGTCCGATGAATCCTCGCTACTGGACCTACTATGACAAGGTCGTCGGCCACGTCCGTCGCTACCGCGCCGCTGAGCTGCGTGACAAGCTGCAGGCCGCCGGCTTCGTCGTAGAGCGCTTCTGCGCGCGTCACGATCGCATGGATGGCTGGTTCGGGGCGGTGTTTGGCTTCGGTACGCGCTATCTGGCGGGGTTTACGGCGCGCATCGTAAAGCGCTATCTGCCCAAGGTCGCAGCGCTGCCCTGGACCTGGCAGCCTGGCCCGGACCTCGACGAAGCCGAGCAGCGCGGTGGCATCACCGGCTGTGCCCGGCGGCTCTAGTGATGACGTGGTCGCAGCGGCGCGTTAGCTCGCAGCTGGCTCCAGGCCAAAGCGATCGCTAAGCAGCTGGAGCACGGCCGGCTCGGCGGCTGCGTTGAAGTGCTGTCGCCCCGGGACCACGACCGCCTCGGCTCCGAAGCGGCGAGCAAAGGCTGCGGCTGTGGCTTGGTGGTCGGCTGTGAAGGGATCGTTATCCGACAGCAAGACGACACAGCGCCGTAGGCGCCGCGCAATGCGCTCATCGTGGAGCGGCGTCTCCTGCCAGGGCAGGATGCTTGGCCAGGGCCGATCCACGGTCAGCCAGCCGGCCACACACAGCAGACCCGCAACCTCGATCTCGCCCTCCAGGCTGGCCACATAGCGCAGCAGCGCCTGGCAGCCGACGCTGTGTCCAAGCAGCACGGTGCGCGCCAGCTGGCGACGTCCGCGCTCGTCGAGCGGCCCGAGGATCTGGGCAATCCGTTCAACCCAGGCAGCGATCGTCGGGGTGGCTGGATCGGGCATGCTCGGCGCCAGCACCTCGTCGAAGAGCGGCGGCTGCAGGGCCAATAGCTGCGTGCGCAGCCAGGGATAGAAGTCGTGCTCGGGCCCGCCGCCCCAGCGCGGGATGATGCACAGACGACGGGGCAGGGCAGGTGGGGCAGGCGGAGGAGGTTCGCGGGTCACCGATCCATAGTAGCTGGCGCCTCCTGCCCGGTGGGCCTGTCATGGCGGGATCGGCAGCGCGCCTTTCCCCGGCTCGGCTGGACGATGTCCTACGGTCACACTTGCGATGTGGGCAAATCTGCGCCCAAATCTGCGGCCTGATGCTGCTGCAGAGGAGGCGACATGACGCGCTTTGAAGTCATCGTGCGACCCCAGCCGGGGATGGCAGATCCGCCAGCCGTCGCGATCTCGACGGCCCTGCGCGACAGCGGCTATGGCGACTGTGCGGTACACGGCGTCGGGCGCTACCTGATGCTGCAGGTGGCCGATGCCGATGCCGAGCGCGCCACACAGCAGGCCCATGCCCTGTGCCGCGAGCTCCTGGTCAGCCCGCACCTTGAGACCTATGAGCTCCGCCGGCTGCCCACCGACGCTCCGCCGCAGCTGGCTACGCGGGTCCTGCCATCCGCGGAGGCAGCGCGGTGAAGCGGCCTGGGCCCCCACGCGCCACGGTGCTGGTTTTTCCCGGCAGCAATGGTGAGCACGATCTGATCGAAGCGCTGGCGGGCAGCGGCTTCGTCCCCGTGCTTAGCCCCGCCAGTCAGTCGCTGCCGACCGATGCGGAGCTGATCGCGCTGCCAGGCGGCTTCTCGTACGGCGATGCCTGGCGGGCCGGCCTGCTGGCCAGTCGCGCCCCAGCGGTGCAGGCGCTGCCAGGCTTCGTCGCGGCGGGGGGGCTGGTGTTGGGGGTCTGCAACGGCTTCCAGATCCTCGTCGCAGCGGGGCTGCTACCCGGGGCGCTGTCACATAACCAGCCGGCGGGATTTCTGCATCGCTGGGTCGATCTGGTGGTAACCGCGGCGGCTCAGCGCAGCCCGTGGTTTGCCGAGCTTGCGACGGGAGCACAGCTGCGCCTGCCGATCGCTCACGCCGAGGGCTGCTACCTGCACCCCAGCGGGCCAGCCTGGGTGCGGGCGCAGGCGCCCCTGGTCTACGGCCGGAATCCCAACGGCTCGCAGGCGGCGGCGGCGGCGATGCTCGATGTCAGCGGGCGCATCCTCGGCGTGATGCCGCATCCCGAGCGGGCCTGCGATCCGCTGCTTGGCTCCGACGATGGCGCTGCGTTATTTCGTGGCGCTCGGCGCTATCTCGACGGACGGTGGGCGGCATGAGCGCGCAGCCAGCCAGGCCGCCGGCCGCCGTCGAGCCAAGCCACGCCGAGCCAACCTCAGCCCTGGCCGCGGACATGGGGCTCTTGCCGCACGAGCTTGCCGCCATCACCGCAGGCCTCGGCCGCCTCCCCAGCTCTGCTGAGCTCGCGGTGTTTGCCGGTCTGTGGAGCGAGCACTGCTCCTATAAATCGACGCGGACCCTGCTGGCCAGCCTGCCGCGCGAGTCAGCGTGCCTGCTGGCTGGTCCGGGCCACCACGCTGGCGTCGTCGACGTCGGCGAGGGCTGGGCCGTGGCCTTCAAGATCGAGAGCCACAATCACCCCAGCGCCGTCGAGCCCTATCAAGGTGCGGCGACCGGAGTCGGCGGCATCCTGCGCGACGTCATCGCCCAGGGCGCGCGGCCGGTCGCGCTGCTGGACTTCCTGTGCTTTGCCGAGCCGCAGCTACCCGAGACGGCGCGGCTGCGCCGGGGCATCGTGGCGGGCATCGCTGACTATGGCAACTCCGTCGGGGTGCCCAATGTTGGCGGGCGTACGCTGTATCACCCTGGCTACCGCGGCAAGCCGCTGGTCAACGCGCTGTGCGCCGGCTTGATCCGGCCGGGGCAGCTGCGCAGTGCGGCCGCCCGCGGGGCAGGCAATCTGCTCTTGCTCGTTGGTGCCAGCACCGGCAGAGACGGCATCCTGGGCGCGGTCTTTGCCAGCGAAGCGCTCGGCAGTGCAGCCGAAAACCGCGCCCGCCGATCGCATATTCAGGTCGGCAACCCGTTCTTTGGCAAGCTGCTGATGGACGCCGTGCTGTCGTTGCCGCCGTCGCTGGGGCCGCTGGCGGTGCAGGATCTGGGCGCCTGTGGCCTGGCCTGTGCGGTGTTCGAGATGGCGGCGCAGGGCGGCGTCGGCATGGCGGTTGACCTCGACGCTGTGCCGCTGCGTCAGCCCGACATGAGCGGGCTGGAGATCTTCCTCTCTGAGTCACAAGAGCGCTTTGCCCTGCTCGTCGAGCCGCAGCACAGCGAAGCGGCGCTGGCCCACTTTCGCCAAGCCGGGCTCGCCGCCGCGGTGGTCGCCCGAGTCAGCGACAGCGGTCGCGTCTGCGTGCGGCATCGCGGCCAGCTCGTCGTCGATCTGCCGGCCGGGCTGGTGGCCTTGGCGGCCGAGCCCAGCCGCTTCGCGATGGCGCAGCCTGCTGCCGTCGCGCCACAGTGGCCGAGTGAAGCCATGACCGCCGGCGAGCCGCTTTCGGCGACGCTGCAGGCGATCTTGGCGCAGCTTCCTGACCCTAGCGCGATCTATCAGCACTTCGATCAGACGGTGGGCAACCGCACGGTGCGCGGGCCGGGCGAGGCCGCTTGCGCCGTGCTGCGCCTGCCCGGCAGCCAGCGCGGCTTTGCTCTGACTCTGACGGGGCGCGGCGATCTGTGTGCCGCGGACCCGTATCTGGGAACGCAAGCCAGCCTGGCCGAAGCGGTGCGCCGCCTGGCCTGCGTCGGGGCCTCGCTCCTAGCTGTGACCGACGGGCTAAACTTTGCCTCGCCGCGCGACCCGCAGGAATACGGGCGATTAGCGCGCGTCATCGCGGGCCTGGGCGATGGTCTGCGCGTTCTCGGTGTACCGGTCTCGGGCGGCAACGTCTCTCTGTACAACCAGTCGCCCGAGGGGCCGATCCCGCCGACGCCGATGATCGGCGCCCTGGGCATCGTCGAAGATCTCGCCAAGCTGCCAGGCCAGCGCCTGCAGCCGGGGCAGCAGCTGCTGCTGCTCGGCTGGCTCGCCGATCAGCCCGTGGCCTCGCTGTATGCGCGGCTGCGCTGGGGGCGCGACCTGGGCCTGCCGGCCCGCGATCTGCCCGCCGAGCAGCGCCTCGCAGCCTGGCTGCGCGAGCTTGTTGCCCGCGAGCTTTTGGCGGGGCTGTGGCCGGTGACGATGGGCGGCCTGCTGACCACGCTGGCCAAGGTCTGTGCTCGCCAGCAGGTGGGCGCCGACCTCGCGCTGCCGTCGAGCCCGCGGCCACACTGGCAGCTCTTTGGCGAGTACCCAGCCCAGGTCCTCGTTGCCGGCTCGCCTGATCAAGTAAGAACCCTGATGGTCCTGGCTGCCCCTACGCAGATTCCTGCGCAGCATCTTGGGTCCGTCGGTGGTGCGAGCCTGAGGCTGCGTGATCAGCTCGATCTGCCGATCGCCGCGCTGCGTGCCTGGCTGAGCCTCGGCGCTGAGTCGGCAGAGGCTGATGGCGAGGCGGGTCATGCTGCCTGATCGCCGCCCGCGCGACGCGGCGCTCGCCGCCGACAAGCTGCACGAAGAGTGCGGCGTGATCGCCATCTATCGCGCCCAGGGCAGCGCCGCTCGCTTGGCCCACTGCGGCCTGCTGTCGCTGCAGCATCGCGGCCAGGAAGCAGCTGGCTTGGCGGCGCTCGACGATCACGGCGTGCTGCACAGCCTGCGGCGGCGCGGCCTGGTCGCCAGTGCGCTGCCCCTGTCGCGCGTCGCTGAGCTGCCCGGGCGGCTGGCCATCGGACACGTCCGCTATTCCACGGTCCCCGTCGATCACGCCGAGAACATCCAGCCGTTTATCGCTGCGACGCCGTTTGGTCGGCTGGGCATTGCGCACAACGGCAACTTCAAGAACGCCGCCGAGCTCTCGGCCAGGCTGTGTCGCGAGGGCGCGCTGCTGTCGACGACCATGGACACCGAGCTGTTCGTGCACCTGCTGACCCGCTCGCA
>CAZVMD010000423.1:0-5542 GCA_964628555.1 uncultured Myxococcales bacterium | reverse complement strand
GGTCTCGCGCTGCGGCACATTCCAGAAGCGCTGGCCATCCCAGCGCTGCAGGGCGCCATCGTTGCCGCTGACCCAGGCCAGCTCACGGCTGGCGGCCCAGACGGCAGACAGGCCACTTCCGGTGTAGCTCTCGCTGGTGCGCCAGCCCATGCTGGCCCCGGCGCCGGCCGCTACGCCGGAGCGATGCAGGACCGTGCCGCTCGACCCGACGGCCCAGAGATCGTCTGCCCCCTTGCCGCCGATCGCCGACAGCGTCGCGCCCGAGATGACGTTGATGCTGTCAAAGCCGCCGCCGTTCCAGTGCAAGAGCGCACCGCTGGGGCCAACGAAGTACACGTCGTTGGCGCTGCTGCCCCAGACGCCGCGCAGGTCGGCCGGTGGGCTCATCGGCGCTGGACTGATCGGGGGAGTGACGATCGTCGGATCCCAGCTGCCGGCCCGCCAGCGAGCCGCTCCACCATCGCCAGCGACGAAGACATCGTCGGCGCTCGCCGCCCAGACGCCATAGAAGGCCCGCCCTCCGGGAGCGCTGAGGTCGCGCCAGGCCGAGCCCTCATAGCGCAGCACGGTACCCGCCGCGCCCGCCGCCCAGGCGCTGGTCGGTGCCACCGACCACACCGCGCGCAGCGGCTGCATGCTGGGGTTTTGCACTACGCTCCAGGCGTTGCCGTCGTAGTGCAGGGTGGTGCCGCCGGCGGCTCCGACCGCCCAGATGTCCGTCGGACCGCTGCCGTGAATGCCGAACAGCGCGGCCGAGGTCGGGCTGGGCACGCCGTTCCAGCCGATGCCGTCGTAGTGCAGGATGGCGCCGCCGCTGCCCACCGCCCAGATGTTGTCGGGAGCGGTGCCGAACAAGCCATTTATGTGCTGCCCCTGAGGCTGCGGGTGCAGCCAGCACCAGCCCTCCGGCACGCAGTGCGGCTGGGTCAGCGGCACCGCGACCGGGGTCAGGCGGGCGGTATCGGCGGCGTTCTCGATCACCGCCTGGCCGCGCCCGCGCAGGAGCTCCGCCCCGTTCTCGTCGAGGCCGGTGACACCGACGGCCAGCTGACCGCGGGTATCGGCCGGAACCACCAGGGTCAGCTCGCGCGGGACGCCGGCTGGTGTCATGTGCAGCGCGCTCGGCGACTTGGCCGAGCCTCGCCAGAGCTCGTTGTCGCGGCTGCGAGTCAGCGTCACGATGCGCAGCGACTTGACGCGGGCCCGCAGCCCGTCCTGCACCTGTAGCTGCAGGCGGACGGCGCCGCGGTTATCGCCGCAGGCCAAAAGCCCCAGCAGCGGAAACGCCCAGGGCAGCGAACGGGCCAACGACCAGGCGGGGGGAGACGACAGAGCGAAAGACGAGGTGCGCATGCCGGCTCCTAGAACTCGACGACGACGGGGTTTTCGTACTTCGGTAGCCACGGCTGGGCGGCCAGCACCGACACCGTGATCAGCGTCGCCACCCCGCCACCGACGGCGGCAAAGAACCACCACTGCTTGTAAAACGGTCCCCGATCGACCGGGCGACTCGTCGCTGCGCTGGCCCCGCTGCTGTCCACGCTCGGCAGGGCGGCTGGCGCCAGGCTGGTCGAAAGCGTCGGCTCCCCCAGGAGCGGCAGCAGCTTGGCCCGCTCTCCTTCCAGCTCGCTCTCGGCCTTGCTGCGGTTGCCGTCTTCCGGGCCGGCGAGCTTGAGGTAGCGCTCGTAGTAGGCGACGGCCTCGATGTGGCGGTTGAGCCGCTGATAGATCTTGGCGGTGGCGAACAGATAATCGGGATAGCGTCGGGGGACTTCCTTCGGCCCGCCCTTTTCCAGCGCCTGCTGCAGCTCTCTGAGGGCTTCTTCGTAGGCCGAATTGGAGGCTAGCTTATAAGCCCTTAGGTAGTGCTCGTAGGCTTCCTTGGACTCCGCAGGCTCGTCGCTGAGACTGCTCTCAGCGGCAGCCGCCAAGCGCCCGCTAAAGACAAGGACGCCCAGGCACAGCGCCAGAGGAGCGAGGCGCGGCAGGGCCAGGCGGCTAGAACAACGAGGGGTCGACATGCGCTTTCTCCTTCGCGGTGGCGCGCGTCGGAGAAGCCGCGCGCGGCTTCGCTTGCTCGGTCGCTTTGGGGCTGCTGGGCTGAGCACGGCGATCGAGCAGATCCAGGAGCTCGTCACCGTCTGCCCGCTTCTCGGAACCACCGGCCCGCCGGGTCGAGCGGGTGGGCTTGGCGGCACTCGCCTCCTCCGCCTCGCTGTGGCTGTGCCGCTCACTGCGGCGACTGCTCTTGCTGGCTCCCGACTCCGACGGCTCGGCAGCGCTCTTGTCGGGGCTGGCGGGCTCAGGCGGTGGGCTTGCGGCGGGCTTGGCAGTACCGGCCAGCGGCTCTGGCCTGCTCGGCGGGCTGGGGCTGGCCACCTTCGCAGGGGCGGGCTCTGGGCTCGGCGTCGGCGTCGCCACGGGGCGGCTGGGCGCCGGCTCGCGCTCGCGGGGCGCGCTCGTCCCGTGCCGCCGAAGCTCCTGCTGCTCGCTCTCTTTTTGCTGCTCGCGCTGATCGATCAGCCACCACAGCGGCGCCGCCACGACAAAGCCGGTGATGATCGCGACCCCGACGAACCAGCGCCGGCGGCCGACCGGCGGATGGATCGAGTGCGAGCCCGTCGACAGGCCGAGCGGATGCAGCGACCCGCGCGAAAAGCTGGTCTCGCTGCTGCCCTTGGGGCCAAAGCTGGCGGGCGGGCTGCCGACGTGACCGCTGCCGGGCGGATGGGCATAGGGCACCACCTGCGAGGGACCAGCCCAGCCCCCGGCGGCCACGGCAGGATGCGCGGCCGAGCTGGCCCAGCCCGAGGCGGGGGGGCGACTGCTGGCCGGCAGGGAGGCTGGGCCACCGCTCAGCTTGGCGTAGGCCCCGGTCGTGCCGCCCCAGTCGAGGGCCTCGCAGAGCTGCAACAGCCGCCCCGACACCTCGGCCATCGACGGACGATCGCTCCGCTCTTTCTGCAGCATCTGGTGCACCAGCGTGACCAGCTCCAGCGGCGTCTCAGGGGCGTAGCTCGACAGCGGCGGGGGCTGCTGCGTCATGTGCATCAGCATGACCTCGCCCGGCCCATCGGCGACGAACGGGGGCCGCCCGCCGATCAGCAGGTACAGCAGGACGCCCAGCGAGTACACATCGGTGCGATCGTCGACCTGGCCGGAGCCGCGGCACTGCTCAGGAGACATATAGGTCGGCGTGCCCATCAGCGTGCCGGCCATCGTCACGTGGCGAGTGTCTTCGCTCTCGTTGAGCTCGGCCCGCAGCTTGGCGATGCCGAAGTCGAGCAGCTTGGCCCGCTCGCCCCCCGGGGCCTCGGGATCGGCGACCAGCATGACGTTGTCGGGCTTCAGATCGCGGTGGATGATGCCCTTTTCGTGCGTCGCCGCCAGCGCCGAGGCGATCTGCCGGCCGATGCGCAGCGTCACGGACAGATCCATCCGGCCACGCCCATGCAGCGCCTTCAGCCGCTGCCCCAGCGTCTCGCCGTTGAGGTACTCCATCAGGATGTAGGCGGTGCTGTTCTCGTCGAGCCCACAGTCGAAGACCTCGACTAAGCCGGGGTGGTCGACCAAGCTGACGGCGCGCGCCTCATCGATCAGGCGCTGTACGAACTCGGGACGACGGGCGAACTCGGGATGCAGCGTCTTGAGCGCGGCCCGCTTGCCCAGGCGGTCGTGCACGGCTTCATAGACCGTGCCCATCCCACCCTCGGTGAGCTTACGCACAACGCGATAGTTACCAATGACCGAACCTTCCATGCCGGGCCCCTTCGCACCGAGGCCCGCAGTGTACCCGTTGAGTCGCTAGGTAAACAATTTATTGCGCGCGCTTTTTGCGCCGCCCCGGCTGGCTGTGGCCCCGCCGCCGCCTCGTCTCGCCGTATTATGGGAGGCGATGCGTCCCCGCTCCCTGCGCCCAGCCTGGCTGTTTTCGGCTCGTGAAGACCTGCTGGCCTTCCTCGTGCCGACGCTGGTCGCGGTCAGCCTGGTGCTGTGGCTCGACGCGCGCGGTGGGCTTTCGGCGCCGCTCGGCCCGCTGGGCTGGCTCCTGGCCATCGTCTTTGTCGACGTGGCGCACGTCTGGGCGACGATCTATCGCGTCTACACCGTGCCGGGCGAGGTCCGGCGGCGCCCGATCCTGTATCTCGGCCTGCCGCTCCTGGCCTATGGCCTGGGCGTCGGGCTGTACGCGATCTCGGCGCTGACCTTCTGGCGCGTCCTCGCCTACCTGGCGCTTTATCACTTCATCCGCCAGCAGTACGGCTGGATCGCTCTGTGCGGCCGCCGCAGCCCCGCACCGCGCTACGCCCACCTCGATCGCTGGCTCGACGGAGCGGCGGTTTATCTGGGCACCCTCTACCCGGTCGTGCACTGGCATACCCAGCTGCCGCGGCGCTTTCACTGGTTCGTGCCGCAGGACTTCTTCCTGCCGGCTCCCGCCTGGCTGCTGTCGCTGGTCCAGGCGGCCTGGCTGCTGGTCGGCGGGCTGTGGCTGCTGCGACAGCTTCAGCGCAGCCTGACGGAAGCGACGCTGCCGGTGGCCAAGCTGCTGGTCATGGGCAGCACCTGGCTGTCCTGGTACGTCGGCATCATCGCCTACAACTCCGATGTCGCCTTTAGCCTGTGCAACGTCCTGCCGCATGGCATCCCCTACTTCGTGCTGCTGTTCCGCTACCGCCAGGGCGAGCAAGCCGAGCGAGGTCAGCCAGCCACTTCCGCCGCGCCGCGCCCGCCGCGCCCGCCGCGCCCGACCGTCAGCGCCGTGCTGCTCTTCCTGCTGCCACTCCTGGGCCTGGCCTTCGCCGAGGAGGGGCTGTGGGACTGTCTGGTCTGGCACGACCACGCCATGCTCTTCCCGCTGCCGCAGCTTGATCTGACGACCGGGCTGTTGGTCTTTCTGGTGCCGCTGTTCGCGCTGCCGCAGTCCACCCACTATCTGCTGGACGCCTGGATCTGGCGCGTCGGGCCGAAAAACCCTGACCTACGGCGGCGCCTGGGCCTGTAATGTGGGGGCTGCGCCGATGCCGATCCAACACTTCTTCGACTCTGCCACCTCGACCTTAAGCTACGTCGTCTGGGACGAGTCCAGCCGGGCGGCGGTGGTCATCGATCCCCTGCTCGACTTCGAGCCCATCGTGGCCGAGACCAGCACTCCCTCGATCGAGCGCATCGCGGCCTTCCTGCGCGAGCAGCGGCTGACGCTGCGCCTGATCCTGGAGACGCATGCCCATGCCGATCACCTCAGCGGCGCGCAGTACCTAAAGTCGCGCTTTGCGGCGCCGGTGGCCATCGGCGCTGGCATCTGCAGCGTGCAGCGCCTGTTTGCGCCGATCTATCGGCTAGGGCCGGACTTTGCCACCGATGGCAGCCAGTTCGATCGCCTGCTGCACGACGGCGAGGTGGTCGATCTCTCCGGCCTGCGCTTCTCGGTGCTGTCGACCCCCGGCCATACCCCCGGCTGCTCGTCGTACCTGTTTTCTGACTGCCTGTTCGTCGGCGATGCGCTGTTCATCGAAGACTACGGCACCGGGCGCTGCGACTT
>CAZVMD010000422.1:0-5550 GCA_964628555.1 uncultured Myxococcales bacterium | reverse complement strand
ATCGATTGTGACGCCATCATCGGGCATCGGTACATAGCAGAGCACATCGGCGTGCTGCTCAAGCAGGGAGCGCGCCCCGCTATCGCCCGCTAGCTGCTGCAGCTCGGGAAAGTAGCGCGACGACCACAGCACGGGATTGCCGCGCTGGCCGTGATAGGTCGGCACAATCACCTCGCGACCATCGCTGGGATCAAACGCCGCGAGCAGAGCTTCGATGTGGGCAGAGGTCACGCGCGGCATATCGCCCAGGCAGATCAGGGCGCCATCGCAGGACAGACTGCCCGTCGCTGCGCCGCCTCCCGCGGACAGCGCGGCGATGCCCACCCGCAGCGAGGTGCTAAGGCCCGCGGCATAGTCGGGGTTGTGCACGCAGCGCAGCCAGCCTTGCTCGCGATAAGGGGTGAGCAGGGTCTCAATCTCTGCCGCCTGATGTCCGGTCACCACGACGACCGATGAGAGCGCGGTGTCGCGCAGCGCCGAAAGAACGCGCAGCAGCACCGGCGTCCCCGCCACTGGCTGCAAGAGCTTGTTGGCATCGCCCATGCGCCGCGACAGCCCGGCGGCCAGCACAATGGCTGCGACCTTGGGCTCGGCGAGCGCGGTAGTGCGCGGCTGTGGCCGCAGCGGTCCCTCGCTTAGCAGACCGCCCACCCCCATCGCCTGCACCGTCGCTGCTGTGACCGGAAGGCCGACGGCCAGACGCTCAATCACCCAGTCAAAGCCGCTGCGCCGCAGCGAGCGGGCGCAGCCGGGCACGCCAATCACCGGTGTCTTTCCATGTCGAGCCAACAGCAGCAGGTTGCCGGGATCAACTGGCATGCCGAAGTGTTCGAGGTGCCCGCCGATGCTCTGAATCGCCGCCGGGATGACATCGCTGCGATCGACGATGGCCGAGGCGCCCAGTACCCACAGCTGGGAACAGCCCCGATCCAGCAAGCGCCGCAGCGCGGCCGCCACCTCTGACTCTTCGTGCGGACAGCGCTCTTCGACAAGGATCTGGCCCCCGAGCCGCTGCGCCCGCACCCGCTGCGAGCCGGCAGCGCGATCGAGCAGGCTCTCGGGCACGCTCGGCAAGCGCGTCAGGAGCAGGCCCACCTGCACCCGCTCCGGCTGAAACGGCAGGAGCTGAGCCAGGCCCCCGGCAGCGACGGCACAGCAGCGCTCCACGACGTCGGCCGGGACGGCAAAGGGGATGATCTTGATGGTGGCGGCTAGGCCGGCTGCGGGCAGCGGCGATAGCTCAGGCAGCGTGGCCAGCGTCACTGCTTCATCGATCTGGTTGAGGGCCCAGATGCGCTCGACATCGAGCTTGAGCAGGCCGGGGGCTTCGGCGTGCAGGTTGCAGCGGCCGGTGCTCGCGGCATCAAGGCGCAGGCCAGAGCCAGCCACCACCGCCGCGATGCGGGCTGCTGCCTCGTCCTCGCCGAGATCGTCCGAGGCCAGCCGGGCGGCGACCACGCTCTGGTAGCCGGCGGCGGCGAGCGCCTCAGTGTCTGCGGCCGACAGCCGGCGCCCCTTCTTCAGCACCAGGCCGGCGCCCAGACGGAGGGTATGCGCACACACCGCACCGACCGCATCGGCGAGGGCCAGGCGGGCAAAGTTCACGGCCTGCCACCCCGCAGCACGGCAATCAGCTCGGCCAGGATCGAGACCGCGATCTCGGCCGGGGATCGCGCGCCGAGCTTCAGGCCCACCGGTCCGTGAATGCGCGCCAGATCAGCGTCAGAGAAGCCGCGCTCGCGCAGACGCTCCAGGCGCGCGCTATGGGTCTTGCCGCTGCCCAGCGAGCCAATGTAAAAGGCCGGGCTGCGCAGCGCCGCTTCCAGCGCCGGATCGTCGAGCTTGGGATCGTGCGTCAGCGTCACCACGGCACAGCGTCGATCCAGCTGCTGCTGAGCCAGCGCCGCACCGGGCCACTGCGTCACCCGCTCGACGCCAGGGAAGCGCCCCGGGCTGGCGAAGGCGGTGCGCGGATCGATGACCACGACCTCCAGCCCACACAGCGCGGCAAGCTGCGACAGCGGCTGCGCGATGTGTACCGCCCCGACGATCAAGAGCCGGATCGGCGGGCTGAACGGCTGCACAAACAGTCGCTCCGCCCCTTCAGCCAGCCCGCTTGGCGCTTCGATCTCGACGCAGCGATCGGTAGCCAGCGCCTCGCGCGCCGCGCTCATAAGCGGTGAGCCACCGTCTGCGACCTCGCCAACTGCGCTGCCGGGATCGGCGATCAGCTGGCGCTGACCACTGGGCATCGCGGTGACCAGCACAACTGGCCAGCGCTCGCGCAGCGCGGTCAGGAGGGCGGTCTGGCACTCGGCATCGGCACCGGTATTGGCCAGCGGCGCGACGAAGACCTCGACCCGGCCACCGCAGGCCAACCCGACCTCCCAGGCCATGTCGTTCGTTACGCCGAATTCAAGCCGCCGCGGCTGGCCATCGGCCATCGCCTCCTTGGCGGCCCCGATCACGGCGCCCTCGATGCAGCCGCCCGACACCGAGCCGACAAACTCCCCCGACTCGTGAATGACGAGCATGCTGCCGGGCGGACGCGGCGAGGAGCCCCAGGTCTTGACCACCGTGGCCACGGCAACGCGCGCCGAAGTGGCCTGCCACGCGGCCGCTTGCAGCAACAGATCTTGGGCATCAGAGGGCATGGATGGCCGATGATACGTCGATGCTGCGTGCCAGATCCACGCTCAGCCGGCCGAGCCGAGAAATTAGCCGCCCGTAGGCACGACAATGGAGTACAGAATCAGGCCTAGACGCGATGCTGCCGCCAGCTCCCAGCCCCTCACCTGCTCTCTCCTCGCTTGGCGAGAGGCTGCGCGCCGACTTTCCGGGCCTGCACCAGACGGTACATGGGCGCCCGCTGATCTATCTCGACAGTGCCTCGACGACGCAGAAGCCGCAGGCGGTGCTGGATGCCCTGCTGCGCGCCTATGTGCAGGACTGCGCCAACATCCACCGCGGTGTCCACACGCTCAGCCAGCGCGCGACGGCGCAGTATGAAGCGGTGCGCGAGAAGGTCCGCCGGTTCCTGCACGCGCCGCGGGCCGACGAGGTGATCTTTACCCGCGGCACCACCGAGTCGATCAACCTGCTCGCCCACAGCCTGGGGCAGAGTCGACTCGCGGCGGGCGATGAGGTGCTGATCTCGGGGCTGGAGCACCACTCGAACCTGGTGCCCTGGCAGCGGCTGTGTGAGGCGCGACAGGCCCGGCTGCGGCTGTGGCCGCTCGCGCTGCCGGTGGCGCGGATGTTGGAGACGCTGCCGTCGCTCCTCTCGCCGGCCACGCGCATCGTCTCGCTGAGCCAGGCCTCAAACGCCATCGGCGCCATCCTGCCGCTTGGCGAGGCAACTGCGCTGGTGCGCCGCCATGCCCCGCAGGCGGTGGTGATCGTGGATGGCGCGCAGGCCGTGCCGCACCTGCCGGTCGATGTCACGGCGCTGGACTGTGACTTCTATTGTTTTTCCGGCCATAAGCTCTACGGTCCCACCGGGGTCGGTGTGCTGTGGGGCCGAGCCGCGCTGCTTGGCGCGCTGCCGCCGTGGCAGAGCGGCGGCGACATGGTGCTATCAGTGACGCTGGAGAAGACGCTGCTGCAGGCACCGCCGCACAAGTTCGAAGCCGGCACGCCGCCGATTGCCGAGGTGATCGCGCTCGGTGCCGCGCTCGACTATCTGAGCGCGCTCGATCGCCCGGCCCTGTTCGCCTACGAGTCCGCGCTGCGGGCACAGGGGGTGGCGCTGCTGCAACAGCTGCCTGGTGTAACGATCCTCGGCGGACCGGCTGCTGCCGAGTCGCACGTGCCGGTGATCTCGTTTGTCGTGCCGGGCGTCCACCCGCATGACCTCGGCACCGCGCTCGACTTGGCCGGCATTGCCGTGCGCAGCGGTCATCACTGCGCGCAGCCGCTCCTGGCTCAGCTGGGGGTTTCTGCGACGGTGCGCGTGTCGCTCGGCTGCTACAACACAGCGGCCGAGCTGCAGACCTTGCACAGCGCGCTGTCCGACTGTTTATCGCTGTTCCGACGCTGATGTCGGCGCGGCCTCCCAACCCTTCAGCGCTGTCTGCGCTACCTACTCCCCGCTGAGCCGATGCTAAACCCTGCCGTCCGCGATCTATATCAGCGCGTCATCTTGCAGCACAGCCAAGCGCCGCATGGCCTGGGGCCGCTGCCCGAGGCGACGCATGTCTCGACGCTGCACAACGCGCTCTGCGGCGATCAGATCACGCTGCGACTGCGCCTGCTAGGGGCCCCGCCGGGGCAGGCGCCGACGATCGCGCAAGTCGGCTTTGAGGGCGAAAGCTGTGCCCTGTGTCGGGCCTCGGCTTCGCTGCTCTGCCAGCTTCTGCCTGGGCAGACCGCGCCGGCGGCGCTGGCGCTATTCCGCGCGCTGCAGGCCTTTCTACGCCCACGACCGGCGGCGGCGGACGCCCAGCCAGAGCGCACAGCCAGCGACGACGAAGCGGGGCTGGGTGAGCTGGTGGCGCTGGCTGGGGTGCGCGACTTTCCGTCGCGACTGCGCTGCGCGACGCTGCCCTGGGAAGCGCTGCAGGCGGCGCTGCACGACGTCGAAGCGGCAGGCCAAGCGACCGGCGACCTAGCGTAGAGCCCGCCGCGGAAGGTCGCCCCCAGGTAAGCAAAAGCTCAAGCCGCGACACGAGCGAGCTATCCAGGGCGCGGTCGCTTCGCTAGAATCCTTCCTATGTTGATGACTTATGTCCGCGGGGGGCGGGCCTGGGTCGGGGTGGGCGTCTGCGCCGCCACGCTGGCTGCTGCCCTCGCCAGTCCACCACCTGCTGCCGCACCGGGAGCGCCCAGCCCAGCGGTCAAGCCAGCCGCCCCGATCACCGCCAAGCCGATCGCCAAGCCCGTCGCGCGGCCGCCCGGAAAGCCGGTGACCAAGCCGGCCGCGGCGCCGAGCAAGCCCGCCCCGCCACCTTCGCCACCGGCCTGCTCGGGCTCGGACTATGGCATGTCGCTGTTGCCGACCGAGTCGGACATCAAGTGCGATGACGAGTGGAACAACTGCAGCGGTGAGATCCTGGTCGCAGCCCGCAACTGCACGAGCGAATTCCAGAGCCTGGTGCGGGTCGAGATCTACGAAGGCGCGCGCAAGAGCCAGGTGCTGGAGTACAGCCCGGCGCCGATCGTGCCGCCGCAGACGGTGTGGCGCGAGGGCATCCCGTGGGCCGCGCCCGCCGAGCTTGAGCTAGAGGTCTTCTTTCGTCCACCGGGGCAGCAGAGCGGCGAGCAGTCTTCGCGCGTGCGGGTGCGCGTGACGCACAAGGCGCTGGCCGCTGCCCAGGCTTCCTGCGCGCAGTGCGATGGCACCTGGGGACGCTTTGGCGTCAACAAGATCGCCGCTTGCAACTGCAAGACCAAGGATGCGGGCAAGGAGTGTCTCGACGGTGAAGACTGCGAGGGCTACTGCATGTTCACCCGCTACGACACCGCCGGCCGCGAGCATGGCGTGTGCAGCGAGACGCAGAAGCTAACCGGCTGCCACAACATCATCTACAAGGGCGCCAGCAAAGAGACGCC
>CAZVMD010000421.1:0-5579 GCA_964628555.1 uncultured Myxococcales bacterium | reverse complement strand
TCCCCCACGTCTTGGCGCCGCTGCGGCGCGTCGTAGGGCCAGGCCAGCGCGGCCCGGGGTCGGCAGCGGCGCAGCCAGCGCTAGATCGTCAGCGCGGCTGCTGCGCGCGGAAAGAAGCGGGCGCCAGCCGCGACAGAAGCTCAGCCGAGCCGCCCCTTGCCATCAAAGTGGCTGAGGATCGCTCCCTTGAGCCGCACCTTGTCATTCTTGTGATCCATGCAGGCATCCAAGAAGTAGTTGGCGCCGATCTCGTGCGCGCGCGAGTGCCGCGCCTTCTGCATCGTGAACAGCGCCTTGGCGATCTTCTTGTGGGTCGGTGTGACGTAGTACTCGCCATTGCCACCGCTCTTGCGACCGGCCATCCACAGGAGCTCGGCCCCGCGCAGCAGATAGCCATGCACCTGCAGGTGATGGCGGACGTTCATCGACTCGACGATGGCGCGCTTCTTCGGATCGCTCTCCAGCCAGGCCGGGATGGGATGCCAGGAGAGCGCGCTGCCGAGGTGGGTCGCCGAGGGAGGAAAGCCGCAGGCCCACATATACGTCGTGCAGCCAAAGCACGAGGCCATCTTGGTGGTCACCGTCCCCGAGGCGATCTCAAGGGCTACCGCGGTGGGGCTGGTGGCCAGCGCATCGCGCATCGCGTAGTTCATGCCGTGCGAGTAGCCGACTGCGAGACCGGCGGTCGGGGCCGGGCCCAGTCCGTGCGGCCGCGCCTTGGGATGCGCATTTTTGTTCACGCCGCGATTCTCTGGCGTCCAGCGATGGGTGGTATCCAGGATGCCAAAGGCCTGGGTGGTCGAGGAGAAGACCGCCTCCTTGCCTTTCTCCATCACCGCGCCGGTGTACGCGCCGACATCCGAGAAGCCGACATCGGTATCGACCTCGGCCTGTACGCGGGTGCCAATCGTGTTGAGGATCAGCTTCTGCCGGTCGGGACCGCTGGGCTTCGTCCCATGCGGATCGTCGAAGCGATCGCCGATGAACACCCGCGAGTGGGGAGCCATGGCGTGTCCACCCGGCCAGCCACAGATCATCTTGTTGTGATGATCCATGGTTGGCGACAGATCATCCTTGATCCACTTGCCGGCGCCTTTGCCCATGCAGTCGTCGAGGATGGCCGACAGCCCAGACAGAATGTCGAGGAAGGCTTGGTAGTCGGCAAGCTCGGAGTCGTTCTTGCCCATGCGCGTGTTCCAGGCCTCGCCTTCGAAGGCGAACTGGTGGCCTAGCTCGCCATGGACGGCGCAGAAGCCCAGCACGGTGGCGGTATAGATGACATCAGCTTTCTGGGAGTCGGACCCATCAACACCAGGCAAAAGTGCAGTCATGTTAGTTATGACAGCCGATGTGCCGGGCAGGGTCAACAGCCACCAGAAAGCCGATTCTCTCTGGGCACTAATGCGACAGGTCAGGCCAGGTGGCCTGCTGCGCTGGGCTGCTTGCAGCGACCGCAGTCAGCGCAGCACTCTGTCTGCTCGCGCGGGTGCGCGGGTGCGCGGGTGCGCGGACTGATGAGGGGCGGCTAGTTTTCTGGGTAGGCTGTCCAGCCGGCGGTCCAGTCGTCGCTGCCGAAGGCACCGAGGTGGCTGGCTGGGGTAAAGAAGGCATCGCTGGGTGCGCTGCCACCCTGCAGGGCCGGCGAGCCGGGCCGCGGTAGGAAGCTCGGCTGCTTGGGGTTGAATGGATCGGCGAGCAGCGGATCGGCCTGCAGGTTGCCAGGCTGGCCCAGCACCCAGGCTTTGACGTCGAAGGCGGTGCCGCCAAGCTGCGTCGTATCCGAGATGTTCTTGGCGTCGCCGGCCGGGCCGTTCTGGAAGAACAGCGTCTTTTGCAGCGTGAGCATGCCGCTCTGCGCCTGCGCCACCGTCGCTTCTTCCAGCGACAGACCGGCATCGCTGAAGCCGGCGACAATCAGGTTCGACAGCGCGCCCTGCCCGCCCGAGCGCAGAGCCAGACCTTCGCGCTTGTCGCTGCCGCCCGGCGCCGTCGCCCGTCCCAGACCGAGCAGCGTGACGTGCGAGATCGTCGGCCGGCTGTGCGGATCGAGCGCGGCGTTCATGCGGTTGTTGTCGCCTTCGAAGCCGCGGTTGCCGATGTTGCGATCCTGCGTCGCGACCCAGAACTGGCCCTTGCCCACCCAGCCGAACTCCCAGTCGAAGGCGTCGTCCTGGCAGGCCGAGGCGACGGCGTAGCGCAGGTTGGCGGTGCCGCCGAAGAACTCGAAGCCATCATCGGAGCCGCGGTGAACCTGGATGTATTCGAGCGTGGTGCCGCGACCGACCGCGTACAAGCTCAGCGAGTTGAGCTCTTTGTCTGGGGCGAACTCGCGCCCGGCAAACTCGATGCGCACGTAGCGCAGGCTGCCGCTGCTGTCATCGGGGCGCGGTGTGCCGCAGGGGCCATAGCTGCCGGCGCTGGCCTCGGCCTGGGCGCAGACCGTCTCGGGTCCTTGGCCGGCGCTGGGTGGATTGTTGATCGGCGCCCGGCCACGCAGCACCACGCCGCCCCAGTCCTGCGGTCGCCGCGAGCCGACCGCGCGGCTGCTGGTAAAGACGATCGGCTGCGTCGCCGTACCGACCGCGACCAGCTTGGCGTCCTGATCGACGTTGAGGTAGCTGACGTTCATCATCGTCTGATCGGCATCGCCGCAGATGGTTGTGCCGGGCTCGATGGTCAGCGTGGCGCGGTTGGTCACATCGATGCGCCCCGACAGCAGGTAGCGCGTGCTCGGGCTCCAGGTGGTGTTCTGGGTGATGGCCGCGGTGATGCGCTGGGCCGGCTGACCCAGGCAGGTGGCGGCAGTCTCGGGGCCTGCCGGCATGGCGCCGGGGTCGCCGCAGGCAAAAAGGGCCAGGGTGCTGCTCGCAGTGGCCAGGACACTCCATTGGGTAGGCATGCGGGTCTCCTTTATGAAGGCTCGACTAGTAGGCGTAGCTCAGGCTGAGGTTGACGGTGGTGCCGGGGCGATAGCGGAAGGTGACCCCCTCGACGTAGCCGAGCGGAAAGTCGCCTTCGGGACCGGCTCGCACGCTGCCCTTCTGCACGATCTGCACCGGATAGTTGAGCAGGTTCTTGGCGGTGAAGCGCAGCGCGAAGCCACCGGGCAGGCGCTGCGCGATCGAGAGGTCGAGCTGATGTCGCGGCTGCTCCCAGCGGTTCGGCTGACCGCTCGCCCCCACCGAGTCGATGCGCTCGCCAAAGGCGTTGTACAGCAGGCGCAGGCCGAAGCCCCAGTCGGGCCGCTCGTACTCGGCGAAGAGGTTGACGACAAACGGCGACTGTCCCTGCATCGGGCGGTTGGGATCGGTCTGCGCTCCCGCGGTCTGCGACAGATCCACGCGCGAGTACAGCAGCGACAGGTTGCCGCCCAGCGAGAAGCCGCGCGGTCCCTGGCCCGCGAAGACCAGCTCTTTGCGCAGCTCCAGCTCAGCCCCCAGCGTGTAGGCGCTCTTGGCGTTGGCGAACGAGCGAATGATGTCGGCGCCACCCTGGATCACCGTCTCGATCGGCTGATCGAAGTACTTGTAAAAGACGCTGAGCGCCAGCAGATCGACCGGGCCGAAGAACCACTCGAAGCGGGCATCGCTGTTGACGATGCGCGTGCGCTGCAGCGCCGGATTGCCCTGCACCGTCTCGCCGCCGAAGAAGTCGGTGAACTGAAACGACGCCAGCTCGCGAAACTCGGGCCGCGCCACCGTCATCGAGGCACTGCCGCGCAGGAACAGCCCCGGCCGCAGCGTGTACACCAGGTTCACAGACGGCAGCGGATCGACGCTGTCGAGTGCGACCGTGCTGTCGCTCTGCGGCTGCTCGGGGGTGCGGCTGGTCAGGCGCTGCTGGCTGATCTCGGCGCGCAGGCCCAGGTTTAGGCGCAGCGCCGACAAGAGCGGCAGATCGACCAGCGCATAGGCGGCATAGATGCCCATCGTGCCGTGGTAGCGATCGAAGGGATTGGTCTGATCGCGGGCCTCGGTTGGACTGCCCAGCGCCGCGCCACCCAACAGCTCCTCGGGCGGCAGGCTGGCATCGAGCGGCGCAACACCGGTGTAGCCAAAGCGATAGCGGCTGGCTGAAAACTCACGAAAGCGTCCGCGCAGCGCGGCACCCACGCGAAAGCGCGCCGTGCGCTCGGCGATGAAGCGGAAGGCCTGGCCGTAGTCGGCGCTGCCGAACACCTGCTGCTCGCTGTTCTGCGAGTAGAAGCGCTGACCGCTGGTGCCCGAGTTGGCGAGACGGAACGGTCCGCCCTCGCTGCCGCGCTGATAGGCGACCTCGCGGTTGTCGGGCTCGCCGCGCGCCGCCAGGGCGTAGGTCGCATTCCAGTCGAGCACGCCATCGCCCAGCCGGCTGCGCAGCAGCGAGTTGCCAGCTAGCTGCACAAACAGCAGGCTGCGGCTGACAAAGCGCAGGCGCGAGTACGACACCTCGCGATCGCTGGCGCTGCTATAGCCCTGATAGACCCGCGCCTCATCGTCCGAGTTCTGCGTAAAGAGCGTGGTCAGCGAGATCCGCTGCGTCGGCGCGACCTGCAGGCTCAGGCTGCCCAGCAGACCCCACTGCACGCCCGCGGTGCTGCGCCAGGTCGAGCGCTGCGTGCCATCGGCAAAGTAGCGGTTGTCGTACTCGACGTTGGGGCGCAGCAGCGGCCGCCGCTCGGCATCGGCATCCAGGTAGTAGGTTCGCACTTCTTCAAAGCGGGTCTGGAAGTCGGCGCTGTAGCTTACCGCCGCCAGATAGCCCAGCGCGCGGCCGCCCAGCTGGGTCTGGCCACCGCCCGACAGCGACAGGCCATAGCTCGGCGAGCCGGTGCCGCTCTGCGTGCTCCACAGGTTGGGGAAGCGGCGATAGAAGTCGAGGTCCGACTCGCCCGGGGCTCGGCGCGGCAGCCCGCGCGTGCCGTCATCGATGCCCAGAAAGTCGGTGCGCCCGCCGCGATAGCCGAGGGCCGGGGCAAACACCGTCTGCAGGTTGCCGCCCAGGCTCAGCCCGGCGTTTAGCTGCGGGCGGCTGGGGAACTCCTGCGTGTTGATCTGCACCGAGCCGCCGGCAAAGTCGCCGGGGATGTCCGCCGTCGCGCTCTTGGCCACGCGCAGGTTGGCCAGCAGGCTGGCGGGAAACACATCGAAGGGCACTGCCTGTTGATCCGGCTCGGGACTGGGCAGCGGCGCGCCGTTGAACAGGGCGTTGCCATAGCGCTCGCCCAGGCCGCGGACATAGACGAAGCGGTCCCCGACCACCGTCGCGCCGGTGACGCGGGCCGCCGCCTGCGAGGCGCTGGAGTCGGCCGACTTTTTGATCTCTTCGCCCGACAGCACCTCGGACACCGCCGCGGCATCCTGGCGCTGGCGATTGGCCGCCTCTGTGCTGCTGCGCGCAGGCTCGCGGATGACCTTCTTTTCGACCTGCTGCGCCGCGTCGGGCTGCAGCCGCAGCGGCTCGGGGAAGTGCAGCACCTGCCCAGGTCGCAGGCTGATCTCGAAGGCCTGCACTTCATACAGATCGAAGGCCAGCTGCAGCTTGTAAGTCCCCGGTGGCAGCGGCAGCACGAAGTTCCCAGCCGCATCCGTACTGGTCTG
>CAZVMD010000420.1:0-5621 GCA_964628555.1 uncultured Myxococcales bacterium | reverse complement strand
AGGGGAAGGGGCATGGGCGGCAGCGTGGATCAGCTCCGTCGTCAGGGCAAGCAGCTGCTCCGACAGCACGATCGGCCAGCTCTCACCCGGGCCCGGCGGCTCTGGCGTGATCTGGCGCTGAGGCGATGGCAGCCCGGCTAGCTGCGCCGCAACCGCCGCCCGCGACTCGTCGAGGTGAGGCAGCGGCGCAACCAGCTCGCGCCCGCGCCACAGCGGCTGCAAGAGCGGCCGCCCCCCGGCTGGCGGCGCTTCCTCGGCACAGCACAAAAGATCGTGATCGGCGAAGCGATAGACCTGCAGCAGCCCCGGCAGCGTCGCCTTGCCCGAGCCGCGCGCCACCTTCATCGTCCGCTTGCCATAGCCGTTTTCGACCAGCTTGCCGACCGCGCCGATGCCGGTCGCCGCATCGGGTGAGCAGGTGATGTTCTCGCCGACGCCGAAGCCATCGGCCCCGGCCTGACACAGCTCGCGCACCCGGTACTCATCCAGGCCATCCGAGACGAAGATCGACACGCCCTTGGCGCCCAGCGAATTCAAGAGCTCGCGGGCCCGCCGAACATTCTCTGGCGTGACCTCCGAGTCCAGGCGCACGCCCAGGCAGCGACCCAAGGTGGCCCGCACCGCTCCTGCGATACCGCGCCAGGTGTCGTAGGTATCGATGAGCAGCGTCGAGGCCTGCGGAAACAGCTCGTAGAAGCGGCGGAAGAAGCCGACCTCGGTCTCGTGTACCGGCACGCCCAGGCGCTCGGCCGCCTGCACCGCGAAGTGATCCATGGTGCCGACCGAGGGCACCCCATAGCGATGCGTGGCCAGCAGGTTCGAGGTGGCGCGACAGCCGGCCAGGTAGGCGGCGTAGGCCGCATCCACTGCCGCTGCCGGATGGGTACGGCGCTGCCCAAACTCGATCACCGCGCGCTCGCGGCCGTCGTGCTGCGCCGCCAGCACCACGCGCGCCGCCTTGGAAGCCACCATCGACAGGTGGTTTAGGCGCGACAGCCACGGCGTCTCGATCAGCTTGCTGTGGATCAGCGAGGTGCGTACCTGCAGCAGCGGCGTATAGGCGATAAGCGGCACGCCGTCGATCACCACCGGCTGTCGTCGGCTGTCCAGCGCCGGACCGGCAAAGGCCAGCGTGCCCTCGGGCAGTGCATCGATGTCGCCGACAAAGCCATCCAGCGCCGCCAGCCCCTGGCGCACCGCCCGGCCCGCCGCGCCGGTCAGCGCCGGACCCAGGATGGGGTGACTGTCGAGCGTCGCTAGCTCCTCGTGCGATAGGCGCAGCGCCCGGCAGTGCTCGACGATCGAGCGCAGGCCAGCCGTGACCACGAAGCGGCGCGCCCGCGGCAGCCGGCGGAAAAAAAAGCTCATCGCCAGCGGCTGGCTGCTGTGCAGTCGTCCTTCGGCGGCGTGCGCGATCAGCGTGGTCAGCTGATAGACATCCAGACCAAAGGCCTGCACATCGCCGGATCCCGCGGCCCCGGGGCTCATGGCGAGCGACCCGCCGCGGTCGCGGCCTGGCCTGCGTTCGCCAGCCCTCCTTCGGCAGCAAAGCGCAGCGCGCGACTATCAATCGTCCGCACGCCCGCCGCCGCCAAGCTGGCATCGGTGTTGGCCTGCGCGCCCGGATCGACGGCCCGCGTCAGATCGTCGAGGACGAAGGCGATAAGGCCCTCGCTCATCGCGTCGATCGCCGTCCAGGCGACGCAGTAGTCGCGGGCCAGGCCGCAGACAAAGACGCGCTCGATGCCGCGGGCCCGCAGAAACGCGCCCAGGCCGGTGCTGCGCCGCACGCCCCCGGGGCCTTGGTTCTCGCGAAACGCGCTGTAGGAATCGGCGTCGGGATAGGCCCCCTTGCGCAGGATCAGCGTCAGCCGATCGAGCGGCAGCCCCGCATGCAGCGCCGCCCCCGCCGTCCCTTGCACGCAGTGATCCGGCCACAGCGTCTGCGGCGCACCGTGCAGCGAGATCGTCGCAAACAGCGGCTGCCCGTGCCGACTGGCGAACGAGATATGCCCGGCCGGATGGAAGTCCTGCGTCGCCACCACGGTGTCAAAGCCGCCCCGCTTTAGCAGCGCGGCAATCGGCGCCACCACCGCATCGCCCGCGGCCACCGGGAGCGCCCCGCCGGGCATAAAGTCCGGCTGCAGATCGATCACCAGCAGAGCATCGCGACGCCGGTCGATCGCCACCGCGGTCTGCGCCCCCGCACTCGTCCCAGCCTCTGCATCCCCCGCGACAGCCGCGGCAGGCTCACCCACTGCACTCATGTCGACAACGTAGCCGATCGCCCCGCCCAGAGACCCGGCAAAGCGCGCCGGCTCGGACCTCGATCCGGCTGGCCCCCGAAAAGCGGCGGCGCGCCCCGCTTAGAGCGCCTCCCCAGGGCCGGGGAGCGACGAGACACTCGATGATGGCGCAGGAAGCGCGATCTCACAGGCGGCGGCAACCTGGCGAGCCAGCTTCTCAAAGTCAGTGCGACTGCTCGCCGCTGCGGTGGCGTGTGCCCCTAATGCGCCGTCGGCGGCCCGTAAATCAAATACTGGCTTTCGCGCCTTATGCGAAAGTGGAATCAGGCTATGGTATGGTTTAATCATTGCCAGCCGATACGGATCATCTAACAGAGTATCTCCAGCTGCCGCTCTCGGCTGCCAGCGCTCTTCCGGCGGGAAGCCCAGGATTTGTTCCCGATAGACGCTGGGAATGCGATTTAGCCACGCGCGATAGGCTTTATAGGGTTTCCCTGCTTCTTGCCCAGTCGGCTGGACAACATACCCAATTGGCTGCATCCGTCCGACTGGAAGCTCCTGACGCAGCTCTGGAGTAGCCAGCGCTAACCGAGTATTCCACTCATTGCGCCAGCGGCGCAGCTGCGGCCCGACGTTGTAGAGGCCGCGCAGGGAAAACAGATCGGCCGCCATCGGCACCACCACGAAATCGGCAGCCAGCAGCGCCGCCCGATTGAGCGCCCCCATGCTGGGACCGACGTCCACTAAGACCAGCGGCGCGCCCAGCACGGCCGCGGCGCTCTTGGCGGCGCGATAGAAGGCACTGAGGACCTTTAGCCCATACCGCGCCTCATGCTGATTATCGGATAGTGATTTTCCCCAGGCTTCTGCCAGATTATCCTCAAATGCTGACAGTCCTAGATCGCCAGCAACGAGGCCAAATGGTTTGGCTAATAGAGGAATCTCCATCTGGCCAAATTCAAGTACCCGCTCGACGTGTGGTGGCCGCAGGTCACCCATATGTTCCATGAGTGGCTGTACCGCCCCCAGGATGGTCTGTGGCGGCCCGCTCCCCGGCAGCCCCCACAGGGTCGTCAGCCGCTCTTCTGATAAGAGAGCGGCCGTTAGGTTGGCCTGCGGATCTAAGTCCATAACGACGATCGGCACACCAATCTCATGAAACATATAGGCCAAGTGATATACCAGCGTGGTCTTCCCGACGCCTCCCTTGTTATTAAAGAAAGCTAGTGTCTTCATGCCAGCCGTTGTCTCACTTTTACCAGGAAGTCGTTCCGTTCAATCATAAACTCAGCTTCTGGAGACCCGTTGGCAACCAAGAAGGCCTGCGCCCGGGTAATTCCTCGCCCAAACCGATTTACAAATCCATATACCTTGGCCGCTTCGGCCAGCACCGGATTACGGTATGCGGTGCCATGCGGGAAATGGCCCACCGCCAAATCGAAATAGAGCCCTCCTGGGTTCTGAATTTCTATTCGATCGCTGAAATGATTGATCATAATCGGAGTACTGGAAGCATCATAATTGCGGTGAATTACCGCATTTAAAATCAATTCACGAAGCGTTACTGGCGGATAATCATAGACGGTCTTCTCGCGCAGCGAGCTGCCCTCTTCCGCGACCGGACGAGCCCCCGCCAGGTCTTTGCAGAGCTCGTCCAGGCCGCGCAGCACCGTCAATAAGTCGCCAGAGAACCGACGCTCTTTGCGCACCTCATCCGCCAGGCTGGTGCCGTCGTACGCCACGTACTGGCAGTACGCGCCCGGGACATAGGCCAGCGGGTCTTGGCCGAAGACGAGGATCGCCGCATGGGTGGGACAGTCGCTGCGCAGGTCCCAAAAGCGCAGCGCCGCGAGCTGATGTTTCAGATCGCGATGATTTTCAGCCAGAACCTCCTGGGCGACGGCGCGCGGCAGAAAGCTAAGCTTAAAAAGATCGAGGATGAGCTCCTGTTCGGTCGCCCCACGACAGGGGCGAGCATCCCAGGTGCGGACGGTATCTGCCCGTCGCTCAGCCAGGATGCGCTCATCCTGTTCTGATAGCTGCGCCCGCCGGGGGCCTACGCGTTTCCAGCCAATCCCTTTGTATCGCACGGGGGGCATATCGGCGGGCTGCACTTCAATTACCGCCATATCGCCCCCGGCGAGGTTGGCCTTAAATACGGCGATCGAGGGCAGCGGCTGGATGTTGCCGTTGGTGGCCAAGTCGCCCAGTGCGGTCAGCAGCTCATCATCAATCCGTGCCCCGCTGGCGCTGCCGTCGGGATTGGCGCCAAAGAACAGATACCCAGGCTGGCGGTGCTGCGGCATGTCGTTGGCGAAGGCGCAGATCGCGGTTGAGAACTTGTCGCTATCGTTGGTCGCGCGCGTCCGTTCACTGCGATCCGACTCCGTATCGCGCAAGAGCCTCTCCAGCCCCGCGATGTCTCGGCCCTGGCCCGTCATGCGCCGCACCCTAACATCACCGGGCCACGCGATGCGTTGCGACGAGCGCACGCCAAGTTCCCCTGCTCGGCGGCATCTGATACGACGTGTCTGTGACGACTGAATCGTTTGCTGTCGATGGCGCGGGGCTGGCGCGGCGGTATCCGCGGACCTGGGCGGAATTCTTGGCGCTGCCTGACGGGCGGGCGGCGCTTTCCCACATCCTTCAGATCGAGCAGAGCCTGGCCGAGCGGGCTGGGCGGGCGGCGGCTGGGCGACGGGGCGACGGGCTGGCCCGGCTGGAGCCGCGCGAGGATCGGACGCTGGCGGCGGGCGATCGCTTCGACGTGGTTATCGCCGGCGGTGGGCTGTCGCTGATCTATGCCGCAACGCTGGCGCGGGCCGGCCTGCGGGTCGCGGTCTTTGACCGCCGCGAGATCGGCTGCGGCCATCGCGAGTGGAACATCTCGCGGCCCGAGCTAGAGCCGCTGCAGCGCTCGGGGCTGTTCTCGCCGGCCGAGGTCGAGCGCCTGCTGCTCCGGCAGTACCGCGCGGGCATCTGCCGCTTTGGCCACGGGGCGGCGCATGCGGTGCGCGAGGTGCTGGACTGCGTCGTCGATGCCCAGGCGCTGCTGCAGGCGCTGCGCCAGCGGGCCGAGGCGGCCGGGGCGGTGCTGCTGCCGCGCTATGCCCTGCGCGGCTATCGCGCCACGGCGGACGGGGTGCGCATCGGGCTAGACTCGACCGACGGCCAGGCAGAGCGCCAGCTTGGGGCTCGCCTGTTCATCGACGCGCTGGGTGCTCAGAGCCCGCACGCGGCCTTCGATCTGCTGTGTCCTACCGTCGGTGGCGTCTTCGATGACCTCATCCTAGGCACAAAACCGGATGAGCTCGATCCTGGCCTAGGAGAAATCCTGATCACGACCGAGGGCGTCGAGGACGGCGAGCAGCACAT
>CAZVMD010000419.1:0-5626 GCA_964628555.1 uncultured Myxococcales bacterium | reverse complement strand
CGGTGGTCGGGGTCGGCAAGATCTGGGACATCTTCGCCGGCCACGGCGTCAGCGAGAACATCCACACCGAGGGCAACCGCGACGGGCTAGAGCACACCCTCAAGGCGCTTGCGACCCTGCAGCGCGGCCTGCTGTTCGTCAACCTGGTCGACTTCGACATGCTGTACGGCCACCGCCGCGACCCGGCTGGCTATGCCCGCGCGCTGGTGGAATTCGACGGCTTCCTGCCCGAGCTCAGAAAGCACATCGGCCCGCGCGATCTGGTGATGCTGACCGCCGATCACGGCAACGATCCGACGTTCGCCGGCACCGATCACACGCGCGAAGACGTCCCGCTGATCGCCTTCTGTGGTGGCGAGGCGCGACCCAAATCGCCCGATCTTGGCCTGCGCCAGGGCTTCTTCGACGTGGCGCAGACGCTGTGTGACAGCTTCGGCCTGCCCATCTGGGCGCGCGGCGAGAGCATCCTGCCGCAGCTCCTTTCGGCCTAGGATCTGGCCTCAGCGGCTGATCTCGGCGAGCTCTTTGGGGATGTCGCGGGTCAGCACCTCGCAGCCGCTCTCGGTGACCAGCACGTCGTCTTCGATGCGGATGCCGCGCACGTCGGCAAAGCGAGGCAAGGCGTCGCGGCACAGCGCATCGGCCAGCGGCGCGGTCAGCGCTGGGTCCGCAAGGATCGCCGGCACGAAGTAGATCCCCGGCTCGATGGTCACCGCCATGCCCGGCTGCAGCTCGCGATCCAGCCGCAGGTAGCTCAGGCCAAACTGCGTCGAGCGGCTGCGCCCCGGGGCATAGCCGGCGCGATCGCCGAAGTCTTCCATGTCGTGGACATCCAGGCCCAGCAGGTGACCGACGCCGTGTGGAAAGAACAGCGCGTGGGCGCCGCGCTCGACCAGGCCGTCGACCTCGCCGCGCAGCAGGCCCTCGTCGCGCAGGCCGCTGGCCAAGACGCGACAGGCGACCAGATGCACCTGCCGATAGCCCACGCCGGGTCGCACCGCAGCGATGGCGGCCTGCTGCGCTTGTAACACCAGCTGATACATGGCGCGCTGGCTGGGGCTCAGGCTGCCGCTGACCGGCCAGGTGCGCGTGACGTCGCTGGCCCAGCCGCTATCGGTTTCGGCCCCGACATCGGCCAGCAACAGATCGCCGGACCGGCACAGGCCCGAGCGGTCGTGGTTGTGCAGGACCTCGCCGCGCACCGTGACGATGCTGCTGTAGGCGGGGGTGAAGTCAGCCGCCAGGATCGCCTGCTCCATCGCGGCGCGCACCGCGGCCACCGGCATGCCATCGCGAGCCGCCCGCCGGCCCGCCTCGTGCGCCTGCGCCGTCACCGCGGCAGCGCGACGCAGCTCAAAGACCGCGAAGGGATCGTGACACAGCCGCAGCGCCAGCATGGCCTCGATCAGCTGCTCATCGGCAGCGCCGCGCTCGGCCGCGGGCCGCACCGGCAGCCGACCGTACGAGCCCAGAGCTATCAGCCGCGTCGATAGCTCGGGCAGCGGGCGGATGTGCTCAATTCCCGTCGCAGCAGCGATCTCGGCAAAGCCCGGCTGCTCGCCATGCCACAGCGGATCGTCGGGAGCTATCGGCGGCACAAATAGCTCGGCGCGGCCGTCCGCCAGCACCAGCACGCTATCGACCAGCGGGATGCCGACCAGGTACAGGAAGTGGCTACTGGCGCGGAAGTCGTAGGTGTTGGCCGGGTAGTTGCGCGGCAGCAGCCCGCCCGCGGCGATGACGGCGGCGCTCCCCAAAAGAGCCTGCATCAAGCGGGCGCGGCGGGCCCGCAGGGCCGGGACGGCCTCGGGAAAAACGTGCGTAAAGTACATGGCAAGACCTCGCTGCGGCAGAGCATGCACCGGGGCCAGCCGACTAGGCGAATTCTTCCCTGGCGGCTCTCGCCACGCGGGAGCTGCCCCCGGCCAGCGCGCGGCTGCTATGCTGATCCGATGCGAGCTGCGACGATCTTTGCCGGGACGGTAGCGACGATGGGCCTGCACCTGGGGGTTGGATCCGCCTGCGAGCCGCCGCCGCCCAATGTGGTGCGGCTGAATCCTTTTTTCGTGCAGGGGGCGAAAACCTTGGCCGAAAAGGATCGGCCGCTGTTGCCGCGCAACGTCGATTTCTCCCTCGCCGTGCTGTACGCCGATCGCGTCGAGCTCGGCTCGTTTCGGCTGCTGCGCGACGCGGCGGGCGGGCGCGAGCCCGAGCTCACACTGACGGCCGAGGATCGCCGCAGCGAGGTCGTGGTCCGGGTCCATCCAGCGACGGCGCTGGTGGCCGGGGCGGGCTATTCGGTGTACGGCGTCCTGGCGGGCCAGCGGCAGCGCATCTTCCAGTTTCAGACCAGCGGCAGCGAAGATCGCGTCGCCCCTGCCGCACCGCAGATCGTGCGCAGCGTGCAGCTAGGCCGCTTCAAGGCGGGAGGCGGGCTGTGCGATGACGGCCACGCTCGCTGGATCGCAACCGTGTCGGCCCGCGACGATCAGACCCCCGAGGACCAGCTGCGCTACCTCGTCGAAGGGGCGGGCGAGCCGCAGCTCGTCTCGGCCTGGTGCCGCCTGATCGATGTGCGCCTGCCCGATGGCCCCAGCGGACCACTGCGCCTGACCGCGATCGATCTGGCGGGGAACCGCAGCCCGACGGTCAGCCTAAACCTGCCCCCGGCCCAGAGCGGCTCGTGGGAAGCGGTGCGGGCCCAGCGCGAGTGCTCGCCGGGGCGCTAGCAGCACTGCCACAGCGGACGCAGGTAGCGCTGCACCAGGCGGCCCGGCCGCAGCAGCGCGTACCACAGGCTGCCGAGGCCAAGCGGCAGGCCGATGCAGTAGCTCAGCACATGGCGCGTCGTCTGCGCGGGGATGTGGCCGAGGCCGCGCTCGATGTGATCGCCGACGCCAAGCAGGTAGGCCACGCCGCGCACAACAGCGGCGCAGAAGGCGGCGCTGCCCAAGCCGACCAGGAACACCCCGCCGAGATAGCGCAGGATCAAGCGGGCCGAGCCGGGCATGCCGCTGGCTGCTCGCTCGCTGACGGGCAGGGCCGCAAAGGACTGCTGGCTGTAGCGACAGGCCAGAAAGAAAAACGGCGGCAATAGGTACGCGCCGTCGATGTACAGCGTCTGCGCCACTCCGCTGCCCAGGAAGCGCAGCAGGGCCGGCAGCACCCCACCGGCCGCCACCGTCGCTGCGCCCGGGATCCAGGCCGGGCTGTGCGGCAGCAGGTCGCGGTCGTATAGGAAGCGGTCGTAGCCCAGCCCATCCCAGCCATACAGCAGGATGAAGAACATGCCGAAGTAGCCGGCGATCCAGTTGAGCTGCGCCAGGTAGCTCTTTCCCGCGGAAAGCAGGCGCTGCCCGATCCAGAAGCCGAGGATGCCCTGGGTGATGTTGGTGATGCCGAAGGCCAAGATCAGCCACTCGGACATCGAGCTCAGGCTGGCCGCCGCCTGCATCGTCTCCCAGCTGGGATGGCGCAGCAGGAGCAGCATGCCGGTCGGGGCCCAGAACAGCGACAGAAAGATCAGCGCGCTGACAAAGTAGCGCGTGCTGAGCGGCTCGGCGGACCGGGCCAGGGGACGGCCAGCGGCAGCGGCCAGGCTGGCGCCCCAGCCATAGCCCCAGAACACGTCGACTTGCACCATGTGGATCTCCTCGTGAGTCAGGCGGTGCGCTACCTCCTTCGATCCTGGGCGGGCAGCGCAGCCGGGGTCAGGATGTGGCTATGAGTCCGTCGTCTCCGACGGCGCGGTGGCTGCCTGCGCAGACGGCGGCAGCACGCTGGCAAGCTGGCGCTTGGCGGGCGGACTGAAGGCGCGCGTGAAGCGCTCAGCGACCCCCGGTGCGTCATCGGCCAGGCGATAAAACGACGGGTACACCAGCCGCCGCTTGCCGCGCTGCAGGGCCCAGACAATGCGCCGCGCCAGCTCCAGCGGATCGCCAGTCGGCAGGCTGCGGGTCAGAAACGTCGAGGGCAGCTGGGCTCGCGCCGCGGCCTCAAGCGGTGAGCGCACCGGCCCCGGCAGGACCGACAGCACGTGTACGCGGCGCTCGCTAAGCTCAAGACCGGCGATCTGCGAGGCCTGCAGCAGCCCCGCCTTGGCCGCGCCGTAGTAGGCACAGCCGCGCAGCGGCACTCGCCCGGCCATGCTGCTGATGTTGACGATGGCGCCGCCCGTGACCGGCAGCTGCGCGACGGCAAGCTGCATCAGGCGCAGGGGGCTTATCAGATCGACGTTGAGCAGCTGCTCGCCCAGCTCCCACGGCGTCTCGGCGAAGGCGCGCACGTCCATAAAGCCGGCGCAGTTTACCAACAGATCGACCGGGCCCGCTGCGCGGGTCGCCTCCGCGAACAGCTCGGGACAGACCGCAGGCGCTGCGAGATCGGCGACCTGGGCCTGCGCTCGCTCGCCCAGCTCTGCGCACAGCGCCGACAGGCCCGCGGGCTCGCGATCGACCAGCGAAAAGCGCAGCGCTGGCCACGCCTGCGACAGCTTTCGGGTCAGGGCGCGACCGATGGCACCGCTGGCCCCAGTGATGAACGCAAGGCGAGGACAAAACTCGACGCGAGCTGACACGCCCCAGGCGTAGCACAGAACCGAGCTCGGCTTACGGCTCGATTGGCCGGCGTGCAAGTCGCGTCACAGCGTGGTTGACCGGCCCCGAGCGGTGCAGTAAGCGGAAGGCCAGACAGCACACGCCGTGCTGCAGCCAAGCGCCCCCAGCGAAAGAAGACGACGCATGCGAGACCCGAATCGTTCGAGGAGCCCGAAGCGGGCAGTGAGCCACCTGACCTGCCTGCTGGGCCTGTGCCTGCTGTCGCTTGTGGGCTGCGCTCTGCCCATCAAGCCGGCGGCGCTGAGCCAGGTCAAGACGGTGGCCGTGATTGGCCTGCTGCAAGTCGACAACATGGCCGGGCCGCAGCAGCCGGGCAGCCAGGGTGTGACCGGCTTCGTCAACGCGATGAAGACGCTGCAGAAGCAGGACAGCGGCGCCGCGCAGGCCGAAGCCAAGGCGCGGGCCGAGCACAGCCATGGCCTGCTGAGCCAGAGGCTCAAAGAGGGCCTGGGCTGGCAGGCGCTGTCGAAAGACGAGCTAGCTGGCAGCGAGAAGTTCCGCTCAGCGCTGGCGCAGCAGACGCGGACGCTGCCGACCGAGGACGCCGCGACGCTGCTGCGGACCGGCGGACAGCTGCGGCTCGCCGACATGGCGGTGCGGCGGTCGATCCTGGATGCGCTGGGCGTCGATGCGGTGGCGACGGCCTTCGTCACCTACGACGTCGGCAAGACCTCGGGCTTTTCGATTGGCGGCATGGGCAAGCAGAAGCGCCACCCGCGCGCCACCGTGCGCTTCGCCGTCTATGACCGCAGCAGCCCCGAGCCGATCTGGTTCGAGCAGGCGGCGGCCGGTCAGCCCGCGCCCGACGGCATCGAAGACATCATGGGCGTGTCGAGTACCGCCAACGCCACGCCGCTGTTCCTGGCCGCCGATACCTCGGCCTACGAGCAGCTGATGGACCAATTCCGACGCATGAAGGCGCAGGCCGACAAGCAGGCGGAAAAAGAGGCGGCCCGAGCCAGGAGCACGGCGCCAGCGACCGCTCCCGCTAGCAGCCAAGCCCCGGCCGC
>CAZVMD010000418.1:0-5662 GCA_964628555.1 uncultured Myxococcales bacterium | reverse complement strand
GACTTCAATGGCGACGGTCGGCTAGATATCGCCGTGGCCAGCCTGGGCACCAACTACATCAACATCCTGCTCGGCAATGGCGACGGCACGTTTGCCGCGCGGCAGGACTTCATCTCGCTGACGGGCCCGTGGGGCGTGTACGCCAACGACTTCAACCGCGATGGCCGCATGGACCTGGGTGTGGTGAACCAGTTCAACGCCACCGGCGGCACGAACACGCCGGGCTCGATGACGATCTATCTGAACAGCTCGCTTTAGCCTTGTCCCCCCAGCGCTGGGAGCTATCGATGCCTCGCTTTCTCCTCTCTGGCCTTCCTTCCCTTCTCCTCTCGCTGTGGGCGGTTTCTTCGTCAGCAGCTCCAGTTCAGATTCCAGCGGCCAGTTCGGCTGCCAATCCGCGCCGCGACCTGGGCGGTGGGCTGTGCGGAAGCGCGGTGCATCTGACCCTGCCCGGGGTCCTGACCAGCGTCGATGCGGCGCGGGCTTTTCTGTCGCCGGCGGCCGGCATGGCCAACATCGACGATCGGCTGACGACGCGCTTTGCCTATCTGAACTTCATCAACAGCGTCGACAACGCGCGCAGCGACATCGCAAATCCGGAGCCGCTGCCGTTTAGTCCGCTTTCCAGCGCGCAGAAGCCGAGCGACGGCCAGAACATCGCCATGCGCCTGCGCGGCTACATGAACATCCCGCGGGCTGGCATCTATACCTTCGGCGTGCAGGCCGACGACGGCTACAGCCTGGTCATTGCCGGCACACCAATCAGTCAATCGACGACCAACGATGTCAGCCTGCGCGATAGCCGGCAGGTGCAGTTCGCGGCGCCGGGCTTGTACAGCATCGAGCTCACCTACTACCAGAATCGCTCGCAAGCGGTGCTGGCCTTGGTTCGCTCCAGTCAGGCCGATCTAGAGCTTCGCGCTAGCCCGACCCCGTTTCCTTCGTCGTTTACGCTGATTGAACAGACCAGCCTTTACTCGGCGGTGGCGGGCAGCAGCAGCTGCAGCGAGTGTACTGCCGATGCGGACTGCACCACCTCGGGCCAGTACTGCGGAGCCGGCCTCTGCCAGGACTGCAACAACTCGCGTCACTGCGGTGCAAGCTGTACCCCGTGCTCGGCCGACAAGCCCATCTGCAGCAATGGCAGCTGCGGTCCCTGCACCTCGGATCTGCAGTGCCTCGACGGGCAGATCTGCGACACGGCGCTCGGCGCGTGCACGGCTCGGCCAGAGCTGCAGTTTGCCGGTGGCTGCAGCGCTGGCGCTCAGGCCAGCTCAACCGGCGCAGCGGGAGCTTCACCGGCTCCGCTTTTGGCCTTCTTCGGACTGCTTCTGTCTTTAGTTTTTTTTTCCGCGCGCCGTCGCGGCAGCAGCCACGCAGACGCTAGCCGGCGATCCGCTTGGTCGCTGATCGGCCGGCGCTTCCCCTTGGCGCTCTTGCTGCTGCTCTTGCCGAGCAGCGGCTGGGCGCAGAGCAATCCCGCGTTCAACGCGCAGACCTTCCGTCCCGACTTCGGACCCGGCAGCGTGTTTAGCATCCAGGGGTCGCAGGTGCCACGGTCGATCATGCCGTACGGCGGTGTGCTGTTCGAGTACGCCAATCGCCCGCTGCGCCTGTTTAACCCCAGCACCGGTCAGAACTACGCCAACACGGTCAGCGGCATGCTGACGGCGCACGTCATGCCGGGAGTCAGTCTGGCGTCGTTTTTGGCCGTGCATGTCGACGTGCCGGTGGTGATGTTTCAGGCCTTCGATCAGCGGACGCCGCAGGCCGATGTTCCCCTGACTCCGACGATTGCAGGCCTGGGTGATGTGCGGGCGATGGTCAAGATCCAGGCGGCCGACAACCGCAGCGGCGGCTTCGGGGTGGCGCTGACGCCGGAGGTGTCCTTCCCCACCGGCTCGACGCAGTCCTTCCGCGGCGAGGGCGCGGTGACGATCCTGCCGCGGCTGGTGATCGACTATCGCTTTGCCAGCAGCGCCTTCGTTGCCTTTAACGTCGGCTACCTGATTCGCACCGCCAACCGCAACGTCGACTATGGCCTGGTGCGCGTCACCGATCACCTGCGCTACGGCCTCGGCCTTGGCGTGCCCCTGCCCAAGGGACTGACGGCGCTCGCTGAGCTTGCGGGAGGCTTTAGCTTCTCGCGGCTGGAAGGTGGGCCGTTTTACACGCCGCTTGAGGGCCTGCTCGGTCTGCGCTATCGCCACGCCAAAGGAGTCGAGGTCACCGTCGGTGGCGGCGGCGACTTCGTCAATGCCGTGGGCTGGCCGAACTTCCGCGTGCTGGGCAGTGTGGCCTTCATTCCGCAAGGTCGCCGCGCGGCGCCCAAGGCGGTCACGCCGCCGGCCGATGAGCCCACTGCTGCGCCGACGAGCGAGGAGCCGAGCCGCGATCCCGACAGCAAGCCGGCGCCCGTCACGCCGCCGCCCAAGGCAGCACCTGTGAACGACGATCCGGATGGTGATGGCGTCACCGGCAGCGAGGATGCCTGTCCGCGTGAGGCTGGACCGGCCGAGGCCAAGGGCTGCCCGGATGGCGACAAAGATGGCATTCCCGACAAGCAGGATCAGTGTCCGCGCGTGGCCGGCGTGCGCGAGAAGAACGGCTGCCCCGACACCACCGACACTGACAAGGACGGCATCCTCGACCGCGACGACCAGTGTCCGATCGAGGCCGGCCCGGCGGATAACAAGGGCTGTCCCGATCGCGATGAGGATCGCGACGGCATCATCGACCGGCTCGACAAGTGTCCCAAGGCCGCGGGCAGCAAAGAGGATGACGGCTGCCCGCTCATCGAAGTGCAGGACGGCACCATCAAGCTCGGGCGGCCGATTCGCTTCATGCAGGACTCGGTGACCGTCGAGAGCGGCTCGCGGCCCGGGCTGGCTGCCGTGGCCAAGGCCATCCGCGACGACAAGAGCATGGCCAGCGTGGCCATCGAGGTCAGCGCCAGCGGCGACAAGCGCGCCGCCAAGGGCCTCGCCAAGAAGCGGGCGCAGGCGCTGCAGAAGCTCCTGACCGATGCCGGCATCTCCAAGAAAGTGCTCAAGGTCGGCGTGTCCAAGAACACCGACAGCGATGAAATCACCAAGATCGAGATCGCGCGGGCCGGGGGCAAGAAGGCCCGGGGCAAGGATGCGGCCGGCCCGGCGGCCGGTGCGGCTGACGGCGATGGCAAGAGCGGTCGTCGTCACCACCGCCGCGGCAAGAAGTAAGCCGCGGCACCTGGCGACTGCAGCGCCGTCCGCGCTGGCTACATCAGGTTTTCTTCGAGGATGGTGATCATGTCGGGATCACCGAGCACGCGCGGCACCTTGACCTGGGTGGCCGAGGCGCCGCGTAGCACGAAGATGTCGCGCAGGCGGCGGAAGGTGCCGCTGCGCACGAGGCGGGCTTCGGCGGCTCCGATGCGCTGCGACTTGCGCGCCAGCTCATAAAGCGAGTTGCTCTGGCCCAGGCCGCTGTCGATCAGATCCGCCAGCTTGCCGACCAGCGTCGGGACATCGGCTGGCTGCTCGCTGGCTCCGAGCTCTAAGTAAAAGACGTAGCGCTGCGGCAGGGCATCGGTATCGATCCGCGTGGTGAAGTCGCTGAGCTGCAGTCCAGCCATGCCAGTCGCGCGCAGCAGCGCGGTATAGGCGCCGCGCTCAGTGGTCTTTTCGCCGCAGATGTTGAGCAGGGCCCCCCGCCGGTGCATGAACTCGACGAGCGGTGTGCGCTGGTAGCGACCGATGACCTCGACGATGTCACCCAGGCGATAGCGATACAGGCCGCTCCAGGTGGTCAAGACCAGCTCGTAGCGGTGGCCGACCTGCAGCTCATCGATCTGCCAGGTGCTGGGCTGGGGCTCGTCGATGTGGTCCTCGGGAATGAACTCGTAGTAGGCCTGGCCGGGGATCAGGGCATAGCGGCCGGCATCCAGCGCCACGCCGATGCCCAGCACCGACTCGGTCGAGGCGTAGATCGACGAGTAGATCGGCAGCTGCCCGAGGTAGTGCAGCAGCCGCTGGGCGTACAGGGCAAAGCCGCCGCTGGTCACGGTGTTGATGTAGCTGAGCTGGGGAAACAAGCGCCGGGCGATATCGCCACAGCCCGCCGAGAGCTCATCGGCCAGCCAGGTCGCCAGATCGGGCTGCGGGATCAGCTGACGCTCCAGCCGTCGGCGTAGCTGCGGATCAAGGTTGGGCACGCCGCGCAGGCTGCCCTGCCGCACGTCGTAGACGATCTCGGCCGCGCGCAGCTCCAGGGTGTGAAAGAGGTCGAGCACGGTCGAGGCGAACGGGGCGCTGATGTAGCGCGCTTCGCCGCTGATGATCGCGAACAGCAGATGGACATAGAGCGCATCGGCCTGGCTGCCGATCTCGTAGGCCTCGGGCGGCGAGGTCCAGAAGCGCGAGCTCTGGCGCAGCATGTTGCGCATGCCGAGCGCCGTGCCGGGGCCGACGGGAAAGCCGCCTGGCGTCTGACCGGGCGGGGCGGCGTTGATCAGCAAGAGGCCGCGCCCGCCGGCCGGCACCTGCGGCAGGAGCTCGCTGACAAAGCCCTGCGGCAGGAACATCATCGCCATCGCCGTCTTGCGTCGCTGCTGCACCGTGATGGGAACCAGCTTGCTCTTGCCGGTCGTGCCCGAGGTCAGGCCAAAGCCGCTCAGCTTGCCAGCGCACAAGACGTTCTGCGCGCCATTGCTCATGCGCTCGATGTCGGCGGCGAAGTCATCGTGCGTGGCCAGCGGCAGGGCGCGACGGTAAGTGCTGGGGCTGTCGATGGCGGCGAAGCTGTGACGGCGGCCGAACTCGCTCTTGCGATGACGGCGCAGGATGGCCATCAGCGTCTCGTCATTGGCCTGGCTCGCCCGGGCCGCTGCACGATCAAAGCTTCGCTTGTAGTAGCCAGCGACCCGCTGCACTAGCCAGTTCACAAGGCCCGAGACCAGAGGCATGCAGCTACTACGTTATTCAGTCGCCTCGCCCTCGTCGAGACCGAAGTTTTTTCGACGGGCGAGGCCGGGGCTAAAGCAGGTAGGGGAAGATGGCGTGGCGGTCGCGGGGATAGTGGGCGAAGCGGGCGCGGTAGTCGCGGTGGTGGGCCAGCGCGCGGGGAACCAGGTTGGCGGCAGTCCAGACCAGGAACGCCAGCCCCGGCCAGGAGAACGTCAGCAGCGCCCAGCCCGCCCACTCAAGGAGCTCGCCGAAGTAGTTGGGGCAAGAGATGAAGCGATACAGGCCGCCATACGGGATCTTGTAGCCGGTCTCGCCGGGCTTGCGCAGGTGGATGAGCACCCAGTCGGCGTGCTGGTTGATGCACAGCCCGCACAGAAACAGCAGCGTCCCGAGCACAAAGCGCGCATCCCAGAGCCAGCTGCGCGGGTAGGCCCCGTCTGGCAAGAAGTGCGTCAGGTAGCGCCAGTTGAGATAGGTGTTGAGCAGGTTGAAGCTCAGCCCCGACAGCGCAATCAAAAGCGGCATCGTCGGTGCTCCACCGCGACGGCGGAACGGAAAGATGAAGGCGCGGTTGAAGTAGTGGATCTGCCAGATGACGAAGAACGTCCAGATCACGGCATCGCGGCGGTGACCGAACAGGAAGAGGAAGAGCGGCGCCAGCGAGGCCGGCACTTCCATGATCAGCCAGCCGGCCAGGCTGCTGACCTGCGGGCCCCAGC
>CAZVMD010000417.1:0-5695 GCA_964628555.1 uncultured Myxococcales bacterium | reverse complement strand
CGACGGTGACCAAGCTGCTGTCGCTGCCCGGCCACAAGCGCCCCAGCGCCTGGGTAGTGACCGACACTGGACGGCTGGCCATCCTGCGCAAGCACAAGAACTTCCCGCGCGGCGGCACGCAGATCGAGGTCTACGACGTAAACTACTAACGGCGGAAGCAGCGACGGACGGGAGCCGCGGCGGGACGGCCGGTGGAGGAGCGCTTAGCGGCGGATGGCGGGACTGCCGGCAGCGGCGAGACGCGAGATCGCGTTGCTCAGCGTCTCTTTGACGCCACTATCGCGCTCGACGGCAAGGCGGCGCTGCAGGGCAGGCAGCACGGTGTCGGTACGCATGCGCGCCATCCCGGCCGCAGCCGCCTCACGAACGATCGGGCTCGCATGCTCTAGGAACAGCGACACCGACGGCAGCTCGCTGGCCCCAAAGCCGCCCAGAGCCCGCAGCCCGGCGGCTAGGGTAAAGACGCGCTCATCGTCGGTGGTGCCGATCTTGGCCACCAGCTCGCGCAGGTAGGCCTGGCCGGCCGGGGTCGGCACATAGCCCAGCGCTTCGACGGCGCGCAGGCGCACTAGCTCCGGTGTCGAAGCAGCTTGAATCGTGCGCAGGAGCACATCAGCGGCAGCCGGCCCCAGCTCGGCCATACCATGCTCGGTGTCGAGCGGCTCATAGCCTTCGAGCAGCACACGCACCGCCGCCTCCAGCTGAGCCGGAGTCTTGGCGTTTGCCGTCGCTCGCGGCCGCGACAAGTGCTTGTAGCGCGGGGCCGCCAGCGCCTCCGGGGCCACGACACCCAGGCCGATCGGCAGGAGCGCGAACAGGGCAGTCAGGGTAGCTCGTCTCATGATCATCTCTCTTCGCTAGCTAGCTTCGTTTTCTGACTTCGCGAACCGGCTTCGCCTACGGCCGCACCTGCGGCATCGAGCGCAGCACTTGCCCCTGCTCGCCCGTCAGACCCTCGCCGCCCTCGGCCGACCAGTACATCAGGTTGGCCTTGCCCTGCTTGGTCGATTCCGACGGACTCATGCCATCGCCGAGCGGGTCGGTCTGACCGTTGCGCTCGATCGCATGCGACAGGCCAAAGGAGTGCCCTAGCTCATGGGCGGCGGTCTGGCCCAGCGCTTCGAGCGTGTAGCCAACCCCAGCGCAGAGCAGGCTGGTGGCGAACACCGCCCCAGTGCGCGGGTTGTTCTTCAAGCCCGGCGCCGAGGGAATGCCGCCGGCAATGCCGAGCACGCCATTTGGATTGATGGCTCGCACCAGCACCAGATCCGCGCCACCGCCCGAGTTCTTCGACGCCGCCTGCAGCGCTCGCCCCAGCCCGGTATCGCTGTTGGCATCGATCGAGTTCGGCGCATCGCTGTCGACGAAGTCGATCGGAGCAAAGGTGATGCCGGTGCTGGTCTGGCCCCAGATCGCCTGCAGCTTTTTCACCATCGGCTCAAGCAGCATCGCGGCGTTGCTGGCCTTGAGCATGCGCAGGTTGCAGCTACTCGGCAGCCCCGACATGTCGGTGATGTGAATGCGCAGCGGCAGGCGGCCAGTGGTCTTGGTCTTCGGCGAGACATCGGCCAGCTTGTAGACCACGGTGACCTGCGGGTCGACGTTCATCATCGTCATGGTGTCGAGGCCAAAGGCCTGGAAGGGATAAGGGGCCGAGGCCAGCTGCACGCGCTGCGGTGCCCCCGAGAGCAGCAGCGTCGAGCTGCCGAGGTTGGGCTGATGGCGAATCGCCTGCCGGAAATAGCCGGTCGGATCGGCTGGCGACGGGACGACGTAGACATCCTGGCCACCGGCGTTGTTGATCCACTGCATGCCGACTTCGATCGCGTCGCTCTGATCCTTGGCGCTCATGACAAACGTCGCCGAGCGCGCTGTCGCCGGCACGATCAGCGTATCGCTGGACTTGTAGGTCCCAGCGAGCGCGGTGTTGGCCGGCAGGCAGCCTTTCATGCGCGGCCACTTGCTCGCCGACAGCTTGCGCAGCGGCGCCGAGAGCTCCACGCACTGCGGTGGGCCGACGTCTTCGCCCAGGCTCTTGCAGTCGCGCGCATCCTGGCAAAGCAGCAGACAGACGCCCATCACACACGAGCCCTGCTGACACTGCGCGTCGTCGAGGCAGCTGATGAGCGGCGTCTTGGCTGCGGCACGGCGATCGATGCACGAGCCGCGCACGCGGCTGGCATCGCGATCCAGAGCACAGGTCTTGCTGTCGCCGCAGGCCGTCTCGCGCTGACAGGACAGAGCGCAGCTCCCGCCGAGGCAGGCCTGGTACTGACAGTCGTTGTCGCTGCCACAGGTCTCGCCAGGCTTTTTGCCCGGCCGTTCGGTGCAGGCGCCATCCTGGCAGACATGGCCGTCGGAGCGGCACTCTGTGTCGGCCTTGCACTTGGGCTGACAGATGCCCTCGTAGCACTGCGCGCCTTCGCGGCAGTCGCTGCTCTTGCTGCAGCCAGCCAAGCATACCGGCGGGCTGGTCTCTGACAGCGCAGCACAGCTCTTGCCCTCGCCACAGACCGCGGCATCGCTGGCACAGTCCAGCGAGCAGTAGCCGCTCGGGAAGCCCTCTTTTTCTCCCAGACAGCGCGCGCCCATGCCGACGGCGGCGCACTCTGCATCCGCCTTGCAGGGATCGCCGATGCCCGGCTTGCCGCAGCCGCCCAGCCCGATGAAGAACAAGAGCATCCAGCCCAGGGCGGGGGCGAGACTCCTGCCGGACCGACGCAGCCAGTGAACGTGTGCGCTCTGCGATTGGGAAGAGAGGTGCCGCATGCGGCGCATCGTATCGCCGAGCGACTTTCGGTCAATTGCAATTATCGGCCGCCGCGGAAGAGTCCCGGCCCGAGGGCACAAATCGCGGCCATCACCCTCGCAGGCTCGGCTCGCCCGATGTGGTGGGATATGGGCTTGACTTCCGCGGAGTCGCGCGGCTCTATTGGGGTGGTTTTCGATCGGCGGGCTGGCGTGCCCTGCCCCTGCGAGTCGAGTCTAGAATTGGTGACGGAGAAACTGGGATGTTGCGACCACAAGGAATGGTCACCCTGAGCTTGGGTGCTACGGACCGCAAAGACGCATGGTGGCTCTCACCGCTGCTCTTCGCGCTCGCGTTTGGCGGATTCGCCATCTATGCGACCTGGGCGGCCTGGCAGAACGAGTTTTATCGCTTCGGGCCGTACCTTTCGCCGTTTTACTCGCCGCTGCTCAAGCCGGAGTGGCTGCCGCCCTGGCTGTCACCCGCCTTTTTGATCCTCGGGGCGCCGCTCGGATTCCGGCTGACCTGCTACTACTACCGCAAGGCGTACTATCGCGCCTTCTTCTTCGATCCGCCGGGATGCGCCGTCGGCGAGGGCAAGCCTTCCGGCTACAACGGCGAGCGCGCCTTCCCCTTCATCCTGCAGAACCTGCATCGCTTCTTCCTGGCCCTGGCCATCTTGGTGTGGGGCATCTTGGTCAAAGACACCGTCGAAGCCTGCATCTGGGACGGCCAGTTTGGCGTTGGTCTCGGCACGCTGGTGATGCTGGTCAACGTCATCCTGCTCGGGCTGTACACGTTTAGCTGTCACTCGTTCCGCCACCTGATCGGCGGCAAGCATGACTGCTGGAGCTGCCTGACCTTCGGAAAGCAGCGACACACCCTGTGGCGCGGCGTGTCCTGGCTTAACGGCCGGCACATGCAGTTCGCCTGGGTGAGCATGATCTGGGTCGGCCTGACCGACGTGTACATCCGACTCTGCGCCATGGGCCTGCTACAGGACTCGCGCTTGTTCTAGGCGGCGCTACGCCGCTCTCGCGCACTGGAAAAATCGAACATGAGCCTTCCTTACGAGACGCACGAATACGATGTCCTGGTGATTGGCGCTGGCGGTGCTGGCCTGCGCGCTGCCGTTGAGTCGGCCGAGTCCGGCGTGAAGACCGGCCTGGTCTGCAAGTCGCTGCTCGGCAAAGCCCACACCGTCATGGCCGAAGGGGGCATGGCCGCCGCCCTGGCCAACGTCGATACCCGCGACAGCTGGAAAGTCCACTTCCGCGACACGATGCGCGGCGGCAAGTTCCTAAACAACTGGCGCATGGCGCAGATCCACGCCCAGGAAGCCCCCGATCGCGTCCGCGAGCTTGAGAACTGGGGTGCCGTATTCGACCGCACGCCCGACGGCAAGATCCTGCAGCGCAACTTCGGCGGGCATAAGTACCCGCGCCTGGCCCACGTCGGCGATCGCACGGGCCTTGAGATGATCCGCACGCTGCAGGACCGCACGGTCGAAAAGAAGATCCACGTGCACATGGAGTGCACAATCTATCGCCTGCTCAGAGACGACAGCGGCATCACGGGCGCAGTCGGCTACTGGCGCGAGAGTGGCCGGCCGATCGTGTTCCGCGCCAAGGCCGTGGTGCTGGCGACGGGTGGCATCGGCCGCTGCTTCCGCGTAACCAGCAACTCCTGGGAGTACACCGGCGACGGTCATGCGCTGGCCTATCTGGCTGGCGCCGACCTCATCGACATGGAGTTCATGCAGTTCCATCCCACCGGCATGGTGTGGCCCCCGTCGGTGCGCGGCATCCTCGTCACCGAAGGCGTGCGCGGCGAAGGCGGCGTGCTGAAGAACAGCAAGGGCGAGCGCTTCATGTTCAAGTCGATCCCCGACTTGTACAAAGCCGACACCGCCGACAATGAAGCCGAGGGCGATCGCTGGCTGGCCGGCGACAAGACGGCACGCCGAGTGCCTGAGCTTCTGACTCGCGACCACGTCGCTCGCTGCATCGTGCGCGAGGTCAAAGAAGGCCGCGGCAGTCCGCACGGCGGCGTGTTCCTAGACATTGCTTCGCGCCGCACCCCGGCCGACATCAAGAAGAAGCTGCCGTCGATGTACCACCAGTTCAAAGAGCTAGGTGGCATCGACATCACCAAGGAGCCGATGGAAGTCGGCCCGACCGCGCACTACATCATGGGCGGGGTCCGCGTCGATGCCGAGACGCAGATGGCGACCATCCCCGGCCTGTTCGCGGCCGGCGAAGTGGCCGGCGGTCTGCACGGTGCCAACCGCCTGGGTGGCAACTCGCTGTCCGATCTTTTGGTCTTTGGTCGTCGCGCCGGCCTCGGCGCCTCGAACTACGCCAAGGGCATCAAGGCGATCCCGCAGACCGACGAGCCGCAGGTCGAGCGCATCGTCAAAGAGATGTTCGAGCCCTTCGATCGTCCCGCGGCCGAGAACGCCTTTACTGTCACCTCGGACCTGCAGACGACGATGGAAGCCAACGTCGGCATCGCTCGCGTGCAGAACGAGCTTGAAAAAGCGCTCAGCGACATCAGCGCGCTCAAAGAGCGAGCCAAGAAGGTGTCGGTGGTCGGCGACTGTCGCTATAACCCCGGCTGGCACCAGGTGCTGGATCTGAACAACCTCCTCATCTGTGCCGAGGCTCTGACCATGGCGGCGCTCTCGCGCAAAGAGAGTCGCGGTGGTCACATGCGCATCGACTTCCCGGACAGCGTGGCCGAAGAGGGCAAGTGGAACAACGTGTTGCGCCGCGGGACCGACGGCGAGATGGTGCTACAGAAGCAAGCTCTGCCGGAGATGCCGACCGAGCTGCACACGCTGGCGCACGACGAAAAGGCCCCGCAGTAACCAACGGCCGTAGAGCCAAGTGAAGGAATCAAGATGAGCACCCAGAAAGTCACCTTGCGCGTCTATCGCGGCGATGC
>CAZVMD010000416.1:0-5697 GCA_964628555.1 uncultured Myxococcales bacterium | reverse complement strand
GTCTACTGATTGCTACGCTTTTCTCCGCAGCCACCTGCTGCGAGGGAGCGTGCGATGGGGCAGATCCACGGCCTTGCTTGGCGCCAGCTCTTCGGCCTTGCGACGATCCTAGCGGCAGCCTGTGTGGCCCCCGAGGTGGGCTCGATCTGCCCGCCAGCGGCCTACCTGGGTGGGCCGGCGCCCTGTGCTTGCCTGGGCCGCGACGGCTCTGGCGGCGAGCTGTTCTACGACGTCTCCGCGAGGCGACCTCTCGATGTGCTCTTGGTCGTCGGCAATACCCCCGGCATGGCCGAAAAGCAGCGCACGCTGGCGATGCTGAAAGACTGGAGCTGGCTACTTAACAGCCAGTACTTCAGCCTGCACCTCGGCGTGGTCAGCACCGATGTCGGATCCTGGGTCGCCGAGGGCACGCCGTTTGCGCAGCCGGCTGGCGCCTGCGACTCGTTCGCCGGTGACGACGGTGTGATGCAGGTGACGCCGTGCCTGGACCGCACCGGCCAGACCCCGGCCGCGCAGGCCGCCTGTGCCGCGGTCTGTCCCGATCGCCGCCACATCATCACCGATGGCCGCCGCTTCATCACCACCGCCTTTGGGCAGAGCAATGTCGCCCCGGCCATGGAGGTCGACGCGCGCACCGGACGCAGCTACGACCGCGGACCCGAGTACGCGCTGCGCTGCCTGGTGCCGCTGGGCGAGAGCGGCTGCACGATCTCGTCACCGCTCGAAGCGGCCAAGCGCGCTCTCGACGGTCACCGCCGCGAGAACACCGGCTTTCGCCGACCCGATGCGCCGCTAATCATTCTGTTTGTCAGCGATCGCGACGACTGCTCGATGCAGCTCTCGCGACGGGCGGAAAACGATCCCGCTACGCTGCGCTGCGACACGCCGGATCGCGGGGCCTCGCCGCGCTGCTTTGCCCCCGGACCGTATCGCTGTCTGGCCGCCGACCGGGTCTGCGACCAGCCCTGGAACCAGAGCGGCGAGAAGAGCTACTGCACCCAGCGCCCCGACAGCCCGCTCGTGCCCGTCGAAGACTACCTGCGGTTCTTCCAAGCGACCGCGCAGGGCTCCTGGTGGCAGTACACCAACGCCCTCACCTCCGCGCCGGCGGTTGGACAAGGCGCGCAGATCCTCGCGCTGCAGCCGGCTGGCAGCACAGAGGTGGCCGCGCTGACGCTGGCCCCGGCCTGTCAGTCGCCGACCGACCCTCGCCTGTTCGGCCTGCCGCAGCATCGCCTGTCGGCCATCCGCGCGCCGTGGATCGATGCCCGCGGCGAGCTCCCGCGACTTGCGCCGCCGAGCATCTGCGACCCCAGCCAGTACTCTGAGCTCCTGCCGCCGCTCTTTATTCAGCTGCTCTATCGCGGATCGGAATGCCTCCCGGGCAAAGCCAAGCGCAGCGCGAACGGACAGCCGCTCTGCCTGGTCGGCCCCGTGCCCTACGATCAGCCGAAGAGCCTGCCGGATCGCCTCTGGCCGACGTGTGGAGCCCGGTGCTGCGCAGGCTTCGCCAACAGCTCGACCGGCAAGGCCGAAGACCCGACTGTCATCGCCGCCTGCAGTGGCGAGTCCGAGCCCTGCTACTGCGTCGAGTCCTCGCAGCAGCAGGTGTGCCGCACCGCCTGGGAGTCCGGCGAAGTGCTCGGCGTCTGGGTGCCGCTTGCCGCCACCCCGCCCAGCGGCACCGGCCTCAGCATCCGCTGCGCGCTCGTCCGCGAGTGCAGCCCCTAGGCTCGGCCAAGCTGGCGCGGGCGCCCGGGTCAGTTCACGCTCCTAGACCGCTCACAGCGCTTGACGATCGTGCTCCACCGCATCATCGATCGCAGCGAGCCGGATGCGCAGCGGCGGTGGGGGCTAGAGCCTATCGCTTGATGCTCGGTCACGCCTCTCCTCGTCGGCACGTCGGGAAGTCTTGGCGGCCGATTGCTAGGCTTCTGGTTGCCGCCCGTGCTGCCGGGAGAGCACGCAATGAGAAAGATCCACCGCCTTCTCTGCCGACTCCTCGGCGTCCTGAGCACTCTGCTGCTGGCCTGCGTGGCACCGCCAGTACGCTCGCTGTGTGAAGTGCCGATGTTCGGAAGCGAAGCGGAGAAGCGGGCCGCCATCTGCGCCTGCAGGAAAGGCTTCGGCATCGAGGCGGAGCGCTACTACCGCCTGCCAGGTGGGCAGACGCTCGATGTGCTCCTAGTCATCGGCAACACGCCTGGGATGGCCGCCAAGCAACGCGCTCTCGCCGAGATCGCGGACTGGCGCTGGCTCCTGCTTAGCCCGTTCCTGGATCTGCACCTCGGAGTGGTCAGTACTGACATCGGCTCGTGGACTGCAGAGGGGACCCCGTTTGCGCAGCCGGCCGGCGCTTGCGACTCGTTCGCTGGAGACGATGGCGTGCTGCAGGCGGTGTCGTGCTGGGATCGCCCCGGACAGACGAGTGCGGCACAAGCGGCCTGTGCCGCCGTCTGCCCGGATCGCCGCTTTGGTATCCGCGATGGTCGCCGCTATCTGGCCAGTGAGCTTGGACGGCGCAATGCCGTCTCCGCCCCTGAGCTCGATGTGCGCACGGGTCAGACGTACGACCGTGGCATGGAGTACGCGCTGCGCTGCTTGCTGCCGCTCGGCGAAAGTGGCTGCACGATCTCGTCCCCGCTCGAAGCCGCCAAGCGCGCACTGGATGGCCATCGCCGCGAGAACACCGGCTTTCGCCGTCCCGAGGCACCACTTGTCATCCTGTTTCTGACCGATCGCGATGACTGCTCGATGCAGCTCGCGCGCCGAGCCGAAAACGATCCAGCAACCCGTCGCTGCGACACGCCCGATCGCAGTGCCTCGCCGCTCTGCTTTGCTCCCGGGCCGTATCGCTGCCTGGCTGCTGACCGCCTATGCGACCAGCCCTGGAACCAGAGCGGCGACAAGAGCTACTGCGTGCAGCGCTCCGACAGCCCGCTCGTGCCAGTGGAGAGCTATCTACAGTTCTTCATCGAAGTCGCGGGGGGCCCCGAGCGACTATACCTAGACGCCCTCACGGCCACGCCCGCCCTCGGGCAAGGGGCCCCGATCAGCGCCCAGCTACCGGTGGGAGCGACGGAGGTCGCGGCCCTGTCGCTGGCACCGGCCTGCCAGTCGCCCAGCGACCCCGAGTTCTTCGGTCTGCCCCAGCATCGCCTCTCGGCGGTCCGCGCGCCATGGCTCCGCGTCAACGGCGCGGCAGCTAGGCCCACGCCGCCGAGCATCTGCGAGCCCAGCAAATACGACCTGATTCTGCCTCTGCTGTCTTTGGGGCCGCGCAGCCCCTGGCCCGCCTGTGTCGGCGGCAGGGTGCAGCGCAGCCCGACGGGACAGCCGATCTGCTTGGTGGGCTACGTCCCGCCGGATGAGCCGCGCTCGCTCCCCGATCGCCTCTTTCCGGTCTGCTCAGCCCCGTGCTGCGCCGCCTTCGCCCGCAGCCAGCTCGGCGAACCGGACGACCCGCCAGTCATGGCGGCCTGCGAGCCAGAGCCAGAGACCTGCTACTGCGTGGCCACGCCACAGCCACAGGTCTGCCCGCAGTGGGCGGGCGAAGAATACGTCGCCATCTGGCCCAAAAGCGGCGTCGCGCCACCGCCGGGCTATGGCATCAGCATCCAATGCGCCCTCAGTGCCAGCCAGGCACCCGCTTGCTCGCCTTAGTGCGGTGACCCGACAGACCGCAAACCGAGCCCCGGCCCGCATCCGCCTACCCAAGACAAGCCCCTAGCCCCAAACATGCTGTTATACTGACGAGGATGGGGGACCTGCCCGTCGCTATCGGGCCCTACCGCGTAGTACGCCGCCTGGGAGAAGGCGGTATGGGAGCGGTGTATGAGGGGCGCAATGAAGCGATTGGGCGACGGGTAGCGATCAAGGTCCTACATCCCGAATTCGTACATAGCCCGGATCTGGCCAAGCGCTTCTTCAACGAGGCGAGAGCCGTCAACCTCGTCGATCATCCCGGCGTCGTGCAGGTGTCGGACTATGGCCAGCTCCCTGACGGCACCGCCTACATCGTCATGGAGTACCTCAAGGGCGAGTCGCTGGGTCGCAGGCTGCAGCGCACCACCCTGCGCTTGCCGCTGGGCGAGGTGCTGCAGATCGGCTGGCAGATCGCCGACACCATCGCCGCCGCCCATCAGAAGAACATCGTCCATCGCGATCTGAAGCCCGACAACGTCATGCTCGTGCCCGATCCCCACACGCTGATTGGCGAGCGGGCCAAGGTGCTGGACTTCGGCATCGCCAAGATGGCCGGTCCCGAGGCCGCACCCGGAGTCCAGACGCAGACCCGGCTCGTCATGGGCACGCCGAGCTACATGTCGCCGGAGCAGTGCTTGGGCGCGGGTGGCGTCGATGCGCGCAGCGATGTCTATGCCCTGGGCTGCATCCTGTACGAGATGCTGAGCGGACAGCCTCCCCACGTCGGGGTCGGGGCCGGCCTGATCATGAGCATGCACATGACCAAGGAGCCCGAGCCGCTGGCCAAGCTGGTCCCCGGGATCCCGGCCCCGCTGGCCGAGCTTGTGCACCGCCTGCTGCGCAAAGATCGCGAGGGGCGCCCAGCCATGGCCCGCACCGCGAGCGAGCTAGAGCGCATGTTCAAGCTCGCGCCGCCGCCGGCTAAGAAGCACTTCGATCCAGGCACTGAAGATCCTTCCGATGTGACGCGCTTTGTGTTGGCGCCCTCGACACTGGGGATGGCGGCGGCGCAGACGCGCATCCTGCAGCGCAAGCACCTGTGGATGTTTGCCTGCGGCGGCGCGGTGCTGATGGCTCTGGTCATCGCTCTGGCCTCCCGCTCGGGGGACCAGAAATCTCCAAGCACAGCCCGGCCGGCCAGCCCTACGGCAGCCCAGAGCCCGTCTCCCGCCGCCGGAGGGCCGCGCTTGATCAAGCTTCATGTCGCAAGCGATCCGCCTCGCGCCGAGGTGATTCAGATCAGCTCTGGCGAGCTATTGGGCAAGACCCCGTGGTCGATGTCCCTCCCCAGCGGCGAAGGCCATCTGCGCCTGCGCCTGCACCTGGCAGGACACGTCGATCAGGAGATCTCGCTCTCAAAAGAAGAGAGCAATGGCATGCAGGTCCGCCTCGCACCGCAGCCGAAACCCACGCCTGCTCGCCCGGCTCCGCTGCGCCGCCCGAGCAGCGATCTGTTTGGCCCCAGGCCTGCAGTTCCTGCCGCGGCCAATCGCCCGCCACCCAAAGCTGTCCATGCTAAGCCACCGATTGAAGATTAGCTGGGCTCTCTGCTGGGGACTGTCTCTGGTCTGGCTGCTGTGTCAGACCGAGCCAGGCGCAGCGGCGGGCCCGCCCCCGACGGGCGACCCCTGCCTAGCCGACCCGAGCTGCAGTGAGCTGGTCTCCTCGGCGCGCGCGCTGTCCAAGACCCAGCAGCACGCCGAGGCCCTGACCGCATACCAAGCCGCTTATGCACGTCACCCGGTCCCCTGGCTGCTGCTCAACATGGGCCGCATGCAGCACAAGCTCAGTCGCTACGACGAAGCCATCAGCAGCTATCGCGCCTTCTTGCAGCAGGACTTATCCGGCACCAACGCCGAGCTCCGCCAGCGGGCCGAAGAGTATCTGCGAGCCGCCGAGAGCGAGCGCGCCCAGCATACAAGCGCCCCGCCCGCCAAGCCCTCCGCCCCCCCTGACCCGACGGCAACCCACAGCCCGATTTACAAGAAGTGG
>CAZVMD010000415.1:0-5790 GCA_964628555.1 uncultured Myxococcales bacterium | reverse complement strand
GCGGCGTCAGGCCGATAAACAGGCTCAGCGAGAGGTAGTTGATGACCGTGCGGCGGCGCTCGAGCGCGTTGGTGGACAGCGACGGAATCAGGCCGATGTTGATCGGCATGACGCGGTAGCTGGGATCGTTGACCACCGATAGCACCGAGGCGCGCGAGGGTGTGGCTTCGTCGGGCTCGCCGCCGCGGCGCTGGGCTAGCTCGCGCGGGACCGGCCGCAGATCGGCTAGGCGCAGCACCACCGGGCCGCTTCGGGCATCGATGTTGCCGCGCTGTACCTGCCCGCCATCATCGACGGTGACGCGGTAGACATCGGCCGGCACGCTGAGCTGCAAGAGGCCGCTTGTCTTGGTCGCTGGACTGCTGGCCCCGGGGCTGCGATCGAGCTCGGCCAAGAGGTGGCCGCGGGTGTCGCGCAGGTAGATGCGACCGCGGATGTCTTCGGGCAGGATAATCTGCGCCGTGCTGCGCCGGAGCTCGGTGAGCACCAGATCTCCGACGCCGGCCAGCTGAATGTCATAGGCGGCGTGCTGGGCCCCGTACAGCGTGGCTTCGGTGCGGGCCAGCGTCTCTTCAAAGGCGAAGCGATAGGCCTCCTGCAGCGTCACCAGGCCGTTCTTGTCGGCATCGGCGGCGCCGCGCAGGCCGGTCGATAGGTAGTGGGTAAAGAACGAGCCGCGCACCCGCTCGGACTCCTGCGCCACCTCGGTCGCCGACGAGGAGGTCAGAAAGGCATGGCCGGACAGCGAGCTTGCTTCCTGGCTTAGCTCCTGCGGCAGAAACGGCGCCTCGGCCCGGCCGCCCTTGCGCAGCGCGAAGGCCCCCGAGGCACAGGAGTCGAGGATGGCGATCTTGACGTCGGCGTGGACGGCCGACAGCAGCGTGCGCAGGTGCGAGTAGGGCAGCCGCTGCTCGCCGAGCAGCAGGCCCGACTCGTCGGAGTGGCCAGAGTAGTAAAAGAGCAGCTGGGTCGGTCGCGCCGCGCCCTTGCCGCCTGGGCTGTCACGGCCGCTGGCGGCGATCTCGGCATCGATGCTGCGCAGCGCCGTGTCGATGGCGCTCGGCGAGGGATCACGCAGCACGCGGCTGTCCTGGCTGGGCACGCCGCCTAGCTCGCCAAACAGCGTCTCCATGCGCTCGGCGTCGCGGATGGCATAGCGCAGCACGGCTCGTCCGGCGCCGCCTTGGCTGGCCCCGACGAACAGCGCGTAGCGGCGGACGTTGGCCGCCAGCAGCAGGGTGGCGGCGGTGGGCGGCGGGCTGGCGGGTGTCGCCGCTGGCCCCGGGACAGCCGGTCCAGGCACCGCAGGCACGACGGGAGTCGGTGCCACCTGGGGAGCGGCCAGCGCGGGCGGTGGGCTCTGGAGCTGGCTCTGCGCCGGCAGCGGAAAGAGGAGAGCCGCGCAGGCGCCGCCCAGCCACAGCACCTGGGCGCGCATTAGCGTGGGCCCTTGGTCTCGTGTTTATCGATGCGGAGCGAGGTCTGGCTCAGCCCGCTCGGCAGCCCGGCGATCGGCTCGTGGGCGGCGCGTCCGGCCTCGGCGGCCAGGCGGCGAGCCGCAGCCAGCACTGCCTCGACATTGAGCGCCTCGCGATGTGCCTCATCGGCGGTGACCAGCACGAAGCGCTCGAAGTCCGGCGCCGCATCGAGGCGGAAGGCCTGCGCCAGGCGGATCTCGCTGTGGACCAGGGCACTGCCGGCGCTCCGGGGCGGCGCGATCGGGCCGGTAAACAGCGTCGGGTTGTCGGTCGCCACACGGGGATGATGCAGGGTGACGCCGCCGCGGCCATCGATCGACAAGAGCACGCCATAGCGAGCCCGCCCGGGCACCAGCGCAAGCTGCACCAGATCGCCGGGGCTCGCTTGCTCACCGTCGGACAGCGGCTCGGTACGACCGTCGCGCTGGCGATACAAGAGCAGCTTGGCGCTGCCGCTTGCTGCCCCGCCTTTGCTGAGGATGACGTCGGGTCCCTCGGGTCCTTCGGGGCCTTCCGGCGCGACCTGCGGCGGGCGGGCAAACCACACGACGATGGCCAGCGTGGCGGCAGCGCCCAAAAGACCCGGCAGCCAGACCCAGCGCGGTCGGGCCGGCTGCTTCGTCGGCTGGGCCTGCAGCCGGGCCAGTCGCGCCGCGATCTGCTCGGCCTGCGGTCCCGCCGGATAGCGAGCGAGGATCGCCGCGTTGTCTTGGCGCAGAGCAGCGAGCCGCGCCTCGTCTTCTGGGGACAGCGGCGAATCGGGCTGCGCTTCGCCGAGGGCGATTTTCTCTAGCTGCAAGTCATTTGCATGTGGGGATCGCTTGTCCATCACGCTCTCTCCCCGCGCCCCGGGCGCTCAGTGGCCGCCTCTTTGGCCTGCAGCTCGGCCAGGCTCTCTTGCAGGCGACGCAGGCGCTTGCGCACCCCCGACACCGACAGGCCGACCTCGGCCGCCACCTGCTCCAGCGTCAGGCCATCGTGCAGATGCAGGACGGCGATGACCGCGCTCGACTCCGGCTCGCGCGACAGCAGGCGATCGAGCAGCGAGCGGGCCTCGACCGCGCCCTCATCGCTTGCGCACAGCGCGATCTGATACAGCACCTCGCCCTGCGGATCTTCGGGGCGTCGCCGCCGACTGCGCAGCCGGTTTAAGCAGACGTTGGTGGCGATGCGATAAAGCAGGCTAGAGCAGCCACGCTCATCGAGTCGGTTTTGGTGCACGAGCACGCGCACAAAGACATCCTGCATGGCATCCACGGCTTCCTCCTCTTGCCTAAGGAGGGTGCGGCAGCGACGCAGCACCAGCGGACCGTAGCGGGTGTACAGGTCCTTGACATCGACAGCCAATGGCTCGCTCCTCCAAGGCACCTATTAAACACCGCAGGGTGCCAAAAAGTGCACCGCGGAATTCGCAGGCGCGGTCAATAGTTGCGCGGTGGCAAACCCGGCGTGTTACATGGCCGCGGTGTGGCAATCGGTAGAGGAATTCTGTCGCGACCTGCTCTGCCACGGCGACCTGGCCCACAAGCTCGCCTCGCCGCGGCGACCGGCCGCGCCTGGATCGGAGCACCGGCGCGCTGAGCGGGGCCCGCTGCTGCCGTTTGCCTTGGAGGAGGGGACGTCATTTGCACCGCCGCCGACCCCAGCCCGCGAGGCCAGCCTGGCCCCGAGCCGCACCGAGGCGGGGACGGCGAAGAGTGGGCGCCTGCCCGGCCTGGGCGAGCTAGCCGATCCGGCCGCGCGCATCGCCTGCCTGCAGCGCTTTGCCCATCACGAGCTACAGGCCATCGAGCTCTTCGCCTGGGCCATCCTGCGCTTTCCGCAGCTACCGCTGCCGCTGCGTCGCGGCTTCCTGCTGGTGCTGGAGGAAGAGCAGCAGCACCTGCAGCTCTATCTTGATCGCCTGGCGGCGCACGGGGCGAGCCTTGCGGGCGGCGGCTCGGACTATCTGTGGCGCCACACCGCCGGCATCGAGGCGGCGGCCGAGCCCGTCCTGGCCTTCCTGTCGGCCGTCGGGCTGACCTTCGAGCAGGCCAACCTCGACTTCGCCGGGCTGTATCGCGATGCCTTCCGGGCGGCGGGCGATGTCGGCAGCGCCGAGGTGCTGGAGCGCGTGCATCGCGACGAGATCCGCCACGTGCGCCTGGCCATCCGCTGGCTTGCCCGCCTCAAGCAGCCGGGCGAGAGCGAGCTCTCCGCCTATCTGCGCAGCGTGCCGTTTCCGCTGTCGCCGGCCCGGGCCAAGGGGCGGCGCTTTGACCTGTTGGCGCGGCGGCAGGCCGGCCTGCCCGATGACTTCATCGCCCACGTCGCCGCTGCCCAGCCCTATCGCCAGGCCCGGCAGAGCTCGACGGCGGCTGCCAGCGCGACGGAATCCGACGAGGCAGCGACGGAGAGTCGGCCCGATGCGGAGAAGTCCGTGTTGGAGAGCGTCCGTCTGTGGCTTTTACCTAACCTGGGCGGCGAGGAAGACGAGAGGCCGCTGCCCAAGGGGGCGCGGGGCTTCCTGCGTGGGCTGCACGGCGCCTGGGCCTCGCTGTTCCCGGCCGGGCAGGCCCCGTTTCTGCTGCCGCCCGGCGATGCCGAGGCGCTCGCTGCCTGGCAGGCCGCCCTGCCGAGCGATCCGGCGCAGGCCGCGCTGCCCGAGCTGTCGACGCTGTGGCCGGCCGGGCCCGACGCGCCGCTTATCGCTTGGCTCAACACCGCTGCCGCCGCGGCCGAGGCCCAGGCGCTGCGGCGAGCCCTGCTGGGGCCACTGCCTTCGACGGTGCTTGCCGTCCACCACAAGGGCTTTGCGCAGGCGCAGGCCGAGAGGCTGGGTCTGGTGCCGGCCTGCCTGCAGGGACTCTGCCGCGAGCTTACCGTCGCGCAGTGCCGCGATCCCGCCGCTGCCGAGCAGGCGCTGGTGCAGGCCCTGGGCAGCTGGCCGGGCTGGCTGGCCAGTCTCGCCGCGGGAGACGGCGCGAGCCCTGGCGAGGGCCGGGCGGGCGAGTGGCGGCTGCCTTTTGTGCTCAAGCCCGCGCTCGGCACCTCGGGCCGCGGTCGGGTGCATGGGCAGTGGCTGCGGTCGGCCAGCCGCGTCGATGGATCCGAGCCGTTTGTCGGGCCGGCGGGCCGGCTGCTGGCGCCGATCGCTGCTTCGGCCTGGGCCGAGCTAGCGCGACGGGGCGGCGCGATCGTGGAGCCCTGGCTGAGCCGGGTCGCCGACTACTCGGTGCAGCTAGCGATTGGTCGGCCGGGGGCGGGTCCGGCGGTCACCGTCCTGGCGACGACGACGCAGATCCTGTCGCCAAGCGGCCAGATCCGCGGCAATCGCGGCGCGCTGACGGTCGCTGGGCGCATCGTCCATGGCGTCGCGGGCCAAGACGGCGACGCGGCGAGCCGGATCGAGGACGCACTGACCACGGCGGCGCAGCGGCTGGGGGCAGCGGCGGCGGCGCAGGGCTTCTATGGCATCGCCGGCATCGACGCCTTCTGCTTCGTCGGACCGGACGGCCAGCCGGTGCTGCGGCCGGTCGTCGAGCTCAACGCTCGCTTCACGACGGGCACGGTGGCGGCAGGGCTCTTGCGCCGGGCCGAGCAGGCCGGACGGATCGCGGCGCAGCGTCGCCAGCCGCTGTATTGGGCGCTGCTGCTCAAGGCTCCTCGCCAGCCACTGCCGACGTCGGTGAGCTGGCTGTGTCCGCTGCCGCGTGGCCCGGCCCTGCTGTGGGCAGCCACGGCCGCTGACCTCGACACGGTCTGCCTGGCCGCGCCCTAGCATCCCTGGCCGCGGCGCAGTCGGACGCGGGGCTGGATCTGTCGGCAAGTTCCCGTGTTTAATGGGGCACTACATGGACCCATCGCGTCGGGCGCTGTTTGCCAAACTTGAGAGCGAAGTCTTCGATGTCCTGATCATCGGCGGCGGTATCACCGGGGCAGGCATCGCCCGGGATGCCGCGCTGCGCGGGCTGAAGGTGGCGCTGGTCGATAAGAACGACTTCGGCGCCGGCACCAGCTCGAAGTCCTCGAAGCTGATCCACGGCGGGCTGCGCTACCTGCAGCAGGCCGAGTTCGGCCTGGTCTTCGAGTCGGTGAGCGAGCGCACGCGGCTGCTGAAGATGGCGCCGCACATCGTCCGGCCGCTGGAGTTCCTGGTCCCGGCCTATCGCGGCCAGTATCCCGGGCGGATCATGCTGGCCTGCGGCCTGATGCTGTACGACGCGCTGGCCAAGTTCGCCGTGCCGGGGCGGCACCGCAGCTACGGCAAAAAAGCCATCCTGACCCGCGAGCCGGGCCTGCGTCGCGACAAGCTGACCGGCGGCGTGACCTA
>CAZVMD010000414.1:0-5807 GCA_964628555.1 uncultured Myxococcales bacterium | reverse complement strand
TGCTACTTCAACTCGACGCTGCAGCCGGGCGATGCGCCGCCGATCACCATCAAGGTGAACACGCCGGCCCCGAGCATGATGGGCAAGGATCCGGGCGTGGTGGCGGGCGTCGTCAGCTCGCCCTCGACCGAGGACACGGATCTGAGCAACAACTACGCGGCGGTCGATGTTGGCATCAACCCCAAGACCAACTCTGACCTGCAGATCCGCATCACCGCCGAGCCGAGCGCCCCCAACCCCGGCACCGAGGTCACCTACACCGTCGAGGCCAAGAACAACGGCCCAGATGGCGTACTAAACCCGGTGGTGACGGTGGTGACGCCGCCCGGCTCAGAGCTGATCGACGGCCCGAGCGGGGCTGGCTGGAGTTGCACCCGCGATGCCAACGTCTTCCTGTGTACCCGCGACTCGGTGGGCTCGGGCATGACGGCGCCGGATCTGACGCTTAAGGTCAAGCTGCCGAAGACCGATGGCAACGCCGTGCCGGTGACGCGAGCCACGATTGGCGCCAGCAACAACGACGACCCGGTGGCCAAGAACAACATCGCGTCCTCGCAGGCCTTCCGCTTGACCGGCGGTGGCTTCGCCTGCTCCAGCCTGGGCCCGGGCCATGCGTCGGGTCAGGATGCCCGCACCCCCGTCCTCCTCGCCCTGGGCCTGCTGCTCTCGCTGAGCACGCTGCGCCGTCGCCGCGCCGCCTAGCGCGGACTTCCCCTTACCTGCTGCTGTTCGGTCGGTGATTCCCCGTAATGGGGTGTCGGCGGCTATTTCTCTGAAGCGGGCAGGCGGAAGGCGCCCTCTTGGCCGGCGCAGTCGTTGTTGACGTAGACCCACTCGACGCCCGGCTCGGCGGCAAAGACCAGCGGGCCGACCACCTGATAGCCGTTCCAGGGCCCATTTGCCTCGTCGCGTACGGCACAGTGCCAGACCGCGACGTCGCGCGTTGTCGCCGGCTGCCAGCGCGGCGGCGGGCCATCGCCCTTGCAGGCATCGCCCGGCTGTAGCATCGCCCCGGTCGGCAGGACGCCGATCACGCTGCGCAGGCAGTGCAGGCTTAGCTCCGACGGAAAGCCATCGGCCGGCTTGTCGCTGCTGACCCACAGGTCGTTGCCATAGGGGCGCGGCTCCATGCGGCCGGCATAGGCAACAAGCGGCGGGCCAAAGGGCTGCGAGCACGGTCCCGCCACAGCGCCGCCTTTCAGCGGCGGGGCCTTACAGCTGCGCTGCTGCGCGACAAGCTGCACCCGCTTGCCGCGGATGCTAAGCGTCCACTTGAGCTCCTTGCCCGGCGACGGCAGCGCCCCGGTCAGCTTCTGGCGAAAGCTCAGCGTCGTGCCCTCGCCGAGGCGAGGAAAGCTCAGGGCCGGCTCGCCCGCCACAGAGCGTGACAGGCAGAGCAGGGTCCCGCCCAGCAAGACTCCCAGGCGCAGAGGATGTAGCTGCATACTGGCTGTCATTTTCGCTGGTTTCGTCGGTCGTGCCTACGCTAGTTAACTCTGTGTGCTGCGGCACTGGCCTGCGCCTTCCAACCTGACCATGCATCCAGCCTGCCCCCCCCATCGAGAGAGAGCATGCCGTCGCGGCGACTAGTGGCCGGTCGCCGCTCGCGTGGCCTGGGCCGGATCACCTGCTGTCCCCCTCCCAGTCCCGAGCCGGACCTGCGGCCGCTTGAGGGGCCGACGGCGATTGCTGACCTGGCCACCTATGGCAAGGCGCTGGGGCAGGCCAGCCGAGTGCGCATCCTGCGCCTGCTGCTCAAGGAGGATGGCTGCGCGCTGTCGGATCTGGTCTTGCAGCTCGGGCTGGCGCCATCGACGGTGTCCGAGCATCTGAGCGTGCTGCGCGAGGCCGGCCTGCTGCGCAGTGACAGCGATAGCGAGAGCGGACGCAAGGCCTGCTACTGCATCGATCCGCGGGCCATGCGCCGGCTGCGCGCGCTGATCGTCAGCTTGTAGCCGGGCCGGCTGGCCGCTACTCGGCGCGGGCGCTCTGGCTGGCCACCGTAACGCAGCCCAGCTCGCTGACCGCCGTGGCATAGACAGTGACCGGGCCCGGAGCAAACGGTCGCACGATCGCCCCCGCCGCTCCGCGCGCGACATAGGCGCCGCTGGCCCGTAGGCGATAGGGCTGTCCAGCTTGGGCCTCGACGCGCAGCTCGGCTCCCTGCTTGGCCGCGATGACGGCCGGCAGCGACAGCGACAGTCGCGGAAACAGCGGCTGCCCCGGCACCATGGCTAGGCGCAGCTGACCGGCGATGCTGGCGGCACTTTGGAGATCGCTGCCCGCTTCCAGCACGTGCACGCCATAGGCGATGTTGGCCTGCGTCGCCAGCACCAGCCCGCTGCCGCGTCCGCCGTCGTCGGCCCAGGCCAGATCGCCGAGCAGCGGATCGAGGGCGCGAGCCAGCGGCTGCGACACACCATGCAGCTGCTCATCGAGGATGCGCCGCGCCAAGCCGACATCGGGCAGCACCGCGATGTGGATCAGCAGCCGCACGCTGCCGGCCCGATCGGCGTAGCTCAACACCACACCGCCATCCTCGGCCGCATCGTCGCTGCGCGAGTGCAGCTGCAGCCCCGGCAGGGTCAGTCGCGACAGCGCCACGCCGGCCAAGCGGGTCAGAGCCGAGGGCGCATCGCTGGGATAGCTGGCGCGAAACTCGGCCTCTAAGCTCGCGGGCGTGGCGTCAGCCGGTGGCGCCGCCGCCAGCGCAGCCCCGACGAATACCAAGGCCGACAGCCGCATAAACGGGCGCAGGAAGGATCGTCTAGCGCGCATTGGTGATCTGGTCCTTGTGCTGGTAGAGAGGGGTGGTGCTGCCCGCGGTCGGCGACAGGCGCTGCAGATAGTCGACGCCGGTCAGGCTCTGCACCAGGAGCTTCTTGTGCGGCGCCATCGTCGGATCCATGTCGCCATCGACGGCCAGCGTGGCATCGTCGATGGTCATCGTCGCGTCGGGGGTGGTGACGGCGTGATAGCTGAAGCCAAGGCGGCCGCTGTCAAACGGTGAGCCGAACATCGTCGCGCCGATGCCGAGGATGGGGTTGAGCTTGAAGTTCCAGCCGATGATGGCGTAGTGCAGCTTGGCGCCGAGCATGTTGGCGTAGGTCGAGAGGATGCTGGCGCAGTCGCTGCAGTTGACGACTCGCCCGCGCGAGCGCTTGAGGAATTCGCCGAGCGAGAACGAGGCGGTGTTCCAGCCGGTGCCGCCCGAGTAGCGGGTATAGGCCGAGGCCCCCGAGCGCCGGTCGTAGGTCAGCGACATCTTTTCATAGACATACTCGACGAGCAGCGCGCGCACGGCGGCGGCGTCGCGGGCGGCACCGGCGATGGCCTGGGTGCCCTCATCGACGACCGCGACCCAGGGCAGGTTGGGCGCCATGCTGCCCTGCTCGTTGCCGAGCACACCGTACAAGCGCAGCTTCACACTCTGGTCCGAGTCGGCGATGGCGGCATAGGTGCCATCTGGTCGCTTCCACTCAAAGTGCCAGCGCAGGTCGGTTTCGAAGCGGTTGATGCTCGGTACCGGGGTCATCGGCAGGCGCACCGTCGCCTTGTCGCCTTCGCGCACCAGGCCCAGGTCGCTGCCCGCCACACCCTCGACGACCAGGCGGATGGCTGGCAGCCCAGGCGTGGTCAGGCCGGTCGGCTGCGAGCCCGACAGCGCGGCCGCCGTCTTGCCGATCGTAAAGACGAGATCCGGCTTGCTATCGACCACCAGCGACACCGGCAGCGTGCTGCCCGTCTCCAGAACGGCGCCCATCGCATCGACCGGCGGCGAGGCTAGATCGGCCCACGGCTTGTCCGGCCAGGGCCGCGGCGTGCCGTCGGGCAGATCCAGCTCGGGCTCACCGCTGGGGACGCGCAGCGAGCTAGCCGGCAGCGTGTTTGGAATCGGGTAGTAGTTGCCGCTGCGCTTGTCGACTGCGTGATACATGAGCGGCACACGGCCGCCACCGTCGCCGTTTTGCACCTGAAGCTGCGTCGCACCCAGGCGCAAGAGCGTCAGATCGGCGGTCGCTCGTCCGCTCATCATCGGGTACGAGGTCGGGCAGGCTAGCTCGGCCTGCAGCTTGACCGGCCCGGTCGGCAGCGTCGCATCGCTGCCCGGCACGAAGTCGATGTCCTTTCCGCCGAGCGGCACCGGACCATCGAACAGCTTCTTGATCGCTGTGCCGTCGGCCTTGGTCAGCGTCAGGCTCAGCGGGTGCGGCTCACCAGCGCCGCCTGCGTCGCTGGCTGTGACCTCGATGCGCAGCGGCGTCTTGCCGCGCAGCTCGGCCAGCGGCACTGCCAGCCTTAGGCTGACCGCGGGCAGGCAGCGCGGCGGCTGGCTGGCATCCGGTGGGGTCGCCAGGTCGGGCGGTGGCGCTAGATCGGGCGGGGCTGCGGCATCGACAGGCGAGGGAGCGGCCAGATCCCGCCGGCGCGCTGCTTCTTCCGAGTCGGGATCGAGAGCCTCGCTGCTCTCCGGTCCGCTGCACGCGGCGCTGACCGCAGCCAGGAGGAAGAGCGGGGACAGCACTCGCAGCAGCGAGGGCGAACGGCAGAGGGAGCGCGGGAGCGACGGCGGCAAGACCACACCTCCAAGCTGAGGATTTGCTTTCCAGCGACGGGGAGGACAGCGTCGAGCACGGCTTGGCCTTTCGCCTACCTCGGTGGGGCCCGCATTGTACGTGCGGCGCGGCGGCTGACTATGGCGTTTTGTCTGCGGCGCCTGCTGCGGTTGCGATACCGTGCCCGCGGAGGTCATCGCATGCGCACCCGAGCCGCTGTCGCCTATGAAGCAGGAAAGCCCCTGGTCATCGAAGAGGTCGAGCTCGCCGGCCCCAAGGCTGGCGAGGTGCTGGTCGAGATCAAGGCCACCGGCGTCTGCCACACCGACGAATTCACCCGCTCCGGCGCCGATCCCGAGGGGCTGTTCCCGGTGATCTTCGGCCACGAGGGCGCGGGCATCGTGCGCGAGGTCGGTCCCGGCGTGACCTCGCTTGTCCCCGGCGATCACGTCATCCCGCTTTACACCCCCGAGTGCCGCGCCTGTAAGTCCTGTCTGTCGCGCAAGACCAACCTCTGCACCGCCATCCGCGCCACCCAGGGCAAGGGCCTGATGCCCGACGGTACGAGCCGCTTTTCGCTCGGCGGCAAGCTCTTGCATCACTACATGGGCTGCTCGACCTTCGCCAACCACACCGTGCTGCCCGAGATCGCGCTGGCCAAGGTGCGGCGCGACGCGCCCTTCGACAAGATCTGCTACCTCGGCTGCGGCGTCACCACCGGCCTGGGCGCCGTGCTGTTTACCGCCCAGGTCGAAGCCGGCGCCAACGTCGTCGTCTTTGGTCTGGGCGGCATTGGCCTCAACGTCGTGCAGGGGGCGCGCATGGTCGGGGCCGACAAGATCATCGGCGTCGACATCAACCCCGGGCGCGAGGCCATGGCGCGTCACTTCGGCCTCACCCACTTCGTCAACCCCAACCAAGTCAAAGGCGATCTCGTCGCCCACCTCGTCGAGCTAACCGGCGGCGGCGCCGACTACAGCTTCGAGTGCGTCGGCAACGTCAAGCTGATGCGCCAGGCTCTGGAGTGCTGCCACCGCGGCTGGGGCGTCTCGGTGATCATCGGCGTGGCCGGGGCCGGGCAAGAGATCGCCACCCGTCCCTTCCAGCTAGTCACCGGTCGCGTCTGGAAAGGCACGGCCTTCGGCGGCGCCCGCGGCCGCACTGACGTACCTCGCCTGGTCGACTGGTACATGGAAAAGAAGATCGAGATCGACCCGATGATCACGCACAAGCTGCCGCTTGAGCGCATCA
>CAZVMD010000413.1:0-5810 GCA_964628555.1 uncultured Myxococcales bacterium | reverse complement strand
CCGCCACCCGATGCCAGTGGCAGCAACCAGTACAGCCTGAGCCGCGAGGTCATTCGCCGCGTCGTCTGGGTGCACATCAACCAGATCAAGTTCTGCTACCAGCAGGCGCTGATCAAGCAGCCGCTTTTGGCGGGTCGCCTGACCGCCGTGTTCCAGCTTGACCCGCAGGGGCATGTGCAGAGCCTGTCGCTGCGCGATAGCGAGCTGCCGCCCCTGCTCTTGCCCGGACCGGGCTCGTCGCCGCCGGTCGTCGCGCGGGCCCAGCCGCTGTCGCAGGCCCCAGCCTTGCTGGGCTGCATCGCCGACACCATGCGGGTCTGGGAGTTTCCGCCGACGCCGTTTTACGCCGGCCTGACGGAGATCACCTATCCCTTCGTCCTCAAGCCGCGCATTCCCGATCCGCCGCCCGGCATCCAGGTCTCGGACGATGAGCTCTCGGCGCTTGGCATCCAGCGCGACCCCGAGCCGCCGTCTGTTGACATCCTGTTCTGAGCTCTATGTTCGGCCCGGCGTTCTGTGTATGCTGCCGTCAGCGTGCTCCTCGAGATCAACCCGCATCATCCCGAGCCGCGCAAGATCCAGCGCGCCGTCGCGGCGCTGGAAAATGGCGAGCTCATCGCCTATCCCACGGACACCGTGTACGGCCTGGGCTGCGACCTGCTGAACAAGGGCGCGGTCGATCGGCTGTACGACGCCAAGCGCATGCCCAAGGCGCAGCCGCTGGCCCTGATCTGCGTCGAGCTTAGCGACATTGCGCGCTACGTCATCGTCGACAATACGGCCTATCGGCTGCTGCGGCGCATCCTGCCGGGACCGTATACCTGCATCCTGCCGGCGACGCGCGAGGTGCCCAAGACGATCTCGCCCAAGCGGACGCAGGTCGGCATTCGCGTGCCCGATCATCCGGTGCCGCGGGCCATCGCCCAAGCCCTGGGGCGACCGCTGATCTCGACGACGGCCTCGCTGCATGGCGAGCCGCCGCTGCAGTGGCCGCAGGACATCGCCACCGCATTTCGCGCCGTATCGCTGGTGCTCGACGGCGGGCCCGGGGGCATCGAGCCGACCACCGTGCTTGACCTGACGCAAGACCCACCCGTTGTCGTCCGCCAGGGAGCCGGCGATACCCACACCATCGTCTGAGCCGGCGGAAGACCCCGGCTAAAAACCTGATCGACAGAACACATGGCAAACGACACGACGCTCATCGTGAATCCCATGGCCCGCGGCGGCTGGCTTAAGAAGAAGTGGCCGGTTATCGAGCCGATCCTGCAGCGCACGCTGGGACCGCTTGAGGTGGTCTTTACCAAGCAGCAGGGCGACGGCCGACCGCTGGCCCGCGGGGCGCTAGAGGCTGGCGCCAAGCTGGTCCTGGCCATGGGGGGCGACGGCACCGCCTCGGAAGTCGCCGCTGGTCTCTTGGAATATCAAGAAGCGAGGACCGGCGGTGAGCCCAGCGCCAGCTTTGGCATCATTCCGGCCGGCACCGGCGGCGACCTGGGACGGACGATCGGCACGCCGCGCGACATCGAGCAGGCGGCGCAGAAGGTCGCTGGCTCGTCAGGCCGACTGATCGACGCCGGTCGCATCGAGTACATCGCGCACAACGGTCAGCCGGCCAGCGGCTACTTCATCAATGTCGTGGGCGTCGGCGTGGCGGGCCTAGTCGATATGTACGCCGCCGAGACCAGCCGGCTGTTTGGCGGTCGCGCCGCTTATTTTTGGGCCTCGCTGCGCGGCACGCTCAACTACAAAAACGCCGCCCTGCGCCTGCGAATCGACGACGAGCCGGCCCGCGAGCTGCGCGCGTATCTGATTGCCGTGGGCAACGGCGGTTACTTCGGGGCCGGCATGCACGTGGCTCCCAAGGCGGCGATCGACGACGGGCAGCTAGAGCTTGTCACCGTCGGTGATTTGAGCTTCGCCGAGAAGGTCAACCTCGGACGCTACATCTACAGCGGCACTCATCTGAGCCTGCCCAAGATGGCCAGCCAGCGGGCTCGTCGCGTGATCATCGAGCCGATCATCGGGTCAGGCACTGCCGCCGCGCCTCCTGTGCTGCTGGATATCGACGGCGAAGCGCCGGGGCGACTGCCGGCGACCTTGTCGGTGCTGCCCGGAGCTATTCGCCTGCGCGGCTAGGCGGTGACTCGCGTATCCTAGGTCCGCTGATCTAGGTCCGCTGACCTCGTGCCAACCTGCAAGGAGCCTGTGATGCCCAGCGATACGCTTTCCGCGCGCAAGATTGCGACGTCACGCCTGACGATGCATGTCCTCTCGGCTGAAAGTCAGCCCGGCGATCGGCCGGTGCTGCTTGTCCATGGCAACGTGTCGAGCGGTGCGTTCTTTCGCGAGGATCTCACCCGGCTGCCGCCTGGCTTCTGTGGCTTGGCGCCGGATCTGCGCGGCTACGGCCAGACCGAGCCCAAGCCGATCGATGCGACGCGCGGCGTGCGCGACTTCAGCGACGATCTACACAGCCTGGTCGTGGCGCTGGGCCTAGACCGGGGGCCTAAGCTGGTCCTTTTGGGCTGGTCGGTCGGCGGCGCGGTGGTCATGCAGTACGCCATCGATCATCCGCACAGCGTGGCGGGCCTGGTGCTGGAGGCGCCGATGTCGCCGTATGGCTTTGGCGGCACGCGCAGCGTCGATGGCCAGCCCTGCTTCCCCGATTTTGCCGGCAGCGGTGGTGGCGCGGTCAATCCCGACTTTATCGCGCGCCTGCACAGCCGCGATCGCAGCGCCGATGCGCCGACCTCGCCGCGCAACATCATGCGCGCCTTCTATTTCAAGCCACCCTTCCGGCTCAGCGAGGCCGATGAAGAGCGTGCGCTCGATGCGACCTTCGAGATGAGCCTGGGGGATGCCTTCTATCCCGGCAGCGTGGCCACCTCGCCGAACTGGCCGGGCATCGGGCCGGGTACGCAGGGGACCAACAACGCGATCTCGCCGAAGTACTGCAACGTTGCGGCGTTTTCGCAGATCACGCCGCAGCCGCGCGTGCTGTGGGTGCGCGGCGCCGACGATCAGATCGTGTCGGATACCTCGCTATTCGATATGTCGTTCCTCGGTCAGATCGGGGCTGTGCCGGGCTGGCCGGGGCCCGAGGTCTGTCCGCCGCAGCCGATGATCGGCCAGATGCGCGCTGTGCTCGACGCCTATCGCCAAAACGGCGGCCAGTATGAAGAGCTGGTCTTGCCGGACTGCGGACACTCGCCGCACCTGGAGAAGCCGGCGGATTTTCACGCCGCGCTCGGTCGCTTCCTGCAGTCGCTGTAGGCTGGCTTAGGCCGCGACGCGCTGGCTGGGGCGCAGCGGTAGCCGCTGGGTCGTCGTCGCCAGGGTCTGCACCGCGCTCACCGGGCCCGGCGGTCGCCAGGTCAGAGTGCGTGGGGCGGGCTGGCCATCAAGCAGAGTCTGGGCCAGAAGCGTCGCCGGGCGGATCAGGCGCCGCTGCACATCGGCAAGGGTCTCGCTCGCTGCCCAGTGCCCGGGCGAGGCCAGAAGCGACAGCGTTCCCGACTGCTCAAGGGCCCGCGCCTGCGCTGCGGCCCAGGCATTGACCTCGCTGGCGATGGCGACCGGATCTTCGCTGCTGACCGGCGGTGCGCCTTTGGCTGTTACGGCATCGGGCTTGCTCGGGGCGGGCCAGAAGAAGCTGGCGCGATCTTCTCCCAGCGCGCGCACCAGGCGCTGCTCCCAGGCGTAGGCCGAGCAGCCGCGCAGCCGCACCAGGGCGCCACGTCGGCTGGCTTCGCGCACCAAGAGATCGGCGCAGGCATCCAGGAAGCGCTGCAGCAAGCGCGGTCCGCTCAGCGCGGCGGCGACGCTAGTGGCCCGGGCATCCTCGGCGATGGCGATGGTGTCGGGCAGCTCGCTGATGATGCGCAGGACAGCGGCGCGCTCATCGGGCAGCAGCGGGGCGGTGCTGCTCTCGGGCGAGCACAGGTGCCAGCGCGCTTCCCACCACGCTCCCTGCGGGGCTGGCTCACTGCCCGTCGCTGTCGCCGCACGCGGCAGCCGAGCGCGTCCGCGCGGGGCCAGGCGAAAGGTCAGCCGTCCCCGCCGCACCAGCTCCAGCGCCAAGCGGGCCGCGCGCTGCCAGGCACGCAGGCTGGGGGGATAGCTCAGCTCGAAGCCGGCATCGGGCGGCTGCGCCAAAAGTGGCAGCGCATCGATTAGCTGCACCAGCGTGCCCGGCACCGAGCCCGCTGCCTGCGGCGCCTTGGGGCTCAGCAGTCGGGCCCGCGCCGGCCAGCCATGCGCTCGCAGCCGCGAGAGCAGGACCGGTGCCATCGTCGCCTCTCCAGCCCCGGAGAGCGAGCGCGGGTAGTCGGGAAGAAACAGCTCGAAAGTCGCGGGACAGAACAGGATGGCGTGCATGGGAAACACGCTAGGTCGGCGGTCTGACAGCGCGGCCAGGCAGGCGAGGACAGCGATGGGGAAAGGGCAGAAAAGAGCGAGGTGACTAGGGACCGAAGGGATTGCGCAGGGCGCCGGGGAGGGGCGCTTTGCCGCCGCTGCTCTTGCCACCAGCTGGCTTGGCGGGCGCGATGCCCAGGGCCTCAGCCGCGGGATCGCCGCCCTTCTTTTTCTTCGCTTTGCGCGGCTTCTCTTCGTCGCCACCCCAGGGATCGGCGAGTCCGGTGGCGGCCTTTTTGGCGGGCTTGCTGGCCTTGGCACTGGCCGCCTTGCCACCGCCAAACGGATCGCGCAGCTCGACACCGTCTTTGCCTTCTTTGGGCTCCTTGGGCCGCTTGCCTTCCTTGGGGGCCGCTGCGACGGCTGGACGGGTGGCAGTCGTCGCCGCATCGCTGGCGCCGCCTCCCTCCTGGCAGCGCGTCACCAGCTGGCGCGCCTGCTGTAGGTCGCTGTCGCGATCGCTGTCCGCCACGTGGCGGATCAGCTCCAGCTGCTGGTTGACGACATCACAGGCGCCGATGTTCTGCGCGGCACTGGCCAGGGCCAGGTGGCGCGACATGAACTGACTGCGCACCTGCGGGAACGGCTCCCACGCTCCGGCGCGGAAGGAGGACTCGCCGGGGATCTCGCTGTACAGCGCCGCCGCCGTGTCAGCTTCTCGGCGATCGGCCGCCCGCAGGAAGCCGCCATAGAGCGCGCTCTGGCCCATGATCTCGCCGGCCTGCTCGGCAATGCGCTTGGCGCGCGGGTTTTCCGGTGCGCGGCGCAGGACCAGCTCTGCGGCTCCCAGCGCCGCCTGATAGTTCTTGGCGCCAAGCTCGCGCTGGGCCAGCTGCAGCACGGCTTCCTCGTCGAAGCGCGGACCCAGCGCCGACAGGCCATCGTGCGGACCGTGGCTCTGCAGAGCCTGCATGCTCAGCATGATCACCCCGACGACAGCGCCGCCGATCGAGGCCCAGAACATCGGCTGCCAGGTCCTTCGCCACGTCCCGCTGTGCGAGCGGCCAGCCACTTTCAGCGTCGAGTCGCTGATGCCTGCCAGCTGCGGATTCGAGTGATCCATCGCGGCAGCGGCGGCCATGGCCGCGGTTCCTTCGAGCAGCGGCTTGGTGGTGACCGGCTGGACGGCGGGATCGCTGGCCTCAGTGGCCTTGCGACTGCCAGCACCGATCACGCCGGGCAGGTGCTTCTGCGGCAAGGCCGCTGGTGCGACCGGCTTGACGGTGGCCGGCGGCGCGACGGTCGGCATCGGCCGGGTGGCGACATCGGACAGTGGCGGTGGCGGCGCAGCTGGCGTCGTCGTCGCTGGTCGCGGCGTCGGCGCGGCAGCGGCAGCGGGTGGCGGCGGGGCAGCGGCGGGCTCCGGCGCGGCGGGGGTCGCCGGGTTGCTT
>CAZVMD010000412.1:0-5827 GCA_964628555.1 uncultured Myxococcales bacterium | reverse complement strand
GGTGTCGCGCGGACGCTGATCGTTGACGCCATCCTGCGTGACGCCGGGCTGCACCTCGCCCCGGTTGGGGAAGAAGAAGGCGTCGATGTTCAGGCGGCCATTGGGATAAAAGACAAAGTTGCTATCGCGCGAGCGCAGAAACATGGCGCCGTTGCTGTAGCCAGCCAGCGGGGCATCCTCATCGCGCTCTAGGCCTGGATCAGTCAGCGGTATGGGCGCGACAGCAGGGGCGCTCGCCGGGGGCGGCGGGGCTAGCTGGGCCAGCACGGGACGTGGGGTGGGCAGCGACGTCGGACCCATCGGCTCGACCACACGGTCGGCGGCTCCCTCTTCGGCGTAGGCGGCGCCAAGCGCAGTCCTATCGCCTAGCTGGCCGGCCGAGAAAAAGCACAGAGTCGCGCAAGCCCCCCCAAGCAGCGCGGCAATCGACATAGGGCGCGAACCTCTCATCGTACGCGGGGAGGCTCGCAGGGAATGTGACGGAAAATGCCGGTCGATGAGAGGGAGCACCACTCATTCATGATAGGAGGGAACAGAGAGCAAGACAGCAGAAAAAAGCGGACATATCGCGGCCGTAGAATTTGAAGCCTTACTCGACCGGCAGGCCCGGCCAGAGCTGGAAGAAGTGATGCAGGGGGCCGTGCCCGTCTCCGATCGTCAGCCCGGCACCGGCGGCGATGGCGCCCTGCACGTACTGGCGCGCGGCTACGACGGCGCTCCGAATGGACTCGCCGCGAGCCAGGCCGGCAGTGATGGCGGCGGCAAAGGTGCAGCCGGTGCCATGGGTATTGCGGGTCGGGATGCGCGGGGCACAGAGGCGGGTGGCGGTGTCTCCGTCCCAGAAGAGGTCTTCGCTGCTCGGGCGCTCGGGAGAGATGTGGCCACCCTTGAGGACGACACTCTCGGCCCCGAGATCGCGCAGGCGGCGGCAAGCGGCAAGCAGCGCTCGGTCGGATGACGGGTCAGACAGGAGGGTGGCTTCCGACACCCCCAGCAGCACGGCGGCTTCGGGGAGGTTGGGGGTCAGCACCTGGGCCCGCGGGATCAGGCGGCGGCGCAGCGCGGAGATCGCGCCGTGATCGAGCAGGGCAGCACCGCTCTTGGACAGCATTACCGGATCGAGCACTACCGGGATCTGCGGGACGCTGGCCAGGGCATCGGCGACTGCGTCAATGACCGCGGCGCTGTGGAGCATGCCGAGCTTAATCGCATCGACGGGCAGGTCACTGAGCACGGCTGCGATCTGGGCTGCGACGAAGCTCGGTGCGACGGCATGCACGGCAGTGACGGCGCGGGTGTTTTGGGCGGTCAGCGCCGTGACCACAGCGGCACCGTAGACGCCCAGGGCCGAGAAGGTCTTGAGGTCGGCTTGGAGTCCGGCTCCGCCGCTGGGGTCAGAGCCGGCGATGGTCAGGGCAATGGCCGGGCGGTTCATGGGCGGCGGTCTTCGGGCTGGGCCGGGGGGCCGGCGACAGGGCTTACATCGCGGACCTGGTAGCAATAGCGAAACAGGCGACAGCCCGTCGGGACACTGCGGCGGGTCAGCACTTCCTGGCCCCAGGAGGCGGGAAGCTGCTCGGGGCCCCAGAGTAGGATGAGGCTGTGCTCACTGCCGCCTTGGCTGCTGTGGGCGGCCGCGATCTCGCCTGCCACTTCGATGAGCTCATGCGCTCGGCGCGGGACACCTTCGCCATCGCTGTCTTCGTCTGGCGCAGGCAGGATCTGCTCGAGCTCAGCACTCTCGACATCGCCAAGAGCGTGCAGGACCAGGACGCGTCCCGGGGCCGGTACCGGAAAGCGGAGCGTCAGCCGATCTCCCGGCTGCACGTCTTGCAGTCGCGCCGTGGCCTCGGCCGGGTCGCTGGCCTCAGAGAGGGGCGGAGGTGGGCGTTCCCAGAGCACCTGCGAGCCCCGCTGCAGGGTGAAGTGTGCGCAGTCTGCAAGCGGCCCCTGGGCTCGCCGCGTGAGCCGTCGCCACCACTGACTGGCCGGCAGTCGGGCGGCGCGCAGGCTCTGCTCCAGCCACTCGCGCTGGGCGCTGCGCTCGGCTTCCTCCTGCGCCGGGGCGATGGCCGCGGGCTCGGCTGGATCATGGTGGCCGTGTGCGGCGTGCCACAGCAGGAGCTCTTCGATCGACTCGCGCTCTGCGTCGATATCCGGCAGCTCCTCCCAGAGGTCGAGCAGGGCAGGGGCCACCGACTCGGCATCCGCCGACTTGTGCAGCGCCCACTCGTCGATCCTCGGCACCAGAAGATCGTACAGTCGCAGCAGCTGACGCTCAGCACCGGCCCGGTGGTCATCACCCAGGGCCGCCTGGGCCCGCACGATCAGATCACGGGCTTCCTCCGCGACCAGCGGCTCGCAGAGCGGCCGCCAGCGTGAGCCTAGCCGCCTCACGCCTGCCCCTTCTGCGTGCCTCCCTGGCTGCTCCCGGGGGGGGCTTTGGGGGGCCCACTGGCGGTGGCACTTTCCTCGCTGCGACGGCCGGTAAAGGTCAGGCGGAGATGCGCCGTCATGTGTCGGCCATACAGCGCCAAGAACACCAGCGCCAGCACCGCGTACAAGCCAGAGAGCGCGTAGCGCACCGAGGGCTGCTGAAACGGCAGCTGGATGATGAACAGGACAAACAGGGTGATGGCTTTCCAGCCGTTGAGGCGGCCATTGAGCAGGAAGGCGACGCCGAGCAGGCTCTGGGTGGCGGTCAGGACCAGCTCTTCCGTCTGGCGAGCGTCGAGCTCAAGAGGCGTGACGCGGCCCATGGCCCCGGAATAGACGATGGGTAAGGTGCCGACGAGCAGGGTCCACTGATTGACCTTCGACGACAGCAGCGCGGACATGCCGGCTGCTCCGTGGCCGCGCAGGGCAAAGATCGAGGCGACCAGTAGCTCAGGCGCCTCTGAGGCGAGTGGGGCCAGCCACTGGACGAGGAGGAAGCGATCGATCCCCATATGGGTGCCGCTGTCGATCAATGACTCGGCGAACGGCTTGGCGTCAGCGAGCAGCGTGAGCATGGCGACTAGCAGCAGCGAGCCGACGGCCAAGCGCCGCCGCCGCTTCGGCAGGGCGCCCAGGTCATGTGCGACTCCGGCCAGCTCGGGCTCAGCCTCGTCTTGGCTGCTGACGCGCCACAGATAGAACCCAAACAGCACCAGCATGCCGACGCCATTCCACACCGCCATCTGTCGGGTGAGCGGCATGGCCAGCGACCACAGCGTGGCCAGGCTCAGCACGGTGACGTCGATGCCGAAGCCGGGCGGCATGCGCACAGCGAGGCCGGCGACATCCGGCTCGTCATCACCCTGGGGTGAACCGCCCGCCGCGGCGCGTGCCGCGCGCGAGGTGAAATAGATGCTGCACAGCGCGACTAGCGACCAGCCGACCCCGATCAACAGCCGGTTCGAGCCGGTCATGTTAGCGACGGCATAGTGACGATAGGAGTCATCGCGGGCCGCCGCTGCAGCGAAGTACAGATCCACAGCGTACTCCGGCAGGACGGCGATAAAGGCGAGGATGGCCATGGCCAGGCCGCTTGATAGATCGACCTGCAGAGCTTCCGCGGCCCAGGCCAGCAGAAACGCCGCCGCCAGCACCGATGAGCCGAACGCTATCATGGCCACCGGCGCAGGCAGGGGAAGATGCGCCAGGCGAAGGCCAATGCCGCCAAGCGCGCAGAGCACGGCGATGGCCAAGCGCGCGGTTGAGGCCGAAGAAAAGCCGGAGTGGTGTGTCGCAGGTTCGCTCAACTACAACCCTCGTCTGAGTCTCGGTAAAGCTCTGAAAGCCTACGCGGCTGCTGTCTTCGGCGCAACATCAAGGCGCAGTCGAATGCTAAGATGCCCGACGTGACGGCGCCGCCTAGCTTTCGTCTGAGCCCGCGTCTGGGACGCCATCCCGTCGTGCTCTTGGCGATCTCAGCTGTGGTTGTTGCGAGTGCGGGCTGTCAGCTGGGGACGCGATCGTCGCGGGCCCAGTCGGTGGAGCCGGTGAGCCCCGGCGCGGGGCGTCCACCTCCCTCCGCTGCTGTGCCACTTGTCGCCGTCGCGGTTGTGCCTGCTGTGGCTGCCGCGGGCCTGCCTGATAGCAGCCTGGTCGAGCTTGTGGATGCGGGCAGTGCCGTCGCGCAGCTTGATGGGTCCACTGCTCTGCCGCAGCCATCGCGGCTGGCAGGTCCGGTGCCCCTGGGGCGCAGCGATCCCCAGCGCAGTGGTCGCAGTCCGTATCGATTGAGCACGGCGCAGCCCAAGGAAGTATGGCGCGTCTGCACCGGCGGCAGCATTGCCAGTGCTCCGACGCTGGCGAGCGATGGTACGGTGCTGTTTTCTTCGCACGATCGGCACGTCTATGCCGTCACAGCGGCGGGGACCCTGCGCTGGAAACATCGCACCGGCGACATGGTGTGGTCGGCGGCGGCGCTGCTTACGCGAGCTGGATCCGCGCCGGCCAGCCAGGCTGAGGAGGCGCTGGTGCTCGTCGGCTCGGACGATGACAAGCTGCACGCGCTGCGGCTGGTCGATGGCAGCGTTGCCTGGCAGCTATCGCCCGGGGGCTGTCGTCGCCCCAGCGGCCGCGGGCCCGAGGCGGCGCGCTGCGATATCGAGGATGTCACGCTGTCTGAGCGCGGCGTCGCCTACTTCGCGGGGGCGGCCATCTATGCCGCGAGCGCTGAGGGCCAGATCCTGTGGACGTTCACGCCCGAGTTTCCCCCCGACAAGAAGCCGCACTGTTCGTCGGCTCCGGCGCTGGCCCCGGACGGCAGCCTGCGGGCGGTCTGCCAAGATAAGCTGTATGCCCTGGGACCCGACGGGAGCAAGCGCTGGCAGATCGAAGGGCCGGGTGAGTTTGAGAGCGCCCCAGCCATCGGTCCCGACGGCACCGCCTATGTCGGCGATGAGGCGCGACGGCTCCTGGCCATCGATGCGGCGGGGCAGACGCGGTTCTCGTTTATCAGCGGCGGTCCAGTCCGGGCCGCGCCCGCTCTGCGCGCCGATGGCAGCGTCGTCTTTGGCGCCTACGACGGCGTCCTGTATGCGCTGCGCCCCGACGGAGCGCTGGCTTGGAGCTTCGCCACCGCGGACAGCATCCAGTCCGCTCCGCTGGTCGATGCCGATGGCGCGGTCGTCTTTGGCTCGCGCGATAACCGCGTCTATGCCCTAAGCCCCGACGGCAAGCTGCGCTGGTCGCTGGTCCTTGAGGAAGACATCGACGGTCCACCGGCCTTAGGCCCGGATGGCACCCTGTACATCGGCAGCGACGATCGCTGCTTGCATGCCTTTAAGTGAGGGGATGAGGCGCGGGAACCGCGACCGGCGGGAGCTCAGCGTGGCTCTGAGGGCAGAGGGAGAGCTAGCTGCTTAGGGAGCGGGATTCGGCGGTGCCTTCTTGCCGAAGATCTTGCGGAATAGCGCGGCCACCGGATCGTAGTGCTCGTCGACCACCCGCTCCTTGAGCGGGATGATGGCGTTGTCAGTGATGTGGATGCCCTCGGGGCAGACCTCAGTGCAGCACTTGGTGATGTTGCAGTAGCCAATGCCCAGCTCTTCTTTGAGCTGCTCGATGCGATCCCCCTGGTCCGCGGGGTGCATCTCAAGACCGGCGGCGCGGACCATGTAGCGCGGCCCGGCGAAGGTGAACTCGTGGTGGTCACGCAGGACGTGGCAGACGTCCTGGCACAAGTAGCACTCAATGCACTTGCGGAACTCCTGCGCGCGATCGATTTCGTACTGGAAGATCTTCCACTCGCCGTCTTTGCCTTTGGGTGCGGGACGAAACGGCGTGATCTTTTTGTTGTTGCGATAGTTCTGGCTGACGTCGGTAACCAGATCTTTGA
>CAZVMD010000411.1:0-5878 GCA_964628555.1 uncultured Myxococcales bacterium | reverse complement strand
GGATGTGCTTGGAGTGCGGCAGGTAGTTGAGGAAGAACAGCAGGATGAAGGCGTGTGTCCAGTAGCCGACCGTGGCGATGGTGTGCAGGGTGCTGGCCGGCAGCGACGACAGCGACAGGCCAATGGCATCGGAGACGGGGCCAAAGGACAGGTGCGGCGCGGCAGCGATCTCGCCACCGTGCAAAAGGAAGTGGCTGATCATCAGCAGGCCGATCTGCAGGAGGATCAGGCCGGCATCGAGGCTCATCGGGATCAGGCGCGGCTTGAGCACGACGCGACGGAACAGCGCGTAGCCCAGCATGCACAGCACGATGAGGTTAAACAGGTCGATCATCCAGTACATCCCCGTCGCCACCGGGCCGAGGCCGATGGCGCGGAAGCTGAACGAGGGGATCAGGCCGTTGAGCATGAACTCGGCCGAGCCGACGGTGATTACCAGGAAGCCCCAGAAGATGAACAGGTGGTGCTTGCTGGTGATGCCCGAGGGCGTGTCGTAGGACACCGGCTCGGCGACCTTCTTCTGCAGCAGGAAGTAGACGATGACCGAGGCGATGCGCTGCGGGATGCGGTCGAAGAGCTTAAGGTCGTTGACCTTGCCGCGCATCACCGCCTGCGCGAGCTTGCGCACGGTAATGGCGAAGGCCACCGTAGCGACGAGAAGGAGGAGTGAAAAGACGATCGGCTGTTGCATGTCAGGTTTTCCAGATCTTGGCTAGGCAGAGGCCAGGGTGGCGGTGGTTTGGCTTAGCGCTCGGCGCCGGGCTTGCGGCCGCACAGCGGGCAGAGGCCGTCTGGGCCCAGCACGCCGATGCAGCTGTCGTCGGGGCAGAGCTCGCGGTGACCGAAGGCATCTTCACGGCCCTCGTCGTCCAGCTTGGGCACAGCCGGGCTGGCTTCCGCGTCCGCTGGGTCGGTGGCGGCTGCTTCGGCGTCGCTAGCGGCGTCGGTGTCGCTGGCAGGTGGGGGGACGCTGGCGGAATCGACGTGATACGGCCGGCTAAGGTCGCCGCGCAGCCCGCACAGACAGCAGCGCCCATCGGGCCCCAGGACGCCGATGCAGCTATCATCCGGGCAGAGCATGCGCTGCTCCCACTCGCCGGAGCCATCGGCGCAGACCGGCGTCGTCGAGGCCGGGGACTGTTCGCTGGCCGCACTCATTTGAGGTTCTTAAAGAGAGCTGCGAGCTTCTTTTTGGCCTCGTCGGCGTTGCGGTCCTGCTTCCAGGCCTCGGCGTCCTTGAACGAAAAGTGGGTGCAGAAGTTGCTCACTTCGCGATCGCGGATGAAGGCCGCCTCGGGCTCGCGGCACTGGTTGTGCACGCTGGGCTCATAGTGCTGACAGTTCTTGCAGACGTGCAGGTCGGTGCCGCAGTGCGGGCACGAGTCCCGCCGGCCGACTTTGATGCCGACTTTCACCTCGAAGATCTGCTCGTTGCCGCAGGACCAACAGAAATACGCCATGGGCGGATTCTATGCGCCGAACCACCGCCGACGCAATCAGAGCTGCATCTGCATAAGCTCGGAGCCGATGGTCAAGAGCAGGCGCGGGTCGGCAAACAGGTTCAGCGAGGGGGCCAGCAGACGCGCGTAGCGATCGAAGTACAAGAGCTGGCGCAGGATGAGGATGAAGTCGTCGGGCAGCTTGACGCCGTGCCGCTGCGAGACCCGCACCATCTTGCCGAGGACGAAGGCGTAGTCGATATCGCCGAGGGTGCCAGCCATAAACGGCGACAGCGCATCCTGCAGGTCGTGGGCGAAGGCATCCCAGTCGCTGGCTGAGGTCTTGGCCGCCACCGCCCCCATCTCAGCCATGGTGTGGGCGACGCCGACAAAGTCCTGGGCGGGGAAGGCGAGGATGAAGCGCGCCACCTGCTGCCTGCGCTCGCGCGACAGCCGGCCGATGATGCCAAAGTCGAGGAAGCCGATGCGGCCATCGTCGAGCAGCATGAGGTTGCCGGCGTGGACATCGCCATGGAAGAAGCCGAAGCGCACCAGGCACTGGAACCAGGCATGCATGCCGGCGATGAGCTTGCTCTCGGCCTCTTGCGGGGTGATGCCGCGGGCGGCGATGGCCGCGACGTCGTCGACGCGGATGCCGTGCAGGCGCTCCATCACCAGCACCTCGCGGGTGCTGAGCCGATAGACCGGGCGCGGGGCGCAGACGTCGGTGCGGCCGAGCTCAGCCATGATGCGGTTGAACTCGTCCATGCGCGCCGCTTCGCCGAGGAAGTCGAGCTCTTCGTAGATATTGCGCTCGAACTGTTGCACGACGCCGCGCGGGTTGGCGTTGCCGATGCGCGGCAGCTGCTGCAAGAGGTCAGCTCCGAAGCCCAGCATGCCGATGTCAGCCGCCACCAGCTGGCGTAGCGCACGGCGCTGCACCTTGATCACCAGCTCGCGCTCGCCGCCGCTGTCGTCGATGCCGATGGCGCCGTAGACCTGCGCGATCGAGGCTGAGGCCAGCGGGCGGGCCTCGATCTGCTTGAACAGCGTAAGCGGCGACGCTGCCAGAGCGCGGCGCAGCGTACCTTCGACGACGGGCCAGGGCTCAGGCGGCACGCGATCGAGGCTGTGCTGGAACTCGCGCACGTAGCGCTCGGGGAACAGGCCGCTCGACGAGGCGATCAGCTGGCCAAACTTGATGTAGGTCGGTCCCAGGCGCTCGAAGGCCTGGCGGAGCTCCGAGGGCCCAGCCGCGACGCGATCGCCGGCCAGGTAGCGCCGCAGATAGCGGACCGCGGCGATCAAGAGCTGGTACAGCGTCACAATCGATCGACGCAGCGGCGGATGGCCATAAAACAGCGCGCTGAGCATCACGAAGAACGCCAGCCCAGCCAGCCACAGCGACAGGCCATAGGGCAGCCAGGCAGAGGGGGCTGCAGAGGACATCATGGGCGCAATGTATCGGATTTGCGCGGCTCTGCCTATGCGGCGGCCGGTCCAGTCGGCTGGACCCCGTTGAAAGGACGGTGGTCAGGACGGGCTCGGCGCAGGTCTGCGTGATATCTTGATGCCGTGAACGCCAAGGAATTCGAGCAAGCGCTCCTCGAGCTCGCGATGACGACGAGAGCGCCGCTGTCGCGCGCCAACATCTCGTTTTATACCGGGGTGCCGGCCAAGCAGGCAGAGAAGTGGCTCGATGAGCTCCTGCGTGAAGCTGTCGTCGAGATCGACACCGATGATGACGGCGAGATCGTCTACAACGTCACTGGTGCGAAGCGGCCCGAGGGGGGCGCCACGGCCCTGACGCGCTGTGCCGCCTGTCAGCGAGTGACCGAGGCGGGCAGCCGCTGCAGCCACTGTCACGAGTATCTCGACAACCGCCTGCGGGCCCTCAAGGCCGAGGTCGAGCGCGAGCGGGCGCTGACCCCCACCAGTCCATCCCGTCGCTCGCCACCCTCGTCGAGCGATGGCCGCGGCAGCCGGGGGCGGACCGGCGGCTCGGCGGGTCGGCGCGGCCAAAGCCCGCTGGATCTGGCGCGGGTCCTGTCGGATATCGAGCGCTTCCGGCGCGACCTTGGCAAGCCGGCCGTCGCCGACGAGAAGAACGTCGTCGTGGCCGGCATCCTTGGGCTGTTTGGTCCGCTTGGCTGGTTCTACGCCGGTCCGGCCCGCGAAGCGGCGCTCGGCTTGGTCGTCTTTATCCTTGCGGCCAAGCTGCTGCCGACGCTGCTGTTTGCGCCACTACTGACCCTGTTCCTGCCGCTGTCGGCCTTTCTGAGCGTGCTGTACGCCTGGCAGTACAACCGCTCGGGAGAGCGAATCGGCCTGTTCCTCGATAGCGGCACTACGCCCGCCGAGGGCAGCGATGCAGACGACGACGACGAGCCGCGCTCGCGCCGCCCCGGACGTCACGGACGCTGACGCATGGACCTCGCCGCTGTCATGCCCGAGGCCACCCGGGGGCCGCAGCCCGCCCAGCTGAGGCCGCTGCATGGTCCACAGGATCTGGGTCCGGCTCGCGCCCTGCTCGTGGCTAGCCTGCCCTGGGATCGCGTGGCCAAGGTGGCGGACGAGAAGCTGCTGGCTGGCAATGGCCAGCGGACCGGCTACACCCTCGGGGCCTACGTCGGCGGCGAGCTCGTCGGGCTGCTGGCCCAGGCCGGTCGCTGGCTCAAGCTCCTGGTCGTGCATCCGGCGGCGCGGCGGCACGGCATCGGCACCCAGCTCCTGCAGGCGGCAACGTCCTGGCTGTCGGCGCAGTCGGCTGGACAGGGCGAGGGCGCGCCGCGACCCCGGCTGCGGGTCGGTGATCATCCGGGCAACTATCTGTCGCCGGGCATCGACGAGCGCGAAGTCACCGGCCAGGCCTTCTTGCAGGCGCGGGGCTTCGTCGAGATCGGCCGCAACCTGAACCTGCGCGCTCCGCTGGGCGAAAACCCCCTCTTGCGCGTCGAGCAGGTGGCCGCCAGTCTGGCTCGCGTGGCCAGTCATGGCTACCACGTGCGGCGGGCTACAGCCGGCGATGTCGCGGCGCTGGACCGCATGGTGACCACCGCCTTTCACCGCGTCTGGGCCTACGAGGTCCGGCGGGCCCTGGGGGCAGCCCTGGGCGGCGAGGCGGCGCAAAATACCCCTGAGCTACCCGAGGGGCCCAGCGTCCATGTCGCCCTGGCTCCCGACGGTGAGCTGGTGGCTTTTGCCGCCCACGATGGCAACAATCGCGGGCTTGGCTGGTTCGGCCCGACTGGAACCCTGCCCAGCCATCGCGGCCGAGGCCTGGGGGAAGCGCTGCTGCTCTGCTGTCTGCGCGATGTGATGGACGATGTCGCGCCCAGCACCGCCCGCCCCGATGCCGGCGTCATCGCCTGGGTCGGTCCCGTCGAATACTACGCCCGCACCTGCGGCGCCGTTCCCGATCGCCGCTTCGTTGTCTATGAGGAGTGTCCATAAGTCATGCAGGGTGTCTTTGGAACCCAGCTTCGCGGCATGGTGCTGTGCGCTGGCATGTCGAGCCGCCTCAAGGATCTCGGCGCTGAGCTGCCCAAGCCGCTCTTGCCGGTGTGCAACCATCCGCTGGCGAGCTATGCCCTGTCGCTGCTGCGCGGCTTCGGCATCACCGAGATCGGCATCAACCTGTTCCACCTGGGCGAGCTAATCGCCGAGACCCTGGGCAGCGGCGCCGACTACGGCGTCGATATTCGCTACTCGCAGGAGACCGAGCTCTTAGGGACCGGCGGTGGCATCCGGCGCATGGCCGACTTTCTGACCCACGGCGGCCGCGAGCCCTGCTTTGTCGTCAACGGCAAGATCCTCATCGATGTCGATCTGGAAGCCGTGCTGGCCATGCACCGCATCACCGGCGCCTCGGCCACCCTGGTCCTGCACGAGACTGCCGATGCCGACACCTGGGGGCCGATCGAGGTCGATGCTGACGGCCGCATCCATCGCATGCTCGGCGAGTCGGCCCCGACTTCGCCGCCCAAGGGGCTCTTAAAGTGCATGTTTACCGGCGTGCACATCGTCGAGCCGAGCGTGCTGGAGCGCCTGCCGAAGAGCGGCCAGTCGTGCATCGTGCGCCAGGGCTATCTGCCGGCCCTGCGCGAGGGCGAGGTGCTGACCGCCTATGTCACGCCCGGCTATTTCTTCGAGCACTCGACGCCCGCCCGCTATCTGCAGGGCAACATCAACGCCCTGCGCGGTGTGGCTCGGCTGTCGCATCTGCCGGGGCCGCTGGTCGGCGTCAGCGCTCGGGCCCAGATCTCGCCGCGCGCCACCATCCGGCCGCCGGTCTGCATTGGCGCCGGCGCGGTCGTCGAAGATGGCGCGGTGGTGGGGCCGGATGTCGTGCTCGGCGAAGGGGCGCACGTCGAGCGCGGCGTGCACATCGAGCGCAGCGTGGTCTTTGCCGGCGTCTACGTGCGGCAGCCGACCCGCGA
>CAZVMD010000410.1:0-5905 GCA_964628555.1 uncultured Myxococcales bacterium | reverse complement strand
GACCATGATGTTGGCGGGCTTGATGCCGCGGGGGCGATTCTTGTTGTTGTCACGCGGGCTTGCAGAGGGCTGGGACACGAGGCGGACAGCGCAGAGCTGCGAGCACGTGCGATGGGCGTGCCGCTATGCCACCAGGCGCTTGCGGAGTGCGCTGAGCTCTTCGGGGGTCAAGGTGGCGAGGAGCTGATCGATGCGAGCGGTCGTGGGGGCGGCTGGGCTGGGTGCGAGGGCTTGGCCGGCTTTTTCGAGGCGGGCGTTGGCCACGCTGTCGGGGGTGGCGTAGTGCTTAGCGGTGATCTCGAAGCTGGTATGGCCGAGGGCGCGGGCGACGGCCTCGCCGGAGGCGCCTTCCTCGATGGCCAGTGTGGCGTGCAAGCCGCGCAGGCTATGCGGGCAGACGTGGGGGAGGTTGGCGGCGTCGCAGAGCTCGTGGACTTTGCGCCACCAGTACTGGCGGGGGCGTGGCTTCTGTCCGTCGCTGGAGAACAGCAGATCAGTGGCGGCCTTGCCGCTGGCGAGGCGAGATACAAACGGCTGCAGCCACTGTGGGACTCTTAAGCGGCGTCGCGAGGTGGCGGTCTTGCCGAAGGGGATGATCAGCACCTGGCCGTCGTGATCGACATCGCGGGCGATGCGAAGTCCGACTTCGCCCTGCCGCAGTCCCATGTGCAGCATCAGCAAGACCCCCAGCGCAGCGACGTCGCCGGCCTGGGCCTGCTGGACAGCGGCGCGGCTTAGGCGCTGCGCCTCATCGCGGGTCAGCTGTGCCTTGCCCGCGCTGCGCCGCCCAATCGGCTCGACGGCAGAAAACGGACTGTGCGCCGCAAACCCCGCTTTGACCAGCCAGCGTCCCCAGCACTTGGCGATGAGCAGAACCCACTGATGCGTCGCGACCGCGATGGGCTTTCCGGTGTAGTGATTGGTGCGCGCGCTGTAGTCCAGATACAGGCGGCCGGCGCGCTCGGAGGTCAGGGTCGACAGCGGATCCTCGACGGGCAGGAGTGAGCGCAGATGACGACAGTGATCGTCGGCGGTCTTGGGCTGCACACCGCGCACGCGGACGCGGTAGTCGCGATAGGCCGCAAGCGTGTCGCCGATCGTGCGCTCGGTCCGCTGCGCTCGCTCGGTCAGCTTGGCCTTCATGACCTCGGCATCCGCCCGCGTCGCAAACAGGAAGGCTTTGCGGCCGCTGCCGTCGATCAGGTAGATGCGCCACTTTCCTTTTTCAGGGTACGGACCGTTGACGCGAGCAGGCTTCCCCATTTCCGTATCATCGCATAAGCCAGCGACGGCGGACAACCAGGCAGAGTGCTGGGGGGCGGCCCGCCGGGGGGCAGGCTAGGCGGGCACCCAGGTGCCGTGGAAGCCGAAGGGGACACGCTGGCGGGTGGGGATGACCGCGACGGGGGCGGCGGTGATGTCGCGCGCGTCGAGAAGCAGCAGCTCAGAGCTGGCCGACTCGGCGTGAAAGACGGTGGTCAGCAGGTAGCCATCGCCTTCCTCGGCAGCAGCGCTGCGCGGGATGAACAGCGGCTCGTTGACGTAGCTGCTGTCGCCCAGGCGGCGGCTGCGCACAGTGCGGGTCTCTAGATCCACGTGCAGCAGCGCGTTGAACAAGCCACGACCGCAGGTGGTGCCGAGGCGGCCGGCGAGATAGCCATGGCGATGACGGCGCAGGGCATAGCGCGGATCGACGCCCGGGAACTCGCAGGGCGTCTCGCACAGGACTTCTTTGTGCAAGGCTCCGGTCTGCAGATCGAGGCGCAGGCGCGTCAGCTGCCCGGCGGGGTATTCGGTCGTCGGTGGATTGGGATTTTCACCGCCCGGATCAAACAGCGGCAGGCGGGGATAGAGCACGACATCCAGCACTACCGTCTCGCCCTCATCGAAGGCGTTGAGCGGGTGATAGATGTAGCAGGGCGGAATCTCGTACCAGCGCTCGCGGCCGCTGCTGTCATCGCGCGGCACGACGCAGATGCGCGACCCGCGCGAGGGCTGCCAGCGGATGGTGTTGGGGCTGCGCACGTCATCCATGCGCAGCACCGAAGGCAGGTGATAGAAGATGGCGCGCGACTCGCTGACGCTAAAGTCGTGCATCATCGCCGCATACGGCGTCGGCACATCGCGGCGCAGCTTGAGCCGGCCCTGTCGATCGAAGACGTAGTAGGTCAGGCCACCGCGATCGGGATAGTAGCCAAAGGTGTAGATGGTCCCGGTCTGCGCATCGATCTTGGGATGCGCCACCATGCCGCCGTTTATCGGCAAGAGCGCGCCATCAAAGTCATAGACGCCGCGCGTCGCCAAGGTCCTGGGATCGATCTCGTGGGCTGGCGAGCCCTCGACGAGAGCCAGCAGGCGACCGGCCATGAACTGGATGTTGGTGTTGGCGCGGTTCATCGCCCGCAGCACACGCAGCAGCTGCGGCTCAGTCGGCGGCAGCCCCATGGCCGAGCGCAGCGGCAGGCTCAAGATCTCGCGCGCGGTAAAGCCCAAGGCCAGCAGCCCAGCGAACAGCGTCGAGGTCGCGAAGTCCCGAATGCCGCCGAACAGCGCTTGCCCGGCGGCTTCTTCCAGCTGCAGCTTTTCGGTGCGCACCCAGCGGTTGCGATGCGTCACCTGGCCAGCGCTGAAGCTGAACGCATCGATCATCCCGTCGCCGTCGAACCAGTGATACCAGGTGCGATTTAAGGGCTCGAAGCGCGGGGCGGGACTCATGCGGTACAGCGTGCCGCCAAGCTCGCTCGGGATCTGGCCTTGACTGGGGCGCAGCCCGGTGAAGTCACTCTCGTGACCGACGGGGGCGAAGTTGCCTTCAAGGTAGGGATTGGGCAGCGTGGGCTGGTGCTTTCGCGCCCGTCGCTTGTCCAAGGCACGCAGGAGGTCGGAGGGCAGGTCAGAGAGCATGCTGTAACCACCGCATTCAGCAGTCGAAATCGCCGCCGCTGCATTTTGCCTCGCCGAGGGCTCGGCTTGGGCAAAAATGATCCTGTCGTTTCTGGCCTAACCACACGGCTCGGGGCTGCGGACTCGGCGCTCCGGCCGGCACTGCCTGGGAGTCTGCATGTCGGGGGAGCTGCACGAAAACGGCAGGCGGCGCGAGCCGTCTCCTTTTGTCGAAAAGACACCGGAAGCGCTCGGGCTGCGCGGCACGATTCAGCCTAACCAGCCGCTGGCCGCGGACTGGCAGGCGACGACGACAGTGGCCGCTCCGGCCGCAGCCGAGCCGAAGCGCTTTGGCGCGATGACGGATGGCGAAAAAGCGCGCAACCTGGCGGAGCTTATGGACAGCTCGGCGGCAACGCTGTCGCAAAACGGCGTGTCGAACCACATGGAAGACCTGCTGGCCGGCGTGATGATGAACGAAGGCGGCACCAACACCCGGCGCGAAAAAATCGGCAAGTACTTCCGCGGCATGATGATGGGCGACGGCAAGCACAACACCGGCGTGCTGGGTCAGATCGACAAGGTCGGGCTAGAGACGCTGCGCAGCGATCCGGCAGCGCTGGCCAAGCTGAAAAAATCGCTCGGAGAGGATCAGCAGTTTCTCGTCGATCAGGCGCTCAGCGGCGCCATCGATGTCGAGGGTCTAAAGAGCGACGACAAAGAGAAGAAGAAAGCGGCACAGGCTGGCTTGCTGCAGGCCGGCATCGATCACCGCACGCAGCAGTTCGAGGAATACAGTGCGCTCGATGCGCGCAAGCGGGGCGGGGAGACGCTGAGCAAAGAAGAGACGGCGCGGCTCAGCAAGCTGGGGTCGATAAGCGGCGCGGCGATGGGCTTTGACTCGCTGGATCGCCGCAAGGGCAAGGACGCGACGATGGCGGACGTGCGCGGCCTGTCGCGCGATCGCTTCGCCGAGATCTACGAAGACGGACAGGTCCGCTTCGAGCCGGCTCACTATCGCCGCTTCCGCGATCAGTACGAGGCGCAGACGGCGGAAAATGCCAAGCTGCCAGCCGAAAAGCAGAAGCCGGTCACCATGGGCACCTCTATCGGCGACTACACGGTGCAAGAGGGCGACAAGGCAGCGCTCGGCCAAAGCTACGATCTGCTGGCCGACATGACCACCAGCTATGGCGCGGCCCAGGTCATGGGGCTTTATGGCCACCAAGGCAGGCTGGCGGCCAAAGACGGGCAGGGCAGCGATGTGAACTTCGATCTCGGCAAGCTGAAAGCGGCCGGCCGTCGTCACACGGTCAGCGACGAAGATCTGCAGCTGCAGATCGCGATGCTGAAGATGAAGAACCTCGACATGGGCAGCAAGACCATGACGGCCGAGACGATGACCGACCAGTACAACGGCGATCGCTCGATCAACAAGAACTGGGCGACCTATGTCGCGCGCCTCAAAGGCAACGTCGGCACCTATCAGCGCGCCGAAGCCGCTCTGGATGCCGAGAACAAAGCCAAGGCGCAGCCGCACGCCCACTACGCGCAGTAATCAAATGCAGCTGACTTGCAACTAGCGACTGGTGAGTCCGCCGGGGGTTAAGACCAGCTCGTAGCTGCGGCGGAGGGGCTGGTCGTTGCCGTCGACCAGGGGGAAGTAGGTCGATTCGCTGGTGGCGGCGCGGATGGCGAAGCGGCTGCCGCTGGGGCGGGCCTGCAGCCAGCCGAGGAAGGCGTCGCGCAGGCGCTGCGTCCGCGGCACCACGGCCAAGGAGCCAAGAGGGCGCAGCGGGCGAGCCTGGTGCGGCAGGCTGCTGTGGCGATCGGCGCTGCGGTAGCCGTTGTGCAGGAACTGCAGCTCGAATAGGTTCGCGATGCCGGCGCTGTTCAGCAGCGGATTGAGGCGCAGGACGCGGCCCTTGATCGCCACCTGATCGCCGTACAGCCACTCCTCGGCGATGCGCTCGCCCTCGGGGCTGCGCAGGATGATCTGGTGCGTGCGCAGCGCTTCCTCGCGCGCTGGCTGATCCGGCGCCGCCCAGCGCACCAGCTGGGACTGCGTCTGGCCGGTAAGCTCGATGCGCAGGACCGGCTGATCGGTGGTCAGGTTCAGAAAGCCCGAGCGCAAGAGCGCCAGCAGGGCCAGGACCAGCACCAGAAGCAGCAAGATGATCCGCAGGAGTATGCCGAGCAGCGATGGCAGCGGCACGTAGCCCCAGAGAATGCGGGCCAGCACGACGCCACCGGCCATGAGCAAAAGTGCGACGCTGCCGGCGAGCAGGCTGCCGACGTCGCCGACCAAGATCGGCGCGGCCAGCGCGGCATAGGCGAAGGCCGCCAGGCCATACGAAAGCCCGGCCCCGATGCGCAGGCCGACTCGTCCCCAGCCGTGCCCACCGTCGAGTGCCAGGAGCAGCCCGACCCGCAGCACCCCGCCGAGCAGCGCACCGAGCACGGCGGCGGCAAGCAGGGTCTGGAGCTGCAGCAACAGCGACAGCCCGCGGAGGGCGGTGGTGACGACTGCTGAGTCTTCCAAGCGGGCTAGGCCTTCTTGTAGAGCAGCGAGGTGCCGGCGACGAGCTTGCGGTTTACGGAGGTCGACTGCACAAAGATCGCAAAGCCGCCGTGATCGCCGGGCTTGACCTTGATGCGCGCGCCGATCGGCAGGCCCAGATGGCTGCGCGCCGCATCGCCAGCGTAGATCTTGCCGCTGGTCTTATCGACGATGGCGATCTCTTTGTACTCCTGCACAAGCTCGGGCTTGGTCAGCTCGTAGTAGCCGTGGCCCTTTTGGTACTTGCTCTTGAGCTCTGCTTCGACTAGAGGACGGATGGCGGTGGCCGAGCTTACCGGGATGCGCACAAAGTTGTCGGTGCTGTCGGTCATGCTGGCGCTCACCGCCTCGACCGAGACCTGCGCTAGGTTGGTGGTGAACACGCCGACCACGGCGCGCTCGCCCTTCTGACGCGCTTCGTAGAACGTCTGCAGGCCGCGCTGCAGATCCTGGCCCATGGTC
>CAZVMD010000409.1:3496-5905 GCA_964628555.1 uncultured Myxococcales bacterium | reverse complement strand
GCAGGCCAAGGCGCAGGGCATGGATGGCCTCAAGGGACATCGCTCGGTCGGCGGCCTGCGGGCTTCGGTCTATAACGCGTTCCCGCTGGCCGGAGCGCAGGCACTGGCGCAGTTCATGGCCGAATTCGCGCGTCGGCACGGCTGAGCATGGAAGACCTACGCAGAGACTCCTCGCCCACGGCTCAGCGGCGAGCGCGACCGGCCCGACTCACCGCCTTTAGGGCGGCCGGTTCCCTGGTGCTGCTGTGCCTACTGGGTCAGCCGGCCCGGGCCGAGCACGGCAGCCTGGGAGCGCTGACCGTGGGCATCGGCGCCAGCATGGGCTTTCAGGTCGACGAGCGGGCCTGCGACACGGCAGGCTCGGCCCGGACCCTGGCCGGAGGCAAGGGCTGCGCGCTGTTCTTAGGCGGTGTCGATGGCAGCTTTCTGTGGCGGGGCGCCGTCGGTGCCTCACTCGGCCTGTGGTCCGTCTCGGGACAGAGCGCTGTCGCGCAAGGCCAGCCGCCGAACGGTCAAGCCCCGGCCGCCTTCCCCGATCGCATCTCGGTGCCGCTGCTCATCGACCTGCGACCGCTGGCCTTCGCCAAGCTCGGTGAAGAGGGAAGCTATCTGCGCCGGCTGAGCCATGGTGTGCGCCTGGCGCTGGGTCCTTCGTTTGAGATCGTGCGCACCTCTTCCGATAGCTCGTTCGACTTCGGCAACCGCATGGGCAGCCTGGGGTCGGTGCTGTTCGGGCTGCACGGCAGCCTCGACGGCGAGCTGCCGCTGCTGAGGTCGCAGGCGAGCTCGCTGTCGCTGCGCCTATCGCTGCGCTTCCTGCACGTCCCGGTGATCGTGCTCAACGATGGCGCGGTGCAGTCAGCGCTGATCAGCCGCTCGGATCTGACCCCCAACATGCTGGCCATGTCGCCGCAGGGCTACACCAGCCACTTCCAGTTTGGGATGGGCTTTGTCTACTATCTGTGACCCTTCAGGCCAGCCCTGCAGCGGTAAGAAGCGGTGAGGTACGCGCGATGATCGACGCAGCGCTAGGTGTGGCGAACCCGACCTGCGACCCCGCGACGAAGCTGCTCGCGGCCCAGCTTGAGCGCCTGCTGGGGGCTCTTCTGACTCGGGCCGTGCGCTGCGTCACCTCGCCGCTCCTCAGCGAGGATGGCGAGCTTGCCTGCGCCCTCTGCGATCGTGAAGGTCGCACCGTGCTTGAGCGCGGCGGTCATCCGGTCTTGGTCGGTGCACTAGGGGCGCAGGTGCGGGCGCTGCTCGCCGATGACGCGGCCCGCGCAGCGCTGGGGGCGGACGAGGTCGTGCTCAGCAACGCCAGCTCGTCCCCAATCCCGATGCGTGAGGCCGGCGAGCTTGCGATCACCGCCACGTCGCCAGCCTGCGGCATGCTCGATCGGCGCAGCTATGTGCTGGTCGTGGCCCTGCCCGGAGGCGGCCAGGCCCCTGAGCTCTATCTGGCGCTGGGGGTCCGCTTCCCGCGCACTCCGTTTGCGGTGCCGACGGATCGCCGCGGCTTCTTCCAGCCAGAAGACCAGCCTGAAGACGACAGCGGGCTGGCTGCGCTGCCACCGGCGGTGGGTCCGCGCTATCTGCCCTTTGCCGCGCCGCGTCCAGCGGCACCGCCGCTCAGCCAGGATGACGAGGGCTTGGCGCTGCCGCCCCTGGCCTTCATCGAAGCGCGCTTTGCCGAGCTGGGCCGACGGGCCGGGCTCCGCCGCGCTGAGCAAAACGACCTGATCGCCCTGCGCGCTACGCTGCTCCACGGCAAGCGCTCTTTCCTGACGCTGCGACAGCGGACGCCAGAGGCCGCTAGCCTCGCCGCTGCGCTGCCGGCCTACACCGCGGCCCAGGCCACGGCGCTTTGGCAGCAGCTTCCGACTGGCTTTTATGCCTTTGCCGACAGCCTCGATGACGATGGCTGTGGCACGGCGGATATCGCGCTGCGAGCCACGCTGCTGCTGCGGAAAGAGGACGGCGGCCCGGCCTGCCGCCTCGACCTTAGCGACAGCGCCGATGCAGTGCCAGGTCCGCTTAACCTGCCCGCTGCGGCGACGGCAGCGGTGGTCAAGGAAGCCCTGCTTCGCCTGCTGCACAGCCACCTCGCGGCAACGCCGGGTGAGGACCGCTGCTTGCCGCGCAACGACGGCTTATTGGCAGCGGTTTCGCTGATTCTGCGACGAGGCTCGCTCTTGGCCGCGGAGCCGCCCTACGCCCTGGGCTTGGGCATCGATGAGACCGCGGGGCGGCTGCTGGATGTGCTGTGTGGCGCGCTCGCGCAGGCCGCCCCCAAGCTTGTCGGCGCTGCCAGTGCAGGTACGCGCGGTGCCCTCTACCTTTCGTCACCACGGCCGCCCGGCTCGTCTCCTAGCGACGGCAGCGTCGGCAGCGTCGGCAGCGTCGGCAGCG
>CAZVMD010000409.1:0-3396 GCA_964628555.1 uncultured Myxococcales bacterium | reverse complement strand
CGGCAGCGTCGGCAGCGTCGGCAGCGTCGGCAGCGATCAGCGCCTGCTTCTGCCTGGTGGCGCGGGTGCCGGCGGGACCGATGCGATGCGCGGCTTGCTGACCGGCGATCGCCTAAGCTCGCTCGAAGCGCTAGAGCGACGAGCCCCAGTCCAGGTGGCGTCCCTGTCGCGACGCGTCGACTCCGGCGGACCGGGCCTGCGGGCAGGGGAGCCGGGCTGGGTCCGTGAGCTTACGCTCCTGCGCCCCGCTGTCGTCACACTGGCCGCCGAGCGACGCCGACGACCGCCTTATGGTTTAGCCGGCGGTGGTCCGGGCGTACCGGGACGTGAAACGCTACGCCGCGGCCGGCGCACGCACAGCCTGCCAGCCAAAGCAGTCCTCGACGGACAGACCGGCGATAAAGTGATCAGCGAGAGCCCGGGGGGAGCGGGTCATGGCGACGCGCAGCGGGCGGTCTTCTTTGCCTCGCTGTTTGGCGAGAGCAGCTAGGCCAGCGCCGCCGTCCGAGCAGCGCCTGCGCTAGGGCCCACGCATCGGACCCCAGACTGGGGTCTCGGCGGCACCGCGATAGACCTGCCGCTCGGTCTTGCCATCGAAGGTGCTGATCCAGATGCCGCCCCGGCTGCTCTTGTAGGTCAGGGCGCGGGCATTGGGCGCCCAGGAGGGATGGCTGTTGCTGCCTCGTCCCTCGGTGATACGGGTCAGCTCACCGCTTCCGACGTTGATCGTAAAGATGTCGAAGTTGCCGCGCTCGTCGCGGCCGGTAAAAGCAATCAGCGACTGGCCATTGACTTGCTTGGGTGCCCACGAGGGCTCTTGGTTGTAGCTGCCCTTGGTGGTCAGGCGCCGCTGGCCGCTGCCATCCGCCGCCATCACCCAGATCTGCGGTGAGCCGTAGCGATCCGAGACGAAGGCGATCTGTCTGCCATCCGGCGAAAAGCTCGGCGAGCTATCGATGCCCGGGTTGTTGGTGAGACGCTTGATGACCTCGCCGCCGGGCGACAACAGATAGATCTCGGCGTTGCCCTCGAACGACAGGGTAGCCGCGATCTGGCCGCTGGTCGGCGAGAATACCCCGCCGGTGTTCATGCCCGGCCGGGTCGAGATGCGCTTCGGTCGCCCGCCGGCGCTGGGGATCTGCCAGAGGTCGGCCGAGCCGCGCACAAAGCTGGTGTAAAGCAGCGCGTCGCCCCCGGGGCTCCAGCCGGGCAGATAGTTCTGCGAGCCGTTGCGCGTCACCTGCCGCACATCGGCCCCGTCCCAGTCCATGACCGTGAGCTCTTGCTGCTTGCCCTCGACACGCGAAAACGCGATCTGGGTGTGAAAAAACGAGTCCTCCGCCGTGAAGTACTTCAGTACCTCAGCGGCGAACAGGTGGGCCAGCTTGCGGGTGTCGCTGAGCGGGCCGCGATAGGCCTTGCCCAGGACCGGCTGCTCGCCCTTGACGAGCTCATAGAGCCGAAACTCGACGGCGAGATCGCCGCCGCTGTTAACCACCTTGGCCTTGATGACGCTCTCGGCCCCGACCGGCTTCCAGGCATCGGGGGCCATGTTGACGTCTTCTTTGGCCAGGTCAGCAACGAACGACTTCGGATCGAGCACCTTGAAGAAGCCCGACAGCCCGAGGTCGGCCGACAGCACCTCGGTCATCACCGCGGCCGTGCTGGCATCACCGAGCACCGCCGGGATGGCGATTTTGTACAGCGCTTGCCCGGGATTGGTGATGCGGAAGCGAACAACGTCATCGGCCCGGCCGGTCGCCGGTGGGCTCTGGGCTTCCGACGACAGAGGAGCAACCGCGTTGGCCAGGAGCAGCGCAGCCACCGCTCCGTACGTGATGGTGAAAACAGCACGGCGCATGCTGCCCACTCTACCAACTTTGCCGCAGGAATTTCGCGTCATTTGCGGGGGTCGCGCCCCGTTTGCTGCCCTCTTGCTGCGTCGGTCGGCGTTTCGCCACGGCGGTGCTTGACTTCTGCGCCTCCCCGGGGCTACCCGTGAGTCATGCGAAAGTTCTCGATGACACGCGCGCTGGGGTTATGGCTTGGACTTTGCGCCAGCTTGGCTGGGCTCTCGACGCTGGGAGGACTGGCCGGGGCAGCCCTGCCTCCTGCCGGCAAGCCCGAGGTCCTGCCGGCGGCGCAGGGCGCACTGACGGTCGTGGTCGCCGATCGCGGCTATCTCGACGATGCGATGGCGCTGTCGGCCGACGGCGGCACGCTGTTTTATATCCAGACCGACGGGGCGTCCTTCGCCACGCTGCGCGCCCTGGGCCTGATCGCTCGGCCGCACCACGCCGACCTTGCCCCACCGGCTCCGGCCGCAGCACCGGCTCCGGCCGCCGCTGCGCCGCCGCCGCCGCCGGCCGGCAAGAAGCCCGCGGGCAAGAAGGGGGCCGTGAACGCTCCGACGACACCGCCGCTCCCGGCCCCGCCGATTGCCGGCCTGCCAGCCGTGACACCATCGGTGAAGTTCAACAAAGACAAGAGCGAAGAGGTCCTCACCAACCTGCCGCTGTCGATTGCGCGCATGGTGCTTTTGCCAGAAGATCGCGTGCTGTTCATCCTCCGCGACACCGACGTAGGCGAGGCGGTACAGGGAGCCATCTACAGCCTGAAGACCAAGTCGAAGATCGCGCTGTCAGGAGCCGGCACCAGCGAAGGCAACATCGGCCCAGCCAGCGAGATCGTAGTCACTCACAGCGCCGCCGGCCCGATCCTCTTGTCGCTCAAGCGCCCCGCCGAGCCGCCGCGTGGGGAGTACAGCCTAAACGCCTGGAACGCCAGCACGCTAAAGCCTGCCGCGGCGCGCAGCTATCAGGTCCGCGACGACGGGCGCACGACGACCGACAAGGGCACTGGCCAGCCGCTGTACTTCCTCGACGACTATCAGACCTTGGTCACCAAGCACGACGGCTTTTACGACAAAAAGACCGACGTCCGGCAGCCTGACTTCATCGGCTTTGTCGACACGCTGTCGGGCAAGCTGCGGCACTCGCAGCCGATCGTCGATCTGCCGGGCACGTTCCAGTGGGCCAAGCTGCGCGAGAAGCACCCCGAGCCGCTGTTTATCACCATCGATCCGGTGGCGCACAAGGCCGAGCTGATTCGCCTCAACGATCGCGCGGCCGACGGCGTCGCGGCCGAGTCGCGGGTCGAGCTGAGCCTGCCCCGCCCGACCAAGATGTACGAAGCGAACACGCTGCAGACCCAGCTTGTGCGTCGCGATCGCCTGGTGTTTTCGCTCAATGTCGATCCGGTCAACGAAGAGGCGGTGGCCGCCAAGCGCACCGACCCCGATACCTTCGAGCTGCTGGTCATGGATCCGCAGGCTGCGACGCCGACGGTGACCAAGCTGCTGTCGCTGCCCGGCCACAAGCGCCCCAGCGCCTGGGT
>CAZVMD010000408.1:0-5959 GCA_964628555.1 uncultured Myxococcales bacterium | reverse complement strand
GGGGAGCTTATCGAGCTAGGCGAAGACGGCTGGCGCAGCACGCAGCTTCTGCCCAGCAGCCCGCGCCCGGCCCCCTGTGTGTTTGAGCTGGTCTACTTCGCCCGCCCTGACTCTGAGGTCTTCGGCCAGAGCCCACAGGCGGCACGCCTGCGCATGGGGATGGAGCTTGCCGAGCAGGATCGCGATCTGCCGCTGCCCGATGTGGTGGTGCCGGTGCCGGACTCCGGAGTGCCCGCCGCGGTCGGCTATGCCCGCCGCAGCGGTGTGCCCTTCGAGATGGCCATCCTGCGCAGTCGCTACGTCGGCCGCACGTTCATCCTGCCCAGTCAGGACGCCCGCACCCACTCGATCCACCTCAAGCTGTCCGTGGTGGCGGCGGCGGTGGCCGGCAAGCGCGTGCTGCTCGTCGACGACTCGCTGGTGCGCGGCAACACGGCGCAGACCGTGGTGGCCATGGTGCGCGAGGCCGGGGCGGCCGAGATCTGGCTGCGCCTGGCATCGCCCCCGATCGTCATGCCGTGCTTCCTGGGCATCGATACCCCGACGCGAAACGAGCTCCTGATCGGCCGCGCGCTTGCCCACTGTGCCGCTCATCCGGCCGGCGAGGCGGCGACGGCGGCGAGCGCCTGTGAATCGGCTGGGGCGGTGGTCGGGGAGCGCGCTATCGACTGGGTGCGTCGCTTCGTCGGGGCCGATCATCTGCGCTACCTCAGTCAGGATGGACTGCGGCGCGCCACCCTCGGCGGCTCGTTCTGCATGGGCTGCATGGACGGCAGGTATCCGGTATGAGCGCGAAGCCCGTTTCCTATCGCCAAGCCGGGGTCGATCGCGACGCGGCTGAGCACTTGGTCCGCTCTATCCGCGGGCTCGCCGCGACGACGCAGGGACCCGAGGTGCGGCCCAGCGGGGCTGCCTATGCGGCACTGTTTGCCCCACCCATCCACGGCCTGGAGCAGCCCCTGCTCGCGGCCACCTGCGACGGTGTGGGCACCAAGGTGCTGGTCGCTAGGGCCTGCCAACAGTATCGCGGACTTGGCCAAGATCTCGTCGCGGTCAACGTCAATGATCTGCTGCCTCGGGCGGCGCGGCCGCTGTTCTTTCTCGACTATGTCGCCGCGGGCTCGCTGGCTGGCGAGGCTGGTCAGGGGCCGGCCGTGCTGGAGATCGTGCGCGGCATGGCCGACGCCTGTCGGGAAGTGGGCTGCGCGCTGCTGGGGGGCGAGACCGCCGAGATGCCCGATCTGTACCGCCCGGGCGACTGCGATCTGGTCGGCTTTGCCGTCGGGATCGTCGAGCAGGCGCAGGTGCCGGGCGGCGATGTGGCGGCTGGTGATGTGGTGCTGGGCCTACCGGCGGTGGGCGTGCATGCCAACGGCTTCTCGCTGGTGCGGCGTGTGCTTGCCCAGGCCGCGGTCCCCTACGATGCCCGGCTGCCCGAGCTTGAGCTGCCGATCGGCCAGGAGCTGCTGCGGCCAACCCCGCTTTACGTCGCGCCGGTGCTGTCGTTGATGGCACGGGTGAAGGTGCGGGCGGCGGCGCATATTACCGGCGGCGGTCTGCTTGGGCGGGCGGCGGCGATGATGCCGGAGGGGCTGCGCCTGGTGATCGATCCCGCGACGTATGCGCGGCCGGCGATCTTTGACCTGCTGGCCCGCCTGGGCCCGGTGCGCCCCGACGAGCTGGCGCGGACCTACAATATGGGCCTGGGCTTTCTGGTCGTGGTGCGGGCGGCTGCGGTCGAGCGCGCGCTGGGCTCTGGCCACGAGGGCTGGCGAGTGGTCGGCCGCGTTGAGCCGGGCGAGACCGGCGCGGACCTGGGCTATGCCGCGACCTGAGCCAGCGGAGCCGCACTCGCCGCGACCGCGCTTTGCGATCTTAGGCTCCGGTCGGGGCAGCAACGCCGTCGCGCTGATGCGCTGCTTTGCCGAGCCAGACCTGCCTGCCGAGCTGCGCCTGGTGATCAGCAATATCGCCGACGCCCCGATTCTTAAGCGGGCCGACGAGCACGGCGTACCGGCCAGGCTGGTCGCGAGCCGCGGTCTGAGTCGTCACCAGCACGAGCAGGCGCTGCAGCAGGTCTTGGCCGAAGCGGGGGTCGAGCATCTGCTGCTGGCTGGCTATATGCGCCTGCTCAGTGCTGAGTTCATTGCCGCCTGGCCCGGCACCATCCTGAACATTCACCCGTCGCTGCTGCCCGCCTTTCCCGGGCTGTCGGCGCTGGCTGAGCAGTGGCGGGCCGGGCTGCGCAGCGTCGGCGCCAGCGTGCACTTCGTCGATGCCGGCATCGACACCGGGCCGGTGCTCCTGCGCGGGACGCTGCAGCTGCGCGGCGACGAGGGGGAGGCCGGGCTGGCCGAGCGGATTCGCACCGAGGTCGAGCACGTCCTGTACCCGCAGGCCCTGCGCCTGCTGCTGCATCGCCTCGCGTCTACGCCCGCGTCGCTGCCACGCCCAGCGCCGGCCGGGCTGTCCACGGCGAGCCAGTCGTCGCTGCAGACGGCGGGATCCTCGTCGGCACGCGGGCCCGGGTCGCGCTGTCGGGTCCTGGTGCTGGGGGCCGGCGGTCGCGAGCACGCGATCGTGCGGGCTCTGGCCACTGCGCCGGGCGCCGAGGTGTACGCCTGCCCTGGCAACCCCGGCATCGCCATCGATGCGAGGCTATTGCCTCTGGCCAGACCCGAGCCCGCCGCGGTGGTCGCGCTGGCCCAGGCGCACGCCATCGACCTCGTGATCCCCGGCGGTGAGACCTGGCTGTGCGGCGGGATCGCCGATGCACTGGCCGCAGCCGGCGTCCCCTGTGTTGGGCCGAGCCAGGCCGCCAGTCGGATCGAGTCATCCAAGGCCTTCATGCGGGCGCTGACAGCGTCGCTGGGGGTGCCGGGGCCGCGGGCGGTCGTCGTGCAGAGCGAGGCAGAGCTGGAAGCTGGGCTCTCGACCTTCGCCGCGCTCCCGGTCCTCAAAGCCGATGGCCTGGCGGCCGGCAAGGGCGTGACGCTGCCCCGCGACGAGGCAGAGCTGTGGGCGACGGCGCGAGCCCTGCTCTCGGGGGCCCTGGGGGCCGCTGGCCGCACGCTGATCCTGGAAGAGCGCCTGCACGGCCCCGAGGCTTCGCTGTTTTTTGCCTGTGCCGGGGGCGAGGCGGTGTCGCTGTCGCACGCTCGCGACTACAAGCGGCTGCGCGACGGCAATCAGGGGCCCAACACGGGGGGCATGGGGGCGCTCAGCCCCTGCCCCGAGCTTGCGGCGACGCAGGTCGAGGACATCCGGCAGCGCATGGTGCTGCCGACGCTGCGCGCGCTCGCGGATATGGGAATACCCTATACCGGATTCCTGTACCTGGGAGTTCTCCTGACTGCGGCGGGGCCGGCCCTGCTGGAGATGAATGTGCGGCTGGGCGATCCGGAAGCGCAGGTGCTGCTGCCGCGCCTGCCGGCCGGTGCTTTCCTGTCGCTGTGCCAGGATCTGGCCGCCGGTCGCCGGCCGGCGACACCCCAGCTTGCCGAGGCCCACGCCTGCGCCGTGGTCCTGGCCTCGGCCGGCTATCCCGGGAACGTGAGCACGGGGCTGCCGATCCGCATCGATGAGCAGCGCCTGGCCGCGGCTGGCGGCTGGCTACTGCACAGCGGGACGGCGCGCGACAGCGATGGGCTACACACCGAAGGTGGCCGGGTGCTAAGCGCGGTCGCTCTGGCCCAGACGGCCAGCGTGGCGCGGCAGCAGGCCTACGCCGTGGCCGATACGGTGCAGTTTGCGGGAATGCAGCGACGGGAAGATATCGGCCGAGACGAGGCCGAAGGGGCGGGCTAGGCGCTGTGCTCAGCGGCGGCCGGGGTGGCTGGGGCGGCCGAGGTGCGCCAGTCGACGGGCTGGCTGGGGGCGCTTAGGAACTTGTCGGGCTCTTTGAGGCGCAGCGCGGCGCGCAGCACCTCGTCCATGTGCTCGACGGGGATGACCTTCATATCGCGCACCACCTTGGGCGGGATGTCCTTCATGTCCTTCTGATTTTCCGACGGGATGACGCAGGTAAAGATGCCGGCGCGATGGGCGGCCAGGATCTTGTCCTTGAGGCCGCCGATCGGCAGCACGCGGCCGCGTAGCGTCACCTCGCCGGTCATCGCCACGTCGTGCCGCACCGGAATGCGCAGCAGCGCCGAGACCAGGCTGGTGACCATGGTGATGCCCGCCGATGGGCCATCCTTGGGCACCGCGCCCTCGGGGAAGTGTACGTGCAGATCGACCTTCTGATAGAAGTCGCGCTCTAGGCCCAGGGCGTCGACGCGCGAGCGGACGTAGCTCATCGCGGCCTGCGCCGACTCCTGCATGACCTCGCCGAGCTTGCCGGTCAGCACCAGCTTGCCCTTGCCCGGCACGACCGAGACCTCGGTGACCAAGAGCTCGCCGCCGTGCATGGTGACGGCCAGGCCGTTGGTCAGGCCGACCTCATCGCGCTCTTCGACCTTGTTGCTGCGATACTTCGGCTGGCCGAGGTACTTGGTGAGGTTGGCGCCGGTGATGCGGAAGCGGGTGATCTTCTCGCGCTTCTCGACGGGCTTGGCTTTCTCAGGTGCCTTGTCGTCTTTTTTGCCGCGGGTCCGCGCGGCTGGCTTCTCTTCGATCGGCTCGGCCGCTGGCTCGGCCGCCTCGACGGTGGTGGCGATGCCGGCATGCGAGCGGCTGACCACCTCGCGCGCCACCTTGCGGCAGATCGTCGAGATCTCGCGCTCTAGGCTGCGCACGCCGGCTTCCTTGGTGTAGTGGTGGATGATCGAGCGAATGGTCTCCCCGCTGATGTCGAGTGGCACGTGGGTGATGCCGTTCTGCTCGCGCTCCTTGGGGATCAGGTACTGCTGCGCGATGGCCAGCTTCTCCCACTCGGTGTAGCCGGGCAGGTGGATGATCTCCATGCGGTCCTGCAGCGGCAGCGGGATGCTGTGCAGGCTGTTGGCCGTGGCGATGAACATGACATCGCTCAGGTCGTAGTCGAGATCGAGGTAGTGATCGACGAACGAGTGATTCTGCTCGGGGTCGAGCACTTCGAGCAGCGCCGCCGAGGGATCGCCGCGGAAGTCGGTCGACATCTTGTCGACCTCGTCGAGCAGCATCACCGGGTTGTTGCTGCCAGCTTTCTTGAGGCTCTGGATGATCTTGCCGGGCATGGCGCCGATATAGGTCCGGCGGTGACCGCGGATCTCGGCCTCGTCGCGCACGCCGCCCAGCGAGAGGCGAACAAAGCGCCGACCGGTGCCGCGGGCGATCGACTTGGCCAAGCTGGTCTTGCCGACGCCCGGCGGTCCCACCAGACACAGGATTGGCCCCTTGAGCTTCTTGACCAGCGCCTGCACCGCCAGGTACTCGATGATGCGCTCTTTGACCTTTTGCAGCCCGTAGTGATCCTCGTCGAGGATGGTCTCGGCTTCCTTGATGTTGAGCTTGTCCTGCGTGCGATCGTCCCAAGGCAGCGACAGCACCCAGTCGATGTAGTTGCGCACTACCGTCGCCTCGGCCGACATCGGCGACATCAGCTTGAGCTTCTTGAGCTCCTTGCGCAGCTTGGCCTGGGCCTCGCGCGACATCCGCTTCTGGCGGATCTTGTCCTCGATTTCTTGCAGCTCGTTTTTGAACTCGTCGCGCTCGCCGAGCTCCTTCTGAATCGCCTGCATCTGCTCGTTCAGATAGAAGTCCTTCTGCGAGCGATTCATCTGCTTCTTTACGCGCGAGCGGATCTTTTTTTCGACCTGCAGGATCTCGATCTCGCCCTGCATCAGCTGCAGCAGTCGCTCCAGCCGCCCCGACGGCAGCTCGGTCTCTAGCAGCGCCTGCTTGTCGGCCAGCTTGAGCGCGGTGAGCGAAGCCGAGATGGTGTCGGCCAGCCGGGCTGGATCATCAATGGTGGCCGTCGTCGAGACCAGCTCGGGCGGGATGCGGCGGTTGAGCTTGACGTAGTTTTCAAAGACGCTGC
>CAZVMD010000407.1:0-5976 GCA_964628555.1 uncultured Myxococcales bacterium | reverse complement strand
CTCGCCCGCCGCGTCACCCACCGCAACGTCGCCCGCGTGTTCGACATCGGCGAGCATGAGGGGGAGCGGTTCTTGAGTATGGAGTTTGTCGCCGGGCGGTCGCTGAGTCGGCGCATGGCCGAGGGGGGAGCGGGGCGGGCTCTGCCGCTGTCGGAGATCGTCGAGCTGGTGAGCCAGATCTGCGCCGGGCTGCAGGCGGCGCATGAAAGTGGCGTGGTCCACTGCGATCTGAAGCCCGACAACATCCTGCTCTCTGACGACGGGCGGGTGGTGGTGACCGACTTTGGCATCGCCCGCGGCCTGCTGAGCGCGCCGCTGCCGTCGCCTAGTGATGGTGCCGCTGCGGGCGCTGAGGGGAACGCCGGCTCGTCGGGGCGGGAGCGGGGGCGACGGCCAGCCCGCGCGCTGCAGTTTGATGGCACGCCGATGTACATCTCGCCCGAGCAGATGAGCGGCGAGCGGGTCGATGCCCGCACCGATCTGTACTCGCTGGGAGCGGTGCTCTATGAGCTTCTGACCGGCGAGCCGCCGTTTGCCGGGGCTTCGACGGTGGCGGTGCTGGCGGCGCGGGTGCTGCGGCCACCGCCCGACCCGCGGGCGATCCGGCCCGGGCTGCCGGCCGAGGTGGCGCAGGTGGTGACGCGCTGTCTGGCGGTAAGCCCCGGCGAGCGACCGGCCAGCGCCAGCGAGCTTGCGGCAGCGCTGACGCTGGCGGTGCAGCGGCTGTCGAGTGAGGCGACGCGGGTCTTTGTGGTGCCGAGCGAGCCGCTACGTACTTCCAGTAGCCCGGTTGGACCGGATGGCGATCTTCACGTAGACGTCGCGACGGCGCCGCTCACCGCCTCGGCCTCCGTCGGGCCGGGAGCGCTGCGGCTGCCCAGCGTCGCCGTCCTGCCCCTCGACAACCTGGGCGAGCCCGTCGATGCCGACTGGGTGAGCGGCATTGCCCGCGAGCTGACCGACAGCCTGGCTTCGCTGCCGGGTCTGTCGGTGTTCAGCCAGAGCAGCGTGGCGCGGGCGCTCTCGCGCGGCGGCGATGCGCTGGCGGTGGGGCAGGCGCTGGGCGCGGCCTGGGTGGTCAGCGGTAGCCTGCGACGAACCGGCGGGCAGGTGCGGCTGGTGCTGCGGCTGCTGCGAGTGCTCGACGGCATGCAGGTCTTTGCCCGCCGCCGCGATGGCCAGACCGGCCAGATCCTGGCCCTGACCGAGGAGCTCAGCGAGGAGCTGGCGCAGGTGCTCGTGCCAGGCGAAGGCCGCCCAGCTGCCAAGCCGGTCGCCGTCGCTGGCCCGGCGATCACAGTCGATGACTACCTGCGGGCCCGGGCGCTGTACGAGCGCGGCGATATGGCCAGCGTGCGGCAGGCGGTGGCGCTGCTGTCGGCTGGTCTGTCGCGGGCCCCTGACGAGCCGCGGCTGCTGATGAGCTATGGGCTGGCGCTGTCGCGGCTGTGGTTCTACGGCGATGGCGAGGCGGCGGCCCAGGCCACCGTGGCGGCCGAGCGGCTGGTCACGCTGCAGCCGCGCCGCGCCGAGTCGCACATGTCGCTGGCCAGCACTCGCTTTCAAGGCGGCGAGCTGCGCGGGGCGCTGACCGCGACGCTGCAGGCGCTGGCCATCCGGCCCGACTTCGCCGAGGCGCACGAGCTGAGCGGGCGGATCCTGATCGAGACCGGGCCGGTGCAGCGCGGGCTGGAGCATCTGGCCTGGGCGCGTCGGCTGGATCCGGGGCTGCTGCGGGCGGTGGCGGATCAGGCGCGCGTGCTGGCGCTGCTCGGCCGCAGCGATCGCGCCCACGAGCTCTTGGCCGATCGCAGCGTGATCGAGAGCAGCTTCGGCATCCAGTGGATCCTGCGCGGGCGGCTGTGCCTGTGGAGCCGCGATCGCGCGCGGGCGGCGGCCTATCTTTTGGACCCAGAGCTCCGCTCGGAACAGTACGCGCGGGCTCGGCTGCTGTTGCAGGCGGCGGCGCAGCACACGCGCATCGCGGCGCAGGATGTGCTGGCGGCCGGGCTGGCCTCGGACAAGAGCAGTCCGCGCGGTCGCTCGTTCTTTTTCCAGATGCACGCCGAGCTGTTCGCCTTCTTTGGTCAGCGCGAGCAAGCGGTGCGCAGCGTCGCCCGCAGCGTCGATGCCGGGCTGACCGATCTGCTGTGGCTGGAGCGCTGTCCGCTGCTCCTGCCGCTTGCCGAGGATCCGCGCATGCTAGCGCTGCGCCAGGTCGTCTACTCGCGGGCCTTCGCTGTGCGCGAGGCTCTCTCGGCGCTGTCCTCGCCGCTGCCTGCCTCGGCCAGCGCGGCCTCCAGATGAGCCAGCGCACCATCGGCAATCGCCGTCGCCCGCGCGCGTGACACCAGCGGCTCGGCATACAGCAGGTTGAGGTTTAGGCGATCGCCAAAAGTCGTGATGGCGGCCAGGACCCGCGTGACCACGCTGGGGCTGACCACCATGTGGAAGTTGTCGATGGTAAACGGTCCGAAGTGGGCCGGGATCGGCAGCCGCGAGATGTTGGTGACGCCGATCGCCGCCGGGGAGGCACCATCGAAGCGACGGACAAAGCGCGGCCCGGGGTTCTTGCCGAAGGGGATGAACATGCCGATCATCGGCAGCGTCAGGTACTGCTCGCCGTTCTTCAGCGTCTGACTTAGCTGCTCTTTGACCTCGGCCGCTAGCTGCCACAGCGAAGGCGCGTTGCGCTGGCGCCGCAGCAGATCGTGGAATGTCGTCACCTGCGAGATGTACAGGCCCAGCTCTTCGCCGACGGGCGGGGACAGCTCGCCGCGCAGGCTGACTGCGCTCCAGCAGCCGAGCGTCAGCCGGCGGCCGCTTGCCACCTCTTCAGCGAAGGCGGCATCGCGGGTCGCAAGCAGCAGGGCGGCACACAGCGCGGCGTGGATGGTGGTCTCGCGCTGGCGGGCAAAAGCTGTGAGTTTTTTCAACAAGTCGCCCTGAAGTGTTCGATGAACCAACGCGGTGCGCCGGCTCTCTGGCGGGACGTCTTGCTCGCGCGGCAGCTGGCGAGCCGAGCGAAACAGGCCGCCCAGGATGTGCTTGTAGAAAAAGGCATGCATATACGGCAGCCGCGCCAGCCCGCGCGCTGCGGCGGGCAAGAGCTGCGGCAGGGGCGGCCGCAGCGGCAGGCTGTCGACGGGGGGCAGGGTGTCGCCGCGCCACAGGGCGGCCAGATCCTGCAGCAGATCGCGCATGGCGTAGGCGGCCGACAGGGCATCGACCAGCACGTGATGGTTGACGATGAGCAGCTCGCTCTGGGTCCGGCCGCGCACCCAGATCATGCGATTGAGGTGATCGCTGTCCTCGGGAAAGCGGGTGTTCAGCTCGGCCATGGCGACGTCTTGCCAGGTGCTGTCGGACTGCCGCGGCACTACCGACAGCGGCATCGGGCCGGCGCCCTCATCGGTTAAGCGCAGCTCGCGATCGTCCTTCTTGCGCGTCTGTTCGACGCGGATGCGCAGCAGTGGATGGCGGGCCTCTAGCCGTCGCATCGCCGCCTGCAGCAGCGGCTCGCTGAGCGGCCCACGGAGCGAAAGAATGGTGCAGCCGTTGAACGCATGCCCGCGATCGAGCAAGAAGAACGCGCGTTCCATGTCGCTAACCAGACGGTGCATGCGCGCGAACTATATGCGCTATGGTGCGCGCATGTCATCGCCGACTGAGCGAACGCGATCATTTTGGGCCTGGGGCTTTGAAGAGCAGTTTCCAGACGAGGCCGAGCGCCAGATCTTGGCTCAGTCGGCGGCCGCGCTGCTGGGCGTGCCGGTGCCGCCTGCGCTGCCGCTGCCGCGCCTGGCCGATGTGACGCTGCCGCCGCCGGCTGTGGCGCCGCCGGCTGACCTGGCTGAGCTTGCGCGCGGCGATCGGTGCGAGCGCGTGCTGCACAGCTACGGCAAGAGCTTCCCAGATCAGCTGCGCGCCTTCGCGCTGCACTTTGCCAGTCCGCCCGACTTCGTGCTGTATCCGCGCGACGAAGCCGACATCGTGACCTGTCTGCGCGTCTGTGGCGCGGCCGGCATCGCGGTGGTGCCGTTTGGCGGCGGCACCAGTGTCGTGGCCGGGGTTGAGTGCCCGCGACCGTCGGGCATGGCGGGCGTCGCGGCGCTCGATCTGGCTCGGCTCGATCGCGTGCTGGAGATCGATGTCAGCTCGCGGGCGGCGCGCATTCAGGCCGGGGCCAGCGGGCCAGCCATCGAAGCGCAGCTAGGGGCTCACGGCCTGACCTTGCGTCACTTTCCGCAGAGCTTTGAGCTGTCGACCCTGGGCGGCTGGCTGGCGACGCGAGCCGGTGGCCACTTTGCAACGGTGTACACCCACATCGACGATCTGGTGCAGGCGGTGCGCCTGGTCACGCCGAGCGGCATCGTAGAGACGCGACGGCTGCCGGCTTCGGGGGCCGGGCCGGCGCCCGAGCGGCTGTTTCTCGGCTCGGAGGGGGCGCTGGGCATCTTCAGCGAAGCCTGGCTGCGGCTGCAGCTACGACCGCAGCTACGCTCTTCGGCCGCGGTTCACTTTGCCGATATCGGCAGCGCGGTGGCGGCGACGCAGGCCGTGGCGCAGGCGGGGCTATATCCCAGCAACTGTCGCCTGCTCGACAGCGGCGAGGCGATGCTGGCCGGAGCCGGCACGCAGCCGACGCTGCTTTTGGGCTTTGAGTCGGCCGAGCGGCCGGTGCGCGAGCGGCTGGAGAGCGCGCTGTCGCTAGCGCTGCGGCACGGCGGTAGCTGTCCGCTGGGAGCGCAGCACCGCGAGGGCCAGGCGCAGCGCGGGGGCGACGGCAGCAGCGAGGCCTGGCGGCGGGCGTTTCTGGCCGCGCCGTATCGGCAGAGTGCGCTCTTGTGCAGCGGCTTTATGGCCGACACCTTCGAGACCGCCTGCACCTGGGAGCGCTTCCCGGCCCTGTCGCGAGCGATTCGCCACAGCGTACGCGCCGCGCTGCAGGAGCACTGCGGGGCCGGCCACCTGATGATGCGCTTCACGCACGTCTATCCCGACGGCCCGGCGCCCTACTTCACCTACGTCGCGCCGCTGCCCGGGGCGGGGCCGGGCGCGTCTGCGAGCCAGATCCTGCCGCGGGCCAGCGCGGCCTGGCAGGCGGTCAAAGCCGCGGCCAGCGAGGCCATCTCTGCCGCGGGCGGCACCATCACCCATCACCACGCGGTCGGCCGCACCCACCGTCCCTGGTACGAGCGCGAGGTGCCACCGCTGTTCACCGCCGCCCTGCGCGCCGCCAAAGACCGCCTGGATCCGGGACACATCTTGAACCCGGGCGTGCTGATCGGGCCTGAGACCCCTCCCGCTACCGAAGGGAATTAGGGGGTTTTCTTGCCTTGAATACGAATGGAGTCAATCGACTTAATGAGCGATTTTTCCAGCCGAGGGAAGTCTTCTTTGGTGGAATTAAAATTGAACATCAATGGCTTTCCGTCCAGAACGGTAATTAGTATAATATTATGAATAGTAGTATCGATGGCATTTGACATTAACTCCAGCCGTGCCCATTTGGTTTTGCCGACTGTGAGATAGTCTCGTTTGAGCCACTGGGCACCCGGGATCATGCGGGTGAAGGTGCTCTGCATGAAGTCGCGAAACGCGTCGAGCTCCTCTGGAGTGACCTTGGCTTCGGCGACTACGACCGCGATCGAGGTTGTGGTCTTTGCATCTGAATAAATGTATTGCGGGCGCTCCCCGCGAGAGAACTTCTTATTGGCCAGCTCATCGGACATTCGCTGGAAACCCGCGGGGAGGGTAAATGAGACACGGCCGTCGTACAGAGACAGAGGCTCTGCGGCCAGGGCAGCGGAGCTAAGCAACAGGGTCACTATCAACACAAGTGAGCGCATACAGAGTCCTTTCTTCGTTCCCACTCCTTGCCAAGTTCAGGCGCAGGGATATGTAGAGGTTTGGGTAGAGGCGAACCGGGCTAGGGAAAGAACCTAGTCGTGGTCGGCGGCGTCGAGGGCCTGG
>CAZVMD010000406.1:0-6009 GCA_964628555.1 uncultured Myxococcales bacterium | reverse complement strand
GACCTTAAGCCCGAGAACATCTTCGTCTTGGCGTCGGGGAGCGGTGGCGAGCCGGCTCCGAGTGGGGCGGAAGACTTCATCAAGATCGTCGATTTTGGCATCGCCAAAGACACCCGTGCAGCCGGTGGCAGCGAGCCCGATGCGGCGGTGCCGGCCCAGCGTCCAGCGGCTCCCGGTCCGCGGGCAGCGGCGGGTGGACCCCAGGCAGACTCGGGTCGGCTGCCGCGGTCGCCGAGCGAGAGCGATGACAGCTCGGGGGGCTCGGGGGGCTCGGGCGGCTCGGGCAACCAGGGCCTGACGCGGGTCGGCGCCTCGATCGGCACGCCGCGCTATATGGCGCCAGAGCAGGTCGACGGGGCGGGCATCGATGCGCGCGCCGATCAGTACGCGCTGGGCTGCATCCTGTATCAGATGATCTGTGGCCAGCTGCCGTTTACCGCTCCATCGGCGATGGAGCTGCTAAGCATGCAGATGTTCGAGCAGGCCAAGAGCCTGCGCGAGCGCTTCCCGCAGCTGGCTGTGCCGCCTTCGATCGACGGCCTGGTGCTGCGCATGCTGGCCAAGAACAAGCAGGAGCGCTTCGGCTCGATGCGCGAGCTGAGCGCGGCGCTGTTGCACGAGATCGAGCTGCTGAGCGTGCAGCGCGGCGAGAAGGTCGCGATCACATCGGGGCTGGCGGCGCAGCTAGGTGGCGGACGTGGGACGCATGTCATCCTGCGCGGTCGTAAGCTGCCGCTGTGGGCAGTGGGTGTGGCGAGCCTGGGCCTGTTGGGTGTGCTGGCGGCAGTGGGCATCCTGGGCTATCGCCGGCTGAGCAGCGAGCCGAGCGGGCTATCACCGACGGAGCTGGCGAGAATCGAAGCGCTGGCCCGTCGTGTCCTGGAGTCGGATCTGCGCGGTGAAGACGCTGAGCTGCGAGCCGGTGCGCTGCGTGGCTTGGCGCTGACGCGAGACACTAGTTACCGCGAGGCGCTGCAAGCTGGGCTGAGCGATCCGAGTCCGGCCATCCAGAGCCGGGCCGCCGAGGCGCTAGGGCTGCTCGGGGATCGTCAGGCCGGGTCGGCGCTGTTGGCCGCGCTGCGCAAGTCACCACCTCCGCCGGTGCAGGCGGCGCTGGCGGCGGCGCTGCTGCAGCTTGGCCATGACAGCGGCAAGAGCACGCTGCAGACCATGCTGGCTGGCAGCAGCGACGAAGCCAGGCTGCGCGCGGTCACCATCCTGTGCCAGCGCGGGCACGAGGCGGCGCTGACCCTGGCCGCACAAGAGGTGACCTCGCCGCAGCTGCCCGAGCCGCTGCGGCTATCGCTGCTGTCGTGTCTGACCCAGGCTGGCCACGAGTCGGCGCTGTCAGCACTGCGGCAGAAGCTGCGTGGGCCGTCGAGCGAAGAGGCGCTGCTGGTGGCGGCGCGCTTGGCGCAGGGGGGACATGAAGAAGGCCGCGCCTTTCTGCGCGAGCGCGTGCAGAAGCCGGGCGGCGAGAGGCTGCTGGCCGCGCGCTTTCTTGCCGCGCCCGATGAGCCGCAGGTCGGTGAGCTGTTTCGCCAGGTGCTGCTCGATCGCCGAGCCACGCCCCCTTCACGCTGGCTGGCCAGCGAAGGCCTGGGGCTGTGCGGTCAGCTAAGCGATGTGCGGCTGCTGGCGAGGCAGCTCGCGGCCGGGAGCGATGCCCAGCTGCAGCTCAACTCGGCGACGGCGATCATCACGCTGGCGAAGAGTGAGCCGGGCTCGCTCAGTGAGCAGAGCCTAAAGTGGGCGCGGGCCGCGCTGAGCGATGGCGAGTGGACGGTGCGTGAGGCGGCCGTAGCGGTGCTCGCCGACGCCAATAGTGGGGAGGCTGGGCCGCTGTTGTCAGGGCTGATGAGCGACGCGCATCCAGCGGTACGGGCCAGCACAGCGCGGGCGCTGGGGCGGCGGCGCGACGAGGGAGCGGTACTGGCACTGCGCAGCGGGCTTGGCGATGGCGAAGCAACGGTGCGCGAGGCCTCGCTGCGTGCGCTGCTGCAGATCGAACAGGCGGTGCCGGCGCAGGCGGCAGCGCACAAGGCGCTTGAGCAAGGGGTGGGCGGCTGGGTCAAAGAGCTGGTCGGCCGGGGCAGCGAAGTCGAGCGCTCGCTGGCTCGTTCGCTGCTCCTGCGGCTGGGGGATCGCGGCCAGCTGTCGTCGCTGCGCGAGCTGGCTCAGTCCGAGGATGCCCAGGTCCGTCGCCTGCTGGTAGAGGAGCTGGGGCGCGAGCTGGAGTTTGTCGCTGGTCTGCTGCGCGATGCGGTGTTTGCGGTGCGCTTTGCGGCGGCGCAGAAGCTGGCACAGGCTGGTGATCGGCGCGCCATCCCGGTGCTCAAAGAGGCGCTGGCGCAGGACAGCAGCGAGGCGATCGCGGCGGTGGCGCTGCTGCGTCAGCTGGGCGAAGCCGCGCCGCTGCCCGAGGGGCTGCTGACCAAGCTTGCGGCGGGGTCGGTGGCGGTGCGTCTCAGCCTGCTCGAAGCCGTGGCGCGCCTGGCGCAGTACGAGCCGGGCGCGGTGATCCTGCTGCTGAAGCGCTTGGCCCGCGATGGCGATGCGCAGGTGCGGCGGCGGTCAGCCGAGGTAGCAGCGCTGCTACCGCTCGGCCCGACTGGACATCCGGGGCTGCCGATCCTGCGCCTGTTGACTGGCGATAGCGAGGCGGCGGTGCGGGCGCGGGCGGCGACCCTCCTTTCGGGCGCGCTGCGGACCTCGCCGGCTGCGAGCAGCGAGAACGCCGAGCGGGCTCCCGTCGCCAAGGAGAGCCAGTCGCCAGCGAAGCCCCAGGGCGCGGACGGCGAAGCGGCCGGTCCCGCTACCCCAGCCCGCGAGGTCGATGCTGGGGTGGCGCCGGCCGTCGCGGCCGTAGCGAGCCCCGAGAAGCTGGGGGCGACCCAGGGCAGCGGCTTTGTCCTCATTGAAGCGGCCCCGCTGGTGCAGTTCCAGATCGACCGGGGACGCTGGCAGAGTGCCAGCAAGAAGCCGCTGCCGCTGTCGGCCGGTGCGCACGAGCTGACCGCGCTCTCGGGTAGTCAGACTCTGCAAGTCACCGACGGTGCGACGCTAAACGTCACGGTTCCCGAATCGACGATTGAGAAGCTGATGAGCGCGGGCATCGAGGCCCATGACAAGAAGGATCTGCGCAAAGCTCAGAAGCTGTTCGAAAAGGCGAGCTCGCTGTGCAATCGCGAGCGCAAGCACCCGCAGCCGTGTGCGGAGCTAGGCGTAGAGAGCCAGTTTCATCTGGGCCAGATCCACGAAGCCGCCGATCGTCCGGCCGAGGCGGTGACCGCGTTCCAGAGAGTGGCGCAGGCGAGTGCCGCAGGGAAGGTCGGGGCGGCGCGGCGAGCCGAGGCGCAGAGCGCGGTCGCGCGGCTGCTGCCGAGTCTGGGGCTGGTCGTCATCCCGAAGAAGGACGGCGGTCGCTGCCAGGAGGTGACGCTGTACATGCTGCCCGGCAGTCACCTGATCGACGTCGAGGGCACGCGCCAGATGGTGAAAGTGCGAGCGCGAGAGACGGTGCGCCTGGGCAGCTGTGAGTAGCGGCCGGGCGAAAAGGGGGAGCCGCGGATGGAGCAAGCCGTAGCTGCAGGTCGGGGTCGCCGGAGGCCAGAGAGTGGCTTGCCCGGCGGGCGCGGCTTCCGACTTGGCCTCCTGCTCGTCGTCGTGCTCCTTGGTCTGGGCCTGACGGAGGCGCGGGCCTGGGCCAAGACGCGGCCCGCCCGCGGCAAGGCGGCTGCGGCGGCGGTCTCGCTGTCGGAGCGTCCGTCGGACTACGAGCCGGTGCCGGCCGGTGAGGCAGGGGGGCCGGACTATGTCGCGCTGGCGCAAAAGGTCGAGGCGGCCTATCGCGCCACGCCGGCTCCTGAGCTGCTGTACGAGCTTGGCGTGCTGGCGCATCTTCTGGGCCGTCGCGTCGAAGCGCACGATCTGCTGCGGCGCTTTCTTGCCGATCCGCTAAGCGGGCCCGGCGTGCGCGGCTTCAGTGAAGCAGAGCTCGTGCTTGCGCTGCCGCGTCCACCGACTGGTGAGGTCCAGGTGGTGGCCGATGACGAGGGGCTGCTGGTCGTCGATGGCCGCCTGCTGGGCTCGCTGCCGCTGTCGCTGCCGCTGCTGCTGCCGGTCGGACGGCACCAGCTTCGCCTGGAGATGCAGGACAAGACGATGAAGGCCGAGGTCGATGTCCTCGACGGGCGCGCCGTCGAGCTGCGCTTCAATCGCGCCTCGGGAGCGGTGGTGGTGACGCTGCCGCCGGCCGCCATCCTGCTGCTCCGCGGCAACCCCGCCGTGCTGCCCGCAGACCTGTTTCGCCGGCTGCAAGAGACGACGGCCAAGGCGCTGCAGAAGGCGCGGCTTGCGCTGTACGATCGGCAGGCTGCGCTGCGCCGTGCACCGACGCTCGCTGACTGTCTGTCGAGCCTGCCCTGTCAGGCCCAGCTGGCGCTCAAGAGCGATGTCGAGTACCTGCTGACGCTGTCGTTGCCCATCGTGGCCAGCGACGATCTGCAGCTACGACTCGGCCTAGTCGATGCCGAGACTGCGGCGGAGGCGGCAGCCTTCGAGGTTCGCTGCCCGCGCTGTACAGCGGAGACGCTGCTGAGCCGTCTCGCCGAGGGGCTACAGCGCTTGCTCAAAGACGGCGCTGGGCGGGCCCGCGGTGTGCTCATTGTGCGTTCGAATCCCGCAGGAGCCGAGGTCCGCCTGGGCGACGAGGTGGTCGGCCAGACGCCCTACGAGCATGCCGCGCTGGCCGGGCCGCTGACCGTGCGGCTGCAGCGGCCAGCCTTTGCCGCAGTCAGCCGCGAGGTGCTGGTCCCCGAGGGCAAGTCGGTGACGCTAGAGGTTGAGCTGACGCCGATCGCGCCGCCGGCACCCGCCCCGGAAGCGCCCATCGTGGCCGCCGCGCCTGCGGTCAGTGAGGAAGCCGCGCGCCGTCCGCGCTGGCGTCTGGCGGTAGGCGGTGTGGCGCTCGGACTGGGCCTGGGCCTCGTCGGGCTGGGGGTGTCGGGCGTGGCCATCGATGGGGAGTGCGTGGTGCCGCCGCAGCCACCGATGCTCAACTGCCGCGATCGTTTTGACACGCTGAGCAAAGGCGCGGCGCTGATTGGCGTTGGCGCCGGGCTGAGCCTGGCCGGGGTGGTGCTGATGGCCTGGCCGCCGCGCAAGCCGAGTGCGGGCCGACGTCCGTCGCCATAGGGGCATGCCACAGCGGCGGCCACCACAGAGCAGAGGGGGAAGCGATGAAGAAACAGAGCTGGTTTCTGCCTTGCGTCGGGCTGGCGGTCAGCCTTGGTGGGTGCTCCGAGCTCTGGGGTGGCAGCACGCGGCCTGATGCGAACAACTGCGTGCGCAATCCCGGGGTCTGTGCGAGCGGGGAGGTCTGCAACAGCGAGACCGAGGCCTGCGAGACCCCTGCAATGGCGCCGCCCAGCGACGATCGCTCGCTGCGTCCGACGCCACCCGCCAGCTACATCCTGCCGGGTGGTGTTGCGACGCCCACGCTCGACTATCCCCGCGACGCCAACTTCGTGATCGCGACGGAGAAGCCGGCGACGATCTATTACACCGTGGACGGGAGTCCGCCGCAGCCGGGCATGGGCACGACGCTGTCAGCGGACAGTCGGCTAAACTTCACGCCGCTCCTGCCTGGCGTGGTCGTGCGCTGGCTGGCTGACTATGGCCCCGCTTATTCGCTGGGCAGCGAGCGCACGTTTGTCGCCACCAAGAACAACCCCTCGCCACCGGACATGGGGGTCATCCCCGACCCTGCGGTCTTCGAGCTCTCGGGTGGGCCGATCGTGCGTGTGTCACCTGGCCAGCAGATAAACGGCAGCGTGCGCTTCCAGGCCTGGCAGAGCACACCCACCGGCTTCTGCCCCGGCTGCATCATTCAGTACGTGGTCTCCCTCGAAGGGCAGGGGCCGGTCGGCTGCATGAACACGGTGACGGGCTACGGGCCCTATCCCGGGCAGTCGGCCAGCCTGGACGTTGCGTTTAACGCACCAATGC
>CAZVMD010000405.1:0-6011 GCA_964628555.1 uncultured Myxococcales bacterium | reverse complement strand
GCTTCGACCTTGCGCTGCGCGTTTTCGATGGCGCGGTTGACCATCAGGTGCTCGATCGGCACGTCCTCTTCCATGCCGAGCCGCTCCATCAGGCCGGTAATGCGCTCGGCACCGAAGATGCGCAGCAGGTCGTCTTCAAGCGACAGGAAGAAGTGGCTGGAGCCGGGATCGCCCTGTCGGCCGGCTCGGCCGCGCAGCTGGTTGTCGATGCGGCGCGACTCGTGGCGCTCGGTGCCCAGGATGTGCAAGCCACCAGCCGCCACCACCTGCTTCTTCTCTTGTTCGGTAGTTTTACGGTGCTTGGCCAGAGTGGTCTTGTACTCTTCCGTAGTCTCGTCGCAGGCGCCTGGCCGGCAGGCCATCTCCTCGCCATAGATTTCGGCGCGGGCCATGAACTCGGCGTTGCCACCGAGCAGAATGTCGGTGCCGCGGCCGGCCATGTTGGTAGCGATGGTGACCGACCCGAGGCGACCGGCCTGGGCGACGATAGCGGCCTCGCGTGCGTGCTGCTTGGCGTTGAGCACGGTGTGCGGGATGTTCTTTTTGCGCAGCATCGCCGAGAGCACTTCGCTCTTTTCGACCGAGACCGTGCCCACCAGGACCGGCTGACCGCGGCCATGGCACTCGGCGATCTCGTCGATGACCGCGCGAAACTTGCCGCGCTCGTTCTTGTAGACGAGGTCCGGTAGATCTTGGCGCACCATCGGCTGGTGCGTCGGGATGACGATGACGTCGAGCTTGTAGATCTTGTGAAACTCTTCCGCCTCGGTGTCGGCGGTGCCGGTCATGCCACCGAGCTTCTTGTAGAGCCGGAACAGGTTCTGAAACGAGATCGTCGCTAGGGTCTGCGTCTCTTCTTCGATCGGGACGTTTTCTTTCGCCTCGATCGCTTGGTGCAGGCCATCTGACCAGCGGCGGCCCGGCATCAGACGGCCGGTGAACTCATCGACGATAACCACCTTGCTGTCCTGCACCACGTAGTTGACGTCGCGCTTGTACAGCGAGTGGGCGCGCAGCGCCTGCTGCACGTGGTGGTTGTATTCGATGTTCTTGGCGTCGTACAGGTTGTGCAGGCTGAGCAGCTTTTCGATCTTCTCGACGCCCGAATCGGTGAGCATCACCGAGTGATGCTTCTCATCGACGGTGTAGTCGACGTCCTTCTTGAGCCGGGGGATGATGTCGTTGACCTTGCGATAGAGGTCTGCCGACTGCTCGGCCGGGCCACTGATGATGAGCGGCGTGCGCGCCTCATCGATCAGAATCGAGTCCACTTCGTCGACGATCGCGAAGTACAGCTGACGCTGCACATAGCGCTCGATCGAGTCCTTCATGTTGTCGCGCAGGTAGTCGAAGCCGAACTCGTTATTGGTGCCGTAGGTGATGTCGCAGCGATAGGCGCGCTGCTTTTCGATATCGGTCTGGCCGTGAATGATCGTGCCCACCGACATGCCGAGGAAGCGATAGACGCGACCCATCCACTCGGCATCGCGCAGCGCCAGGTAGTCGTTCACCGTCACCAGGTGGACGCCCTTGCGCATCAGCGCGTTGAGATAAAGCGGCGACGTCGCGACCAGCGTCTTGCCTTCGCCGGTCTTCATCTCGGCGATCTTGCCCTCGTGCAAGACCATGCCGCCGATTAGCTGCACGTCGTAGTGGCGCATACCGTTGACGCGGCGACTGGCTTCTCGCACGGCCGCGAAGGCTTCCGGGATCAGGCTCTCGAGCGCCTCGCCTCGGTCCAGCCGCTCGTAGAACTGGCCGGTCATGGCCCGCAGGTCGTCGTCGGACTTCTTCTGGAACTTGCTCTCAAGCTCGTTGATGCGGGCGACGATAGGCTGGATGCGCCTGAGCTCGCGTTCGTGGCTGGTGCCGAAGATTTTCTTGATTAGTGCGCCAATCATGAGCGTTTGTGGCCTACCTGGGTGGGCAAAGTGAACCCATAGAGTAGAGGTAAGCGCCGCGCACAGCAAGGCGATAACTCGCCTGCAAAACCCGGCCAAGCCCGCGGATTGCCTCCCGATTCACGCCCCGGGCAGCGGACGAAGAATGCTATGATTTGACCGCCCTGTCTGTACACCGCAGCCGCAATGGGGCGCTAAGCGCTGCATGTCTGACCGAGGCCATAGCCTGCATGGTGACGAGCACCAAGCTTCTTCGCTTACCGGATCGCGGACGCTTATTGGTCGCTGCTGATTTGCACGGCAACCTGCGCGACTTCTTGGCCCTGGTCGCTCACTTCGAGAGCCTAGGCAGCGACGGACATCTGCTGCTACTGGGCGATCTGCTGCACGGGCCCTACGTGCCGTTTGAGAGCTGGGGCACACACCCGGGCCTGCGCGGGCGTCCGTATCGGGATCAGTCGCCAGCGCTCCTGCTTGGCCTGACGGAGCTCATGGTTCGCTACCCTGGCCGTGTGTTTCTGCTCCTCGGTAACCACGAGCACGCGCACATTGGCGGGCCGCGCACCAGCTTGTTTGCGCGCGACGAAGCGGCGGTGTTAGAGCAGCGCATCGGCATCGAAAACAGCAGCTGGCTGGCCCAGCTTCTAGCGGCGCTGCCGCTGTGGGCCGTGTCGGCCTCTGGGCTGCTCTTCAGTCACGCCGCACCGGCCGCGGCCGTCGCTGACCTCAAGGACCTGGAACAGATCGACTATCGCCACTACCGAGCGCCCTCGCCGAGCCCCAGCGACAGCCCGCCCGCCGCTCCCCAGCCCCTGGATGCGGCCGGTCTGCTGGGCCAGCTGCTGTGGACCTCTAGCCTGTCACCAGCGCTGGCGCGCCGGGTGCTTGAACCGCTTGGTTTGACGCTCGCTGTCTATGGCCACACGGTGATTCAGGCAGGCTACCAGGCGATTGGCAGCCAGCAGCTCATTGTGTCGTCGAGCTTTGGCATGGACGACGCGTACAAGAAGATCCTCTGCCTGGATCTTGCGGTGCAATATCGCTCTGCCTCGTCCCTGCGCTTGGGGCATGAGATTCTTCCGCTGTATCCCATTCCTAGCTCGACTTCGGCCAGCGAGCTCTTGCGCAAGGTGCCGCGCTTTCAGGCGACGCGGCCGGCTCGCTCAACGATTCTGCGCCCTCCTTCCTGAGCCAGCTTGCAACTGCGATCTCGGGCAAGTAGCGTGTGCGCGTGCCATGGGTAGAGAAACGGCTGCGCGGTACCCGCATCTGGATGCAATGCGATGCGGCTGGGAGTCCCGTGCTCGGCGAGGACGAGCGCGTGGAGATCGTCTATAAGCCAGGCGGCAAGCCGTATCGGGCTTCGCCGCGTAACCTGGACAGCATCGCCGACGCCCAGCCACTTGCCGACGCCCAGCTGCCAGGTGCAGCTGGCGATCATGCTGCGGCGGCGCCGCGCGAATCGGCGGGGGAAAAAGCACCTAGCAAGCGCTCCGCCCGTCCCGCTGCCGCACCCCTCTCGGCCGCTGCCAAGGCCGCCGCCGTCCACGTCTATACCGATGGCGCCTGCACCGGGAATCCCGGGCCGATGGGGATCGGCGTCGTGATTCTCGACGGCACTCGTCTCGGGACAGCCGGCCGTCGCGAGCTCTCGCGCTATCTCGGCCAAGGCACCAACAACATCGCCGAGCTCACCGCGATTGAGGACGGTCTTTCGGCGGTCGAGCGCGAGCGCCACGTCGTCGTGTACAGCGACTCGTCCTACGCCATCGGGCTCTTGGCCCAGGGCTGGAAGGCCAAGGCCAACCAGGAGCTAGTCGCGCGCTTGCGGGCTCTGCTGCGCGAGTTCCCGCGTGTCGATTTCGTGAAAGTAGCAGGGCATGCCGGCGTGCCCGAGAACGAGCGCTGCGACGCGCTGGCCCGCGAGGCCATCGCCAATCGCTCCGCCCGGCGCTCCTGATCTCATGGCAGATTGGAGGGCGCTATGTCGCCCCTAGGCCCCTCAAGTTCGCCGACTTTTCGCCTGCACGCCGGTCCGCTTCTGCTCCTTCTTGGTCTTTTCGCTAGCGCCTGTCGCCAGCCCGGCACACCGCAGCCGAGTGCCTCGCCAGCCGCTGCCCCGCCAGGCGAGCCCGCGCGGGCCGTGAGTCTCTTTCTGGCGACGCGGGTCCAGAACACGACCGAGCCCTGCGGCTGCACATCCGATCCCCTGGGGGATGTCTCGCGCGTGGCTGCGCTGCTGCGGGCAAGCGGCTCGCGTGGGCTGCTGCTCGACGCCGGTGGGCTGCGCTATAAGCCAACCCCGCTGCCTTTGGAAAAGCGGCCACAGGCGCGCCTCAAGGCCGACTTCCTAGAGGCCACATGGCGTGAGCTAGGCGCGATCGTCATGCTGCAGCCCGCCGATCTGCTGGGCGGACAGGGGGCGGTCGAGCTCTCGCCGCGGCTGGCGAGCAACGTCGAGGGCCTGCCAAGCGATCGACAGCTGCGCACGGTGGTGCGAGAGGTCGACGGCCTGCGGATCGGCGTGATCGGCCTTGCTGACCCCAGTGCGCCCTGGCCGACGGGCTTTCAGGTCAGCGATCCGGCGGTAGCAGCCACCGCGGCGCTGGCTGGGCTGCGGGCGCAGCAGGTGGCGGTGACGATCGCGCTGACCGGCCTGCCGCGCGATGCCGCCCGTCGCCTGGTGCGTCGAGTGCCGGGGATCGACATCGTCGTGGCGGGCGGAGACGACTCACTCCCCGACGGGGTCGCCAAGCCAGAGCAGGTGGGCCCGACCCTCTTGCTGGTTCCGGCGATCGAGGCTCAGAGGCTGGTTCGGCTGCGGCTGCTGCGGGGACCTGGGGGGGCTGTAGCGATGACGCTGCGGCCGACGGAGGCGCAGCGCCGGGAGCGTGTCGGCCAGCTCAGCGAGCAGTCGGCTCAGCTCCAGGCGCGGCTCGCCGCGCTGAAGAACGATCCGCGGGCCGAGGCCGACTTTGTCCGCGCCACCGAGGCAGAGCTGCAGCGGACTCGCGACGAGCTAGCGCAGGTGAGTCAGCCCATGCCCCCCAGCGACGCCCCCTATGTCGAGGCAGAGCTCTTGGCCATCGGCCGGGCCCTGCCGCGGGATGCGGGGGTCGCGCAGGCCATGCAGGCGCTGGATCGTCGAGTCGGAGAAGCGAACTTGGCAGCGGTGGGAGCGCCGGCCGCGCCGATCGCGGGTCAGCCTTCTTACGTCGGCGTCACTGGCTGCCTGGGCTCTTGCCACTTCCATGATGACGCCGTGGCCTTCTGGCAAAAGACTCGCCACGCCCAGGCGTTTACGACGCTGGTGCAGGCTGGCAAGGAGCTGTCCTATGACTGCGTCCACTGCCACGCCGTCGGCTTCGACGAGCCCGGGGGCGGCAACCTGCGCACCCTGATCGACTGGCAGCGCGCTCCTGCCGATCGGCCGCCGGCCAGCCGCGATCTGCGCCACGTCGGCTGCGAGGTCTGTCATGGTCCCGGCTCGGCGCACGTCGCCGCCCCGACCAAACATCCGATCGGGACCCGCAAGCCCGAGCAGGATCGCTGCCTGGTCTGCCACACCAAAGATCACTCCGACACCTTCGACTGGCTGCCCTATCTGCGCGACATCCTGGGCGAGGGCCACGGGGCGGAAAAGCGGGCCTCGCTGCCGCCGGGGCCAACCGGCCACGAGCTGCGCAGCGCCGCGCTGAAAAAACGAGCGGCCGGCAGCCATTAGCGGGCGGCCGAGTGGCCAAGCAGCCCTCTGTGTAATCTGCCCCTACAACGGCATAGCCACAGGGGTATAGGTAGATGCACTCCGACGATGTGCGATTTTGTGATAGTGCGATAAATATTTGAAATTCATACAGATTTTTTCTGCGACATAACCGGATTTGTGTGCGCGGGTGGGACGGCGCTTCGCTTCTGTTTGCCGTCGGAGATTGGCTGAATCTGCGGCAATTTCGCGGGGTTGAGTGTGAGTTATGGCCGGGAGATTCATGACACTATCTCGAAGTGAAGATAGCTGCACAATACGCGCTTATTTTGAAAGTCCTGTTGACACAAATCCTGGCGATCCAATAACGTATCCTGGCGCTGCGCCCTAAACGGTTCTCCGCAGAT
>CAZVMD010000404.1:0-6037 GCA_964628555.1 uncultured Myxococcales bacterium | reverse complement strand
CGATGCAGGATGCCGCGGCGGTGGAGGTAGTGGAGGGCGGTCAGGACCTGGTGCATCAGGCCAAGCTTGCCGGCGAGGTCGCAGCGGCTGGCCGCCTGCTTGAGGTCAACGGCCCGCTCCAGCAGCTCCATGGTGAAAAACGGTCGCCCTTCCGGATCGAAGCCGTAGTCGAGCACGCTGATGATGTGCGGGTGACGCAGGCTGGCCAGGGTGCGGAACTCCTGGGCCAGCAGCAGACGCAGCGCTGACTCGGGCAGCGAGGACGAGACCGACATGCCGAGCGCGGCGGTAAACAGGCTGGTTGGCACCTGACGCAGCCGCGTCAGCGAGCGGGTAAGCGAGCCAGTCGAGTGCTCTTCATCCTCGCTCCCCGAGGTCGAGAGGCGCACTCGCTTGAGGGCCACGAACTGCCCGCTTAGCCGATCGCGGGCCCGCAGGACCTCGCCCATGCCCCCCTCCCCTAGCGGCTCCAAGAGCTCGTAGCGCTGGGCCAGCAGAGCGGCGGAGGGCGCAGGCTGCATCCTACCGATGATACTCGCAGCGCCGGTGGCCAGGGGAGAGGCAGCACGCCTTCCTGACCCGCCACGGCGCCGCGCCGGACACTGAGACTAGAGCTGGACGCGCTCTTCCTCGAAGACGGTGAGGCCGATCTGGTCGAGGTACCACATGGCGCCGATCAGCAAGGCGCGCTTGTCGTCGACGAAGCTCGGCTTCTTGCCTTCAAAAAAGTGGCCGGCGAACTGGAAGCCCCAGCCGACGGTAAACAGCGTGGCGGCCAGTGGCAGTCCGACCAGCGTCGCGGCAACCGGAATGCTCGACAAGATGAGGGGAATGCCGACGCGGTGCAGCCGCTTGTTCATCGGGTGCTGATGGTCCAGACGGTACTGCGCGAAAAGCCGCGACCACTCCTCATTGAGCTGAATCTTGCGCATGGGTTCCTTCCTGCGGGGCTGCCTCCCGCCCCGCCTTGGCCTCAGCTTCGCGGGCCGCGCGACGGGCAGCCTTGGCGTCCCGTCGGGTCTGCTCGGCCTGTAGGGCATCGCGAGCGGCTCGCGAGCCCAGCACATAGCCGATGACGATGCCGAACATCAGCATCACCGGGATGTAAATGAAGTGTGCCGCCGTGGGCATCAGACCGCCTGTTACTTCTTCCCGCCCGTCGCGCGCTCGACCTTGTCGCGCAGCTCGGCCAGCTCCCCTTCGAGCCGGCTGGTGCGACGCAGCGTCCAGACGACAAAGCCAAAGACCGCCAGCCAGATGAAGCCATAGGCTGCACCGACGAGAGGCCCGGCCGGCAGGCCCTCTTCGACGCTCTTCATGGTGGCGGGGCGGCTCTCGGGCACGAAGCCGTCCTTGTCCGCCTGGCTCGGGCTGCTCGGGGGCGGCGGTGGTGCCTTATCTGCGAGGGCCAGCGGCGCCCCACCCAGGCCAAACAGGAGGGCCAGGCAGAGTGCGGGGCGGAGGAGATTTTTGCGGTGGCTGAGGTTTCGCATCGTAGGTCTCGGCTGGTCGGCTAGTCGTCGAGAAGGCCCGCCTCGTCGGCGTCCAGGTAGAGGGTGTTGAGCTGCTTGCGCGCCCGCTCCAGGCGTCGCCGCATGCTCAGCAGCACAAAAAACAGCGTCGAAAACAGGAGCATCGACAGCCAGAACGCCGGCCGCATGCCGCGGTCCAGGGTCGGCACGACGCTGGTCTTGGGGTGGATGGTGCGCCAGATCGAGACCGAGATGTAGATCAGCGGCACATCGGCGGCGCCAAACAAGGCCAGGCCGGCTCCCAGCCGCGCCGATCCCGGACCGCCATAGCGCCGCACAAACAGATAGGCGACAAAGATGATCCACAGGAGCGCGGTGGTCGTCAGGCGAACATCCCACTGCCAGAACACGCCCCAGGCCTTGCGGGCCCACAGCGGTCCCGAGACGATGGCGCACAGGCCAAAGATCACCGCCAGCTCGGCCGCCGACACCGCGATCTCGTCGGCCTTCTCTGAGCCGCGCGACAGATACACGGCGCTCGCGACGCCCGAGGTCAGCGCCCCGAGCATCGCCAGCCAGGCCACTGGCACGTGGAAATAGAAGATGCGCTGGACAAAGCCCATCGTCGGCTCGGTCGGCGCAGCCAGGATGAGCTGCGGCACGCCGGCATAGCCCACGGCCAAGATCAGGCAGACGGCAAGCAGGCCGAGCGGCAGGGCACTTTGCGGGGCAGGGTTTGCGGGATGGCTCATGGGGATAGGGGCTCTGCGAGGTGGCCGGCGGGTCGTCGCCGGGTCAGGGTTGGGCGTCCTATTCGTTGCTGGTCAGCGGCTCAAACAGCCAGAGGCCACAGGTCATCGACAGCACATCAAAGGCCAGGAGGAAGCGCACCCAGCGGGCAGCATCGATCAGGCTCTCTTGCGTTCCGTACAGAATATCGTAGGTGCCGCGGGCTCCGGCCAGAAGTACCGGCACCGCCAGCGGATACACCAGAAGCGGCAAGAGCAGCTCGCGCCCCCGGGCTCGCCCCAGTGAAGCCGAGAACAGCGATGCCACCGCAGAAAATCCCAAGATGCCCAAGAAAAGCAGCAGCAGCAGCTGGCCGGCGGCGCGCAGGCCCGCGATCTGCATGCCGAACAGCAAGAGCAGCCCCGGCACGACGACGACAACAACCAGCGACATCAAGAGCGCCATCGATAACAGCTTTGATAAGTAGATGGCGGGGCGCGACAGCGGCGACAGCAGCAGGCCGCGCAGGGTATCGGCCTCGCGCTCTCGCTCGAAGCTGCGGCTGATGCCGACCAGGCCAGCCAGGGCCAGCGCCACCCACAGCACCCCGGCCATCACCTCGACGGTGGGCGGCGAGCCGCCAAGAAACGCGAACGAGAACAGCAGCACGACGATGGCGGCAAACAGCATGGTGGCGTAGATCAGCTCGCCGGCCCGTAGCTCGACGCGGATGTCCTTGTGCAGCAGCAGCAGCACCTGACGCAGAAAGCGCAGCGGGCTCATGCATCCCCCGCCGAGGCTGAGGCGGTGCCGCGACCGTCCCGCAGACGGCGAGTCGCCGCCGCTTCGGCCTGACGATAGAGGGCAAGCAGGCTGTCGCCGGTCGCGCTGCCGAACGCGACCTCAGCTGAGGCGCCGACGCGGCCGCGGCACAGCGCCACGACCTGATCGCAGAGCGGGGCCACGGTGGCCAGATCGTGCGTCACCACCAAGATCAGCGCCCCCCGGGCCCGCTCCTGCATAAGCAGGTGCGACAACAGCGCTACGCCCGCTGGGTCGAGGCCGGTATACGGCTCATCGAGCAAGATCAGCGACGGCTGATGCAGCAGGGTGCGCGCGATGGCCAGCCGCTGCAGCATGCCCCGCGACAGCGTGCGGGCGGGACGATCCGCGGCTCGCTGCAGGCCCACCGCGTGCAGCCAGTGCTCAATATCGCCAAGCGGGGCGGGGCCACTCGGCGCGGTCGCGGCCCGCTCAGCCTCGACGGACGGCGGCCGAGGCTGGGCCGAGCCAGCGGGCGGCAGATCGTAGATTTGGGCAAACAAGCGCAGGTTCTCGCGCGGCGAGAGCTCGGCATAGCAGCGCGGCTCGTGCGAGAGCACGCCCAAGCAGCGACGAAAGCTGGTGTCATCGAGCGCGGACAGCGGCTGCTCGTCAATCAGCGCCTGCCCCCGGCTGGGCTTCTGCATGCCGGCCAGGATCGAGAGCAGCGTCGATTTGCCGGCCCCATTTTCGCCGAGCAGAGCCGTCACCTGCCCGGCCCGCAGGGTCAGCGACACCCCGGCCAGCGCGCGCTGCCGGCCATAGTCGCGATACAGCTCGCGGGCGGTGATGCAGGCAAAGCCAGGGGCCGAACCTGAGGCTGCGGTCGCCGGCTCAGCCATTGAGCTCATCGATGCGGCGATAGACGTCTTCCAGCTCGCGACGGACCTGCAGCGCCTCGCGCGGTGCCTTGGCCTTGGCGCCCTTGCTGGGGGGGGCGACCGCGCCGCTCTCGAGGCTAATCAGCTCGTCGAGCAGTGCCTCGCGCTGGACCATCAGGCGCTGCCGCTGGCTATCGACCCGCCCCTCGTCCTCGGGCCGGCGATACATCGCCAGGTAGGCAAAGGCCAGGGCGATCCCAACCGCCAGCAGCACCGCGAGGATGCGCAGCTGATAAAAATCCGTCGGCAGGCCGGCCAGCGTAAGCTCGATGCTGCCGCCAACCCCGGGCAAGGCCACCGTGCCGACCAGCAGGTCGCGGCCGTTCCACTTGCGGTCTTCGCTGTCGGTGAGGCCGTCGATCTTGAGCTCGGGCAGCTTCACCGCGACGACGCGCACACTCTCGGCCTTGATCGAGATCTGCTGCTGAAACGACAGCGAGCCGCGATGGCGCAGCACAAAGGCCGCCGAGATCATCGTCTCGCCGGGGGGCACCTGCCCTTTCCACAGCAGCACCGGCGGACCCTCCTGGCTGGCATCGACCGACAGCTGCGGCGGGCCATTGGGCGGCACCTGCGGCGACAGCGCCCCCTTGGCGAGCGGGATACGCAGCCCGCTGGGTCCAGTGTCGACCGGCTGTTCGAGCGGGTTGCGCAGCTGGATGTTTTCGGTCACCTGCACCGTGTCGTCCTGCGGCTCGAAGATGATGTGGGTAGCCGGGCCGAAGGTCAGCGCCCCCTGGTTCTGCGACACCGGGCGCACGGTCATCGCCAGCTGCGAGCCGTGCTCGGGGCTGAGCTGGAAGGGCTGGCTCTGCTGCCGTCCCCCCTCGCGCTCGACGAGGACCATATAGCCGACTTCGGCGCCGGCCAAGAGCTCACTGTACTTAGCGGTACCGTCGGCGGCTGTGGTCTGGGTGCCTCGCGAGGCGACCTTCTCATCGGCCCGCGAAGCGCTAAGCAGGGTCACCTTCAGTCCCGACAGAGGCTGCCCGGCTTCGTCGACCAGCTTGACCAGCAGGCTGCCCGGCGGGCTGCTCTGGTCGACCCGCGCCTTGCCATCCGCCGTGCCGACTTCTTTTTGCTGCTCGGCGGCGCTCTTGGGGAAGACCAGCATGACGCGAATGCCCGGAGCCGGCGCGGCCTGCACGCTGATCGGCTGCGAGCTCAGCGTCACGCCGTCGATGCTGGCCCGCGCGGTGTAGGTACCTGGCGCCAGCTCGCCGAACGTCGCCCGTCCTTCGGCGTTGGTCTTCTCACTGCGCCCGACCGCGCCTCCGGCTGGCACCAGCTCGACGGCTGCGTCGACAATGCGATTGCTCAGCTCGCCGCGGATCAGGCGCACGGTCACGGTGGCCGCCGGCACCTGCGGATCGGGTCGCGGAATGCCCGACATCTGCGAGGGATCCATCATGGCTGGCTGGGCCGCCGCGGGTCGCAGCGCGAGCCAGCGCACAGCCCGAAGATCGGTCCCCACCCAGAGGCCCAGCACAGCGGAGACGAGGACGGCGACGCCAACGGCTTTGTTCAACATATAGGGTCTTTATAGTGCCGCGACTGCGAGCACTTGCAAAGCTCTGCGAGCAGGCTCTGAGCACGCTGGCACTCAGGCCAGCCGTCGGGCGTAAGGGTGCTTTGAGCCGCCCCCCCGCCGACGCGGTACGATGCGCCCGTGAAGCGCAGGCAGGCAGTGGCATGGATCTTCTCCCTCGGGCTCTCGGCGTGTACCTCGCGCGCCCCGAGCCCCCCCACGACAGCCCAGGACCGCTACCGACGGCCGCAGCAGCTCGTCGCCGCCCTCGCGCTGCGGCCGGGGGATGTCGTGGCCGAGGTGGGCGCAGGCGGTGGCTATCTAACCCGCTACCTGGCCGCCGCGGTGGGGCCGCGAGGTCGCATCGTCGCCACCGATATCGATGACGCCGCCCTGTCAGCTCTGGCAACGCGCGTCCGCGAGGAGCGCTGGGTCCATGTCCTGCCCCGTCGGGTCAGCGCCGAGGACCCGGGACTCGAAGCCGGCACCTACGACCTGATCTTGCTGGCCCAGGTTGACCACCTGCTCGGGGATCGCAGCGATTATCTTCGTCGACTGCTGCCGGCGCTGCGCCCGGGGCGACGCAGCCGCATCGCGGTCAGCAA
>CAZVMD010000403.1:0-6041 GCA_964628555.1 uncultured Myxococcales bacterium | reverse complement strand
TATAGGCGCCCGCCATGGGCTATTTGGTGAAGGAACTCTTCTACACGCTGCAGGGAGAGGGGGCGCAGACGGGTCGTGCCGCTGTGTTTCTGCGCTTTGCGGGGTGCAATCTGTGGACGGGTCGTGAGCGCGATCGCGCGCGGGCGGTCTGTCAGTTCTGCGACACCGACTTCGTCGGCACCGATGGGGTCGGCGGCGGACGCTTTGCTGATGCCGACCGCCTGGCGGCGGCGGTCTCGGCGGCCTGGGCGGCGTCGGCGTCGGAGCCTGCTGAGCACAAGCTGGTGGTCTGCACTGGCGGTGAGCCGCTGCTGCAGCTCGATGAGCCGCTGCTCGTGGCCCTGCACGCGGTCGGCTTTACCGTCGCGGTCGAGACCAATGGCACGCAGCCGCTGCCGCCCGGTCGCGAGCGCATCGACTGGGTCTGCGTCAGCCCGAAGGCGGGTAGCGATCTGGTCCTTGCGAGCGGCGATGAGCTGAAGCTGGTCTACCCGCAGCCGGGCGCCGAGCCCGAGCGCTTCGCGGCGCTGTCGTTTCGCCACTTCTTCCTGCAGCCGATGGACGGCGGCAAGCGCGAAGAGAACACCGCGCTCGCGGTGCAGTACTGCCTGACCCATCCGCGCTGGCGGCTGAGCCTGCAGACGCACAAGCTGCTGGGCATTCCCTAGCCCGCGGCGCCGGCTTTTTCCGACGCCGATCAGAAACAGTCAGGCAGGCCGCGACCGGCTTTGCGGCCCGCCGCCCACAGGATGTTGGTGCCGGTGGCTGCGGCGCCCATGCCGCCGGAAAACAGCATGACGATGTCCTTGCAGCCATCGCGGTTTAGATCGACAAACTCGATGGCGCGAGCCACATAGGTGCTGCTCATCTTGCCGATGTAGCGCAGCTTGCGCCGCGTCTCTTTCGTCGTCGCCGGCGGCAGCTCATTGTGATAGAGCTGCACCTCGCCACCGTCGACCGTTGCGGTGGCCACGGCCAGATCGGGAAAGCCATCTTGATCGAAGTCCTCGACCTGCGCGGTCAGCACCAGGCCAGGCTGCAGGGGCACTGGCACCTGGTTCTTGCTTTCGAAGACGGGTTTGCCCTCGATCCCCGTGTTGTGAGCGACATGGACGGCGCCGCGGATGCCCAAGAAGGGGTCTTTGCCATTCCAGAGCTGGATCAGCAGCAGATCGTTTAGTGTGTCCCCGTCGAGATCGACGGGAATGGCGAAGTCGCTGGCCGGGATCGCCACCTTGTCGATGATGTTCCAGCTCGGGGCCCCGACGGACACATCGACTTGCGCCAGGAGAGCCGAGGTCTCCTCACCAGCGCCGGCCCCGATGGCGCCCACGTTGAAGCCGCTGACCGTGCGCGAGCGCTTCTGCTGAATGGTGGCCGAGATCAGCGGTCCCATGATGGGCGAGTTCGACTTGTTCTGCAGCTGATACGCGCTGTCGCCCACGAAGATCTCGGCTTGGCCATCCCCGTCTGCGTTGGCATAGAGCCTGTAGTACAGGTTGGCCAGGCTGAGCTGAGAAGCGGTGACGATGGCATCGGGGTAGCCATCGTTGTTTAGGTCACCGACCGACAGCAGCTTGAAGCCGGAGATCTGGGTGCTAAACGTGGTGGCCCCAGCGCCCGAGACGCGCGAGAACTTTCGCGCCAGCTGACCAACCAGCAGATCTCGCCCTCCTTTGGCTGTGCTCTGGATCGAGGTGAGGTAGCAGGGCTGCTCGTCGAGCGTGAGCACGCTGGTATCGGCCATCTGTCCGCTCAAGTCGGTGGTAAGGCGTACCAGCGCCTTCAGCGGGCCGCTGAGCCAGATCACGGGAGGGCCACTGCCCTGCTCTGCCTGCGTCGTCGAGAGCTGATAGAAGACCTCTTTTTCGTACAGCGCGGTGGGCGTGATCGGCACTGGGGCAGAAAAGAAGTCGCCCTGGCTGGGATCGCCCATGTCGGTCGTGCCCATGTCGCCGGGGCCGCCCTCGCACAGGCCGGTGTCGCGGTTGCACGTTCCGCCGCCGGGACAGCCGACCCGCAGGCAGCTGTCCTCGGTGTCACGGACATAGCGGTTCCACAGGTCGCTGGCACAGCCCGGGGTCAGCAAGGACAGAGCGACGAACGGGAAGGCGACAGCCGAGGCGAAGAGGGGGCGAAGAGAGTGACGCATGCGCAGACTCCTTGATGCGGACACAGAAAAAAGGCCACGGCAGCCGCGGCGGCGGGGGGCCAGCAAACTTCAGGGGCCCAGCTGGGCGGCGACCTTACGCAGCAGCTCATCAGCATGGCTCAGCGCCTGCTGTAGCCGTCCGCCGGGTGCCAGCTCTGCCGCCTGGACCACATCCGCCAGCACGTCGTCGGCGCTGGCCAGCGTCATCACGGCGGTCAGGCGGGGCGGCTGCTCGCTCCAGCTTGGGCCGGTGGCCGGCGGCAAGCCGATGGACTGCAGCGCGGCGGCGGCGGCATCCCGCAGCGTCCGTCGCGGATCGCGGGCTCCCGGCTGCGGGGTCAGGCGCAGGCACAGGCGGGGTCCTTCAAACGCCAGATCGATCAGGGCCTGGCCAGCGAGCACCGGCCGCGCGACACTGCGACAGCCCAGCACGCTGCCATCCGAACTTCCGATGCGGCCGATGTGTGCGTCGGCGAACGGACCGATGCGACCGACGCGACAGGCCTGGTAAAAGCCATAGAAGTCGCCATCGCTCCAGCTCGCGATGGGCCGACCTGGGAAGCTGTGCAGGCGGGCCTGCAGCGAGAGCAGGGCGTCGCGATAGCTGACCGCCAGATCGCGCGTGTCACGAGTGCGGCTGAGGCCCTCGCTGAGATCGGGAGGCAGCAGCCCAGGGTCCGACAGCAGCGGGATCAGATCGCGGGCATCGCGCAGGCTGACGCGATCGAGCAGGTCCGGGCGTCCGCTGTGGCGAGCGATGCGCTCGATGCGCTCGCGCAGGGCCGGGCGATCGCTGGTGATGGCGCTATAGCCAAGCAACAGATACAGCACCTGATCGCGCTCGCCGATGCGACCCAGCTGGCCGGCGACGTGGTCTTCAGACAGCGCTCCATCGATCCTGACCTCGACGAGCACGCGTCCCCCGTCCTCGGGCTGGGGCGGGCCAGGCGCAGTCTCGGCGGGCAAGACGGCAAGATCAAAGGCCTTGCCCTGCGGGTCAAAGACCAGCGTGCGCGGTCGGCTGGCGTGCGGCCGTCGCTCGTCTCCCGGAAGCAGCTGGGCCACTCCGCCGCCAGGCAGTGAGCGCGACGGCAGGCGTGGCACCAGCCGATCGATAAGCGGCGTGCGCGAGAGCAGCGCGCCCAAGACCAGCTGATGCAAGCGCTCAGAGTCGCGCTTGATATCAAACAGAAGATCGATCGCCCCCATGGACCGCCCTCTGCGGCGCGATTGCCGCCAACGTATTGTACTGCCCTGCGCTGACAGGCGGGCGACAGCGACGTCGGCATCGCTGCGAGCGGGGGTCTTGCGCGGGGGAACGTGGCTAGAAGACGCCGGGCGATTTCTTGTCCGCCTTGGCTTTGGCGGCCGGCTTCTTGCCGCGAGCCGGAGCGGGCTTTTTCGCCGGCCCAGCTTTTGGTGCAGGATTCGCCGCCGGAGCGGGCGCCGCGGGGGGACTGGGGGTCGGAATCGCGGTCAGGGATCGCTCGATCGAGACGTCGCGGTTGAGCGGCAGCGACAGCGTCATGTCTTGGAAGCCAGCCAGCACCAAGCGCAGCTGCGTGGTGCCGGGCTTAGCGGAAAACTCGCGTGCGAGCGGCGTCGTACCCAGGATCTCGCCGTCCTCCTGACGAACCACCTCGGCGCCGGGCGGATCGCTGGCGATGCTCCAGTGCACCTGGGCCACGGTCGGCGTGGCTGGCGTCGGCGTCGGGCTGGTGGGCGAGTCGGCCGGGGGGCTCGGCGTCGTGCCCTGCCGGCGAGCCACCAGCAGCGTGCCTACTCCCAGCAGCAGCACCGCGGCGATGGCCATGGATAGCAAGGCCTTGCGGCTGCCTCGCGGGGCGGGCGCGACCTGACCCGAGCTACCCCGCATCGTCGTCGGATTAGTGGGATCGACCAGCGGGTGCTGCGCCGACTGCAGATCGGCAGCGCTGAGCGCCGGCAAGGCCCCCGACGAGCCGACACCGGCGGCCAGGGCGGGCAGCTGACCGGGCGTTGGTATCCGCGGCGGGCCAGCGGACTTGCCACCGAGGCCCGGATTCGACGGCGCTGGCGGCGGCGGGCCGGCGGCGAGCTGGCCGAGGCTGGCCCCGCCCTCTAGCATGGCGCGCAAGGTCTCTTTGTCAGGCAGGCTGCCGATGCGCTGCGTCGCCTGTTCTTCGACGTGGTGCGTGGTGCGCTCGCTGATCGTCTTGGCCACTTCGAGCATCGTCGGCCGCTCGGCCTTGGCCTTGCTGAGCATCTTGTCGACCAGCGAGCAGATGACCATCGAGACGTTCGGCGCCACCTCGCGCAGCGGCGTTGCCTGCTCGTAGATGTGCGCTGCGACCAGGGCGACCTCGGTGTGGGTCTTAAACGGCATCTGCCCGGTCAGCATCTCGTACATCATCACGCCCAGCGAATAGACGTCGGACTTGCCGTCGATATCGGGCAGGCCCCGACACTGCTCGGGGGACATGTAGCGCGGCGTGCCCAGCAGCGCGCCCACCCGCGTCTGCGGATCGACCTCCTGGGTGTTGTTCTTGCTGAGCTTGGCGATGCCGAAGTCGAGCAGCTTTACCCGCTCACCCCCGGCCACCATCATGTCGCCGACCAGCATCACATTGCCGGGCTTGAGGTCGCGGTGGACGATGTCTTTTTCGTGTGCGGCCGCCAGAACCGAGGCCAGCTGCGAAGCGATGGCCAGAGCCGGTCGCTCGGCTAGGCGGCCCCCCGAGCGGCGCAGGCGGGCGCTTAGGGTATCGCCGCGCAGGAGCTCCATCACCAGATAGGCGCTGCCATCGGGCAGCTGACCAAACTCGGTGATCTGGACCAGGCCTGGGTGCTCGATCAGGTTGACGGCTCGCGCCTCATTGAACAGCCGTGCCAGCGCCTCCGCGTCGGCGGCGTAGGCCGGCTTCATGATCTTTATCGCGACGCGTCGACCAAGCTGCTTGTTGACCGCTTCGTAGACGCAGCCCATGCCGCCTTCGCCCAGCGCGCGGGTGAGCTGGTAGGGACCAACCTGGGTGCCGGCGAGCGAGCCTTTCTCCACCTTTTCAGTAAACGGTAGTTGTGCGCGCTTTGTAAATCCCTCTTCGCGGAGCCGGGAATCGTGGGCGACATCGCCTGCTTCCACACCGCTTGGCGCGCTGCGTCGCGTCAGACCCCCTCGTCGCCGTCGTACCTTGACCTGACATCCGCCCCTCCCGTACCCTGTTACCGAGTGAATTTTGGGGGCCGCCGCCGTGCTAGGTGAGAAGTTCGGCGAGTATGAGATCGTGCGTCTTATTGGACGCGGCGGCATGGGCGCGGTCTATGAAGCGCTCAACGCCAATATCAATCGCCGAGCCGCCATCAAGGTCCTGCACCCGGAATTCACCAAAGAAGACGACGCAGTACGCCGCTTTTTCAACGAAGCACGGGCCGTCAACACCATCAATCACCCCGGCGTCGTGCAGGTCTCGGATCTGGGCAAGCGGCCCGACGGCAGCCTGTATCTGGTGATGGAGCTCCTAGAGGGCGAGACGCTGACCGAGCGCCTGCAGAGCCACGGCGGCAAGCTGCCCGAGCGAGAGGCGGTGACGATCAGCTGGCAGCTCGCCGGCGTGCTGGCTGCGGCGCATGGCAAGTCGATCATCCATCGCGATCTGAAGCCCGGGAACATGATGCTGGTTCCCGATATGGCCGGGCCAGATGGCGAGCGGGTCAAGCTCCTCGACTTTGGCATCGCCAAGCTCGGCGGCAATGCTGGTCAGGATGCCGACTCGCGCAATGGCCAGGTCCTGGGCACCGCGACGTACATGGCGCCCGAGCAGTTCCAGAGCGACCAGCCGATCGACGGCCAGAGCGATGTCTACTGCCTGGCCATCGTCATGTTCCGCATGGTGTCGGGCAAGGTGCCGTT
>CAZVMD010000402.1:0-6073 GCA_964628555.1 uncultured Myxococcales bacterium | reverse complement strand
CCCTTCTCGCGGAGGGCTCGTGTCGATTCGTGTCCAGATCTGCTCTCGCCTGGCGTCCGTACCTGCCGCGGGCAGCTTACAGGCGGTGAATGGCTGCGGGAGAGCGGTTTGTGCGGGAGGCTAGTAGGCGGTCGCTGTGTCTGCGGCTTTGGCCGGGGTGGGCTTGGCGCGAGCTGGGGCAGCTTTCTTCATGGCCCGGTTCATCGGCGCTGGCGCGGCCATCGGAGCCGCCGGCTGGCTGTCACTGGGCTGGGCCAGCATTTGGCGCTCCTGACCCGGCATCGCCTGCTGCGACGGGGCTGCGCTGCAGCTCTTCTGCCACTGCGCCCTTGCCTCCGCTAGTCCGCGGGTTGCCGGGAACGACTGCTCAACGCGCACTAGGGCCGCATTTGCTTCGGCGCAGCGGCCCTGACGCAGATACTCCTGCACTGCTTGTAAGAGCGGCAGGTTGTTACGATCGCCGTCGCTGTTGTCGACTCGCTGAGCCGGGCCGCTAGTCGCGCGCCCGACGTTTTGGGCGTAGGCACCGCTGCTCGCCTGCTCGCGCTGGCGCGCATTTCCGGCGTAGCCGCTCTTTTTTTCGTCTTCAGCGATGGCGGACTTTTCAGCGACGTCGTTTTGAGCGTAGCGCTCGGCCTCGGCTGGGGCCGTCGTAGCTGAGGGAGGTGGCGAGCTGCTCGGTCGCGCTGCGCCCCCACCAGGCGCAGGCATCGCGCCAAGCTCCTGATTGGCGAGCTCTTCGATTACGCGCTGGTTTCGGCGAGCCTGAGTTTGCGCAATCGCTCCTCGCACGCCGCCTTCGCTGTCGGCGCTCGGTGCGGCTGGCGCAGGTGTGGCGGCCGGTGGCGCGATCGGAGCTGCCGCCGCCGGAGGGGCTGGCGACTCCGCTTCCTGGCGATAGTCGTCAAATGCTCGGTCGGCCTTGCGAGGGGTTACCTCGGACTTGGGCAGCGCGCCTTTGTTCTTTCCGTAGCCCTCGTTAAGCGCCATCACCTTGCCGTCGAGTGAGTCCTTGGCTTTGTCGCGACTCGCGCGCAGGGCGAGAGGTTTCTCGGGGAGCGCGGTCGGATCCGGGCGCATCGCTAGCTCGGGTGCCTTCGCCAGGCTATCGCTCGCCGCTGAGCGCGAGAGCTGAGCCCATACCTGGCCCGGAGCATCGCCGCCGGCCTGCGGGGTCGGCTTGGGCTCCACCGTGGCGGCATTATTCGGTGTCGTCGGTTCCCCTCCCGCCAGCCCTGCCGTCGGAGAGAGCGAGCCACCAACCGGGACTGCGACGACCGTGGGCGAGTCGGCGGCCGGAGGCGTGGCCACTTTGGCCGTCGGTTCACTCGTTGGACTCTGCGATTTCACCGCGACCCAGATCAGGGCCGCCGCCGCCGCTGCAAAGATCCCGGTGGCGGGATTGGTGAATACCCGGCGCAGCGTGCGTGAGCGGAAGGGCAGGAGCTTGCCTCCGCCTGCCTCCGTCGGTGCCGCCGTCTTCGCCGCCGCCGCTTGCTGCGCCGCCTGCTGCATCAGCAGTGCGGTCATGCGCTGCGCCGACTCCGCTGACTGCTCGGGCTTGGGTAGCTCACCAAACGCTGTGCGGACACGGCGGAAGCCGTCAAGCTCCTGCCGCAGCGCTGGGTTGCTGTCCAGCTCGGCATCCACCTGCGCGCGGGAGTCGGCATCTAGCTCTCCGTAGAGATAGTCGAGCAACCGCTCTTCGTTTCGCTGTGGTTGCGTCATGGGAGTGCCCGAGCCATGTCTTGATACTCATCGAGGGAAGCGCGCAGCTTTTCTAAAGCATAACGCATCCGACTCTTCACCGTGTTTTCGGAGATGCCAATCACATCGGCAATCTCTTTGAACGACAAGTCTGCCGACTCGCGCATCAGGAAAACTTCCCGCTGATCTTCGGGAAGCTCGGCGATGGCGCGCTCTAGGCGGGTCCGAAGCTCGCTGCTGACGGCTTGGCGATCGACGGCCATCCCGCCATCCGAGGTGCGCTCGAGCAGGCTGTGGCCCTCCTCGTCTGGGGCATCAAGGCTCTGCGCCTTGCGATGTTTTCGTCGTCGCGAGGCGTCGATGCAGAGGTTCCGCGCGAGGGTGAACAGCCAGGTCGTAAACTTCGAGCGCGGCTCGTAGGTTGCCGCTTGCTTGACGACGCGCAGGAAGGTCTCTTGCGTCAGATCTTCAGCCTGCGCCGCGTTGAAGAATCCCACCGAGCGCAGCACGAACTCGTAGACGCTCTGGCGATGGCGCTGTAGCAGGATTTCGAAGGCCCGGACATCGCCGGACCGGAAGCGCAACATCAGCGATTCGCTGGCGTCCGTGTACACCAAAGACCTCAAAATCCACGAGGCGGTCTGAGCCCGATATGGTATCTCACACGCGTACACGTACAAAGCCTTTTTCCTGCACTGGTTTTGGCTGCAATGGCGGCGCCTTCGTCTGCTTCTTCGACGCGGCCAGCCTGCCGAGCGTCCGCCCTTAGCCCTCCTTAACGCGCGAGTCTGCTCTGCGGTCTTTGGCGGCGACCCCTCTCTTTCTGCAAGGCCAGCGTGCGACAGTGAAACCGACGCCAGCGACCCAACAAATCGTTCACCAGGGGACTTCCAGGCCGGAGACCGCAGGCCGCGTGGCGACGCACACGGCACCCGTGCTCGCTCCTGGGCTGCCCATCGGCTCTGTAGCGGGCTGTCGCCTCTTGGAAGAGGTTGCCGCGGGCGGACACGCCGTGGTCTATCGCGCCCAGCACGAGCGGCTTGGCCGCTTGGTCGCGCTCAAGGCGCTGCGCAGTGATGCCATGGCCGAGCCGGGTTTGATCACGCGCTTCCGGCGCGAGGCCCGGATGCTGGGACGCTTCGCGCACCCCAACCTGCCGCAAGTCTACGATCTCGTCGAAGAGGGCGGGGCGCTGTTCCTGCTGCTGGAGTGGTGTCCTGGTATTGACCTGCAGGACGCACTGGCCCGGGTACCGCTCTTGCCTTGGCCGGCCGTGGTCGCTATCGCGGTGCAGGCAGCGCGGGCCCTGTCGCATGTCCACTGTCGCGGCGTGATCCACGGCGACGTCAAGCCGGGAAACCTCATCCTGACGCGCCGCGGGCTGCTGAAGCTCATCGACTTTGGCGTCGCCAGCCTACCGTCTGAAGACCGAGGAGAGACGCTGCCGCGGCTCGGCACTCCTGGCTACCTTAGCCCCAGCGAGCGCGGGGATGCTGGCGACTGGCCAGACGCCCGCAACGACCAATATGCGCTGGGTGTGGTGCTGCATCAGCTGCTGTTCGGGCGCAAGCCTGGCGAGCCGGCGTCTTCCTCGGCAGTGGCGCAGTCGCCGGTGCCACCGACGCTGCAGAGCGTGCTGGCGCGCTGCCTTGAGGCCCAGCCAAGCCGTCGCTACAGCGAGCTCTCCGAGCTTGTCGACACCGGTCTTTCGCTGCTGCGCAGTCAGGGCATGGGCGACGAGTATGAGCAGGTTCGTAGCCTGGTCGCGCTGCTTGAACAGCCGGCCGCCTAACGCGCTTGTCGCCCGGCGCAAGGGGCGGACCTACACGTCAGGTAGAGGCGCCAATCACCGGTGAAATCCGCGGCTTGGCTGCGAAGTCGCTGTGATAGAGTGGGAACTTGTGACGCCTTCTGGAAGTCCGCCCGGCGGACGGCAGGAGCTGCCCAGCCGACGTACTCCACGCCTGCCTGAGCCCGGATGGTCCCGGCGCTGGTGGGTCCGTGTACTTATGGCGCTGGTCCTGCTTATGGCAGCGCTGAGCGTGGCGGTACCGCTCTGCGGCGCCTACGTCGTTGAAAAGGTCGTGGTGCCGAGGCTGGCCGAGCGCTACGCGGTTGAGCTGCGCTTGGCCGAGGCGCGCATCCGACCGAGCCGGGTCCTGCTTCGCGGTCTGATTGTTCGCATTCCCGGTCGCGCCGATCCGCTGACTTGTCCACGGGCCGAGGTTCACTTCCGACCGCTGTCTCTGCTGAGCGGGCAGCTTGAGCTGACCGAGGTGGTGGTGGATCGGCCCCTGATACAGCTCATCCGCGGCGGTGAAGAAGACAATGTCACCGAGCTCCTAAATCGAGTCCGGGCGCCTTCGCCAACGCCGAGCGAGCCGGGGCGCCGCCGACGGGTGAGCGGCCCGCAGACCCTGGTCCTAAAGTCCGCCGAGGTCGATCTTCGCGATGAGCTAGGCACGCTGCACATTGGCGGCGTCGATGCCAATGTCACTCGCAGCGGCGCGAGTCAGCTGACGCTGCATGACAGCACCGCCGAGGTCGCCGGTGGGGCCAGCGCACGGGCCCAGCGCGTGATCGTTCGCTGGAACAGCGCCGGCCGCTTCTTGCCTCAGGGGCTGCCTGAGGTCGAGGTCTTTGGTGCGGCAGTGGTGCCCTGGCGTCGCCTGGCCATGACCGGCATCAACGGCACGATTCGTCCCGATGCCAGTGAGCCCACCCGGGCGGTGATCGCGCTAGCCGGTGGCTACGGCGGCGTGGATCGTGAGCTCTGGCAGGCTCGCGGCTGGGTTCGTCCAGACGGCAATGGCACGCTGCGTAGCCAGCGGGGCGCTGAGGCCGAGCTCTCGATCTTGGCGCAGCGCTTTCGCCTGTCCTCGCTGGAGCCGATCCTCAAAGACACGCCGATCATCGATGCGGACCAGACCGAGGTCGATGCCAGCTTGGATCTCAAGTTTGCCCAGCGGGCGCTCGACTTCGCGGGCTCGTTCCACATGGCTGGGCTGTCGGTTTACACGCCGCGACTCTTGGCCGAGCCGGTGCGCGACCTTGGCATCGATGTGACGGCGCGGGGGCGCATAGACCTCAAGACGCGGCGCTTCCGGCTGGAAAAAGCCGCGGTGACCTGGAACGGCGCGACGGCCGAGATCGATGGCGAAGCAGAGGCACAGCCAGCGGGGCTGGGGTCAGTCGCGACCGCTCCCGTCTTGCCGCCACCGCCGCCCGGGGCAGGCCTAGCTGGTCCGGCCAGCACGCCGCCGACCCGAGGCTGGCGCGAGCGCTGGCGCTCGGTGACGCTGCACTTGGCGGTGCCGCCGATCGCCTGTCAGGCGCTGCTCGACTCGCTGCCTGATGGCATCGTCTCGCGGATTCGCGACTTCCGCTTGGGGGGGACCTTCTCGACGGATGTGCGGCTGTTCGTCGATTTTGCCAAGCTGATGAAGTTGCCGCCGGCCCGCGACCCCAACGCGCTAGAAGACGAAGAAGGGGCTGAGGCACCGCTGCCGCTGCCGCCTCCCCCTCCGGCGCCGCCCAAGGCCAAGGGCGGTCGGTCGGGCAATGGCCCGGTTGCCGCGGTCACCAAGGATCCCAAGGACGAGCCGGTGCAGCTCTCGGGCAAGGTCGGAATCGACGGCTGCAAGGTACTGGAAGCTCCGAAGGAGATGCTGGCGACGCGCTTGCTCGTGCCCTTTGAGCACTCGGTGTTGATTGAGGGCGACCGCGAGCTGCGCTTCGTGATTGGCGACGAGAATCCGGACTATGTGACCTATGACCAGATCTCGCCGCACCTTATCAACTCGATTATGACGACGGAGGACAACGGCTTCCTGCGTCATCGCGGCTTCATCCTGCCTGAGTTCCGCAGCGCGCTGCAGTCCAATCTTGAGCGTGGCTATTTCCGCCTCGGTGCGTCGTCGATCACCATGCAGATGGTGAAGAACGTCCTCCTGTCGAAGGAAAAGACGCTGTCGCGCAAGCTGCAGGAGCTGTTTCTGACCTGGTATCTCGAGAGCTATCTGACCGACGATGTCGAGCTGCTAAAGGCGGTCGGCAAGGGCATGTCGCCCAACCAGTACTGGCTGACCAAGCTGCAGAAGAGCGCCGCGGCGGCGAAAGAAGCGGCCGCGGCCGCTGCAGCCGCTGGGCAGCTAACGGCGCCCGAGCCGACCACGCCGGCCGCACCAGCCGCACCGGTGACGGCTGCGCAGGCCTACAGCCCACTGCGTGACATCAACCCCATCAAGCGCCGCATCCTCGAGATCTACTTCAACGCCATCGAGTTTGGCCCGTATCTGTATGGCATCGGCAAGGCGGCGCGGCACTACTTCGGCAAGGCAGCGAAGGATCTGACGCCGCGCGAAGC